>JAHJQE010000091.1 GCA_018819205.1 Gammaproteobacteria bacterium
CACGTTGATCCCAGTGGCCGCCGTGTTGCTGCTCGGTTACAGCCGCGATGCATTGCTCTGGCTGCTGGTGTCCTGCGCTGTGCCCATCGCTTACGGTCTCGCCTCCATGTCCGGTGTCCAGTTCGAAGTGTATTACCAGCCGGAGTACACCCGATTCTTCACCATCCTGTGTGTGGCGGGCCTGGTGCTTATCCTGTTCATGATCGCGATGACGTTCGATTACAACCGCAACCAGGCCATGGAAAAGTTGCAGGAAAAAAACGAGGCACTGGCGCGCGCACGCGAGCAGGCCGAGGCCGCGACCCGCGTCAAGAGCGACTTCCTGGCCAACATGAGCCACGAGATCCGCACCCCCATGAATGCCGTGATCGGCATGTCGCGCCTGTGCCTGGGGACCGAGCTGCAACCGCGCCAGCGCGACTACATCGAAAAGGTGTACTTCGCCGCCCAATCGCTGATGGGGGTGATCAACGATATCCTCGATCTTTCCAAGATCGAGATGGGCATGCTCAAGATGGAGGCCATCCCGTTCGATCTCAATCAGGTATTCGAGAACCTGTCCAACTTCACGGCAACCAAGGCCCAGGAAAAGGGCGTGGAGTTGCTGTTCTCCCTGCCGGACGACCGCCATTCCCACCTCATCGGTGACCCGTTGCGTCTGGGGCAAGTCCTGTTGAACCTGGTCAGCAACGCCATCAAGTTCACCGAGCAGGGCGAGGTCAGGGTCAATGTAACGCCGATCTCGGTCACCGACGATTTCATGGAGATCGAATTCAAGGTTCAGGATACCGGCATCGGCATGACTCCCGATCAGTGTTCTCGCATGTTCCTGCCTTTCTCCCAGGCCGATTCCAGTACCACACGCAAGTACGGCGGCAGTGGTCTCGGATTGGCGATCAGCAAGCATCTGGTCGAGATGATGGGCGGGACGATCAGCCTGGCCAGCGAGAGCGGCAAGGGCTCCACGTTCATTTTCACCGCTCGTTTCGCTCGTGTACGCGAAGGCGAGATGCCGAAGAGCAAACGCCTGCCGGCTGAACTCAATCGTCTCAAGGTGCTGGTGGTGGACGATGTGGACAGCGCACTGGAAGTGATGTCTTCCATGCTGACGCCGTTCACCTGCCGGGTCACCTGCGTGAAGTCGGGTCAGGAGGCGCTCGATGCACTGGAACAAGCGCCCGAAGACGACCCCTATAATCTGGTGTTCATGGATTGGAACATGCCGGGACTCGACGGTATCGAAGCGTCACGTCTCATCAAACAACATCCACACCTCGCAAAGATCCCGACCATCATCATGGTCACGGCGCATGGTCGGGAGATGGTCATGGAGCAGGCAACCGAGGTGAAGATCGATGGTTTCCTGATCAAGCCCGTGACCGCTTCCATGTTGACGGATGCCATCATCGGTGTGCTCGGAACGCACCAGGGCAGCGAAAGCGTCGAGGATGCCGCGCAGGCCTGGGGTGTGCCGCGTTTGAACAACATCCTCAACGCCCACATCCTGCTGGTGGAAGACAATGCCATCAACCGCCAGCTTGCGATGGAACTGCTGAAGCAGGCCGGCCTGGTGGTTACGATGGCCAACAACGGACAGGAGGCGGTCGACCTGGTGACGCGCATGCATTTCGATGCCGTGCTGATGGACATCCATATGCCCATCATGGATGGTTTTGAGGCGACACGGATCATCCGCGGCATGCCTGAGCACGCATCGTTGCCCATCATCGCCATGACGGCGAATGCCATGGCCGGTGATCGCGAAAAATGTTTTGCTGCCGGCATGAACGACCATGTGGCCAAGCCGATCGATCCTGACCTGCTGTTTGCCGCCCTGAACACCTGGGTGTCACCGGGGCAGCGTGCGTTGCCCACAGGTATGGTTGTCGCGCCAGAAACGCGGGCCGAACCGCAACCGGTTAATCCGCTCCCGGACGATCTGCCCGGCATCGACCTTGCGGTGGCCCTGAAAGGGACCGGCGGCAATGCCAACCTGCTGCACCAGATACTGATGAAGTTCCTGCAGGACCATGCAGACGACGCGCAAGCCATGCGCAAGGCACTGAGTGAGCATGAGCTGGATCATGCCCAGCGCATCGCCCATACCCTGAAAGGATTGGCGGGAGCCATCGGCGCACATGAACTGCGCCCGGCCGCCATTGCCATGGATGCCGCCATCAGGAGTCGCGCCAGCGACACCTATCTGCGTTTGCTCGACCGTCTGGAAAATACTTTGTCCCTGGTCATCCACAGTCTGAAATGGCTGCAACAGCACAGCCCGGATCGCTTCGCTCCAGCCGGTGATCCGAGCGTGGAGGGAAGCAGCGTTCACCGTCTGCTCGAGCGGCTGGAGATCATGGTGCGTGAGCTGGACCCGGATGCGGAAGAGGTGGCCGTGGCCTTGCGTCAGAAGGTGACTACACCTTCGGCCAAGTTGCGTGCTCAGGAGCTCGAGAGACTGCTGGGGAACTTCGAGTTCGAAGTGGCACAGCGTACGTTGATCCAACTGAAACAGGAGTTGTAAGTTCAGCATGAATACACAGCCCAACCATGATGAGCGGCCACGCATCCTGATCGTGGATGATGAGCGCATCAACATCAACATCCTCAATACCCTGCTGAAGGCAGACTACAAGATCATGGCGGCGACCTCCGGCGAGCAGGCGATCAAGGCCGCTGTCGACGGTCAGCCAGACCTGATCCTGCTCGATATCCTGATGCCGGGCATGGATGGCCATCAGGTGTGCCGCAAGCTCAAATCTGACCCGGCGACGCGCTCGATCCCCATCATCTTCATCACTGCCATGGGGGATGCCGAGAACGAGACCATGGGCTTTGCGCTCGGTGCGGTCGATTACATCCCGAAACCCTTCAACAATGCAGTAGTCAAGGCACGGGTCGGTGTCCATCTGCGTCTCAAGCGCCAGAACGATATGCTTGAGAGCCTGGCTTCGATGGATGCCCTCACCGAAGTGCCGAACCGCCGTGCCTTTGAACAGGCGCGCACCGTAGAGTGGCGGCGGTGCCAGCGCGACAATCTGCCGATCTCGATCATCATGATCGACGTGGATCAGTTCAAGCAGTACAACGACAACTATGGTCACGGTGCCGGTGACGAATGCCTGTCGCGCATCGCCAAGGCGATCAGCGGTTGCGTCCATCGCCCCGGAGACGTGCTGGCGCGTTATGGCGGTGAAGAGTTCGCCGCCATCATGTCCGGTACCCACAGCGCCGGTGCCATGCAGATGGCACAGCAGTTCCACTCTGCAGTGGCTGATATGAAAATATCCCACGAGCATTCCAAGGTCGCGCCGTATGTCACCCTCAGCATCGGGGTGGCGACCGCCGACAAGCTCGATGCAGTCACTCCCGAGCAGCTGCTGGAAGCGGCCGACAGGATGCTCTACGAGGCCAAACAATCCGGGCGCAACACGACGCGTGTCATCGAGCTGTAAGGTGGCATGGCCTCCGGTGTCTGAGGCACGCATGAACGCGGCCATCGCCGATACTGGGAAGAGCCTGTAAACTGTCCGGCAGTTTCAGCAGCAAGCTTGTATACGCGACGAAGCTGTCGTATCCCTACCCGGACAGAATAATCACCATGCAGATCAGATTCAATTTGCCACCCAACCCCAACCCGCCTAGCCCTTTACGCAAACTGGCGGGCCTGCTTGTCACTGTGGTGGTCGCCATCGTCGCCTTGATGTTCTCTGCCGTGTTCTTTGCAGTCATCGCCGTGCTCGGCCTGATCGCATGGGCATATTTATGGTGGAAGACGCGCGAGGTGCGCAAGCAGATGCGCGATCTCGCCGAACAGAGACAATCCGTGATGCGCGAGCAGAGCGCCAGTAACGATGAAGTGTTCGAGGGTGAAGTGATACGGGTCGTCGATCCCAAGGAAGTGAAGTAACAGCAAGCCCGGTGATGCCGGGCTTTATTTTGCTCAACCATTCTGCAGGTTCGGCGTCGCGCTACGCGCCTTGTCCACCTCCTGCACCGCCGCGTCGATCGAGGGCCAGGTGTTGCGGATCTTTTCGAAATCGTCGCGGTGCAACTGGTACAGGGTGCAGGGCGTAACGGCCCGACAGGTGGCGTTGCGCGCCTCGCCGTGGAGCAGGGCCTGTTCGCCGAAGAAGTCGCCCGCGACCAAGGTGCTCAGCGCATGTTCTTCTTCATCCCCTTCATGGTGCAGCACGCGCACGACACCGCGCGCGATCAGGTAGAGCGCATCCCCCGCTTCGCCCTGCGTGACGATGTCTTCGTTCTCCGCCATGTTGCGCTGCTTCAGCGACGGCGTGATCTCTGCGAAATCGGCGACGGTGAGCTCGCGGAAGAACGGCACCTTGCGCAGCAATTCGGCGGGGCTGACGTTCAGGCGGATATGCCTTGGGGTGCGCAAGGCATCCAGCCGGCGGGATAACTCCTCGATCTGCGCTTCGCCGATGCCCGCCGGTAGCAGGCCGTGTTCGATCTGTGATTCGGTTGCTTCCCGTTCGGCGAGCAGCGCGATGCGCTGGCTCAGCCGTTCCTGCATCGCGGTGACGAACTCGGGGTATTGCGAGCTGATCACGTCCAGCTGTTTGCGCGCCAGCTGGTGCCAGTTCTCATAGCGGCCGCGCACCTCTTCGAGCACGTCGTGCGGGATGTTCTCGGTGGCCGCCATGCGGTCCAGACTGGCAAGCACCCAGCCGTTGCCCTGATAGTGGGCCAGCACCTCTTCATAGTTGAGCACGATGCGGTGGGTGCGCATGCCCTCGCCGAAGTTGGACAGCCACTCCCAGCCGATACGATCGATCAGTTTGTAGAAGCGGTTCTCCAGCAGGCGGTTCAAATGATGCGAGCGTACATGCGCGAGTTCCCCCTGATAGCGGATGGAATCGATCTGCAATGCCAGCACCGCCACCAGTTCGCGGAAGGCGCCCTCGCTGATATGGCCGTTGTGGTACAGGCGCTGGTAATAAGCCTGTTCCTCGGAGAAGGCGCGCAGGTAGAGCAGCAACAGCTCATCGTGGTGATTCATCTCCTGCCGGCGCAAACCGGCAATCTCATGGCGGATACGCTCGGCGTTGCGTTTGCAGCGGTGCTCAAGATGCGCTGCGATGGGATGGGCAAACAGGCCGCCACGCAGCAGGTCGGGGATGCGCTCGATGGTCTTCTCCTGCGCGGAGAGGTCGCGTTCCAGCAGCGCCAGCCGGTCCGACAGCGGTGGCCGATCCAGCTTCAAATGGCGCATCAGCTTCTCGATGCTGAGTCCCTGCGCCAGCAGCGTGAACAGCACCGCACCGGTGGTGAGCGGCATGAACAATTCGGAATGTTCGAACTCGGGCAGGCTCAGCACGATGGCCAACGCGATGGCACCGCGTAACCCGCCCCAGAACATCACCGTCTGGTAGGGGCGCTCCACCGGCTGCGCACCGGGCAGCTTGCCGACCAGCGGCGTCATGCCGTACACCAGCACCGCGCGCGACACCAGCATCGCCAGCACCACCCACGGCAGCCACGGCAGCGAGTGCCACAGCGCAGGAAGATCGACCGACAGGCCCACCAGCAGGAAGATCAGCACATTGGCGACGAAGGCCATGTACTCCCAGAAATCGTTCATGTAGTTCGCCACCGTCGGCGAGATTTTGGTGCGTCCCCAGCCGCCCATCACGATGCCCGCGCTGACCACCGCCATCACGCCGCTGACATGGAACATGTGTTCCGCGATGAAGAAGGAGAGGTAAGCCAGTATCGTGGTGAGCGAGATCTCCACGTGCGGTTCGGTATAGATGCGTCCCAGCATCCAGCCGGTGGCCAGCGCCAGCGCCCAGCCGACCAGGATGCCGCCGAAGAACACCTTGAAGAACTCGCCCACGCCGGACATCGCCGCATCCCAGGTGAAATAGCCGGCCACCACCACCCCGATCAGGATCTTGGCCGCCACCAGCGCGGTGGCATCGTTGAACAGGCTCTCGCCTTCGATCAGTATCGTCAGACGCTTGGGCGCGCCCATCTGTTTGAACAGTGCGATCACCGCCACCGGGTCGGTGGCGCTGAGGATGGCACCCAGCAATAACGACGCGGCCAGATCGAACGGCGTGGCCGCCCACACGATCAAGCCGATGATGCCGGTGGAAACGATCAGCCCCGGCCCGGCCAGCGTCAGCACCGGGGCCAGGTTGCGCCGCAACAGGCGTGCATCCATGTTGTAGGCGGATTCGAACACCAGGGTTGGCAACAGCACGAACAGGATCACTTCGGGTTCAACGCGGATATCGGCGAAGAACGAAAAAGCACCGGGGCCGATATCCCCCAGTTGCTTCAGGGCGATACCCACCAGCACCAGCGTCACGGTGAACGGCAGGCGGAAGCGGTCAGCCATGCCTTTGGTCAGTGCGGCGAACAACAACAGTCCGACCACGACTGCGACCAGTTCGGGGGTGGGTAAAGCTGCGTGATCCATGGCGCGGCGCTCCTCAAAGGGACACGGCATTGTGGTGATGGGACCGGGGAAAATCGGATGCTACGAACGCGCCGGTTCCGATATAGCTATTCTACGCGCGCTTCTTTGTTTGTTGCATCAGTGTCAGGGCATGGCTAAAGCGCATGGAGACGAATACAATCTCGCCTTGAAAGGCTCTCGTTGTCATACAGGATTGGTGTAATTTCAATAACAACTCAAATCACAACACGGGATCAATAACGATGAAGAAACTCTCGCTGGCAATCAATCTGTTTATCGTATTCGGCATCAGCGTTGAACTGGTGTTGATCATGCTCGGCAAGCTCAGTGCCGATCAATTGCTGATATCTAGTGGTATATCCGGACTTGTGATACTGGTCTCGGTCAAGCTGCTGAAAGACACGCTGATGAAACTCTACGGCCTGTCAGACAGCCAGAAAGAGGAGATCAAGAACGAGCTCAACGTCATGGAAGAGATCGAGGCGCACATAGCGTGGAAGCTCGCCCTGCAAAACTATCTGGATGGAAAATCGAAAAGTGACATCAGGCTGGACCAGATCATGCGCGATGACCAGTGTCATCTGGGCAAGTGGCTGCATGGTCCGGCACTGAGCTATTTCGGTGCGAACAACCAGGGTATCGAGGCGCTGACCGAGCAGCATTCTCGCCTGCATACGGCGGCAGGCTTCGTGGTGAAGAACATCCAGGAGAACAATCTGCCTGCCGCGAAGCGGATCATGGATGGTGAAGTGCGCAAAGCCTTCCATGAGTTGATGACAACCCTGAACGTGCTCAACAAGGTACTCATCATGAAATGACCGGAACGGTCTCTCGGTCACTCACCTTGTAGCAGCACCGTTCCGGAACTTTCCATCTGCTTCACCTTTCGCTTGGCATCCACATGCCTCGCGCGCAACTGGCCACACGCACCTTCCACATCCTGCCCCGCCGAATCGCGCAACTGCGTCACGATGCCGCGCTGCTTCAGCGTGCCCATCATGCGCGCCAGCCGCTCGGCAGCAGGGCGGCGATAGGACAGGCCGTCCACCGCGTTGAACGGGATGAAGTTCATGATCGCGTATTTGCCGCTGAGCAGCTCGACGAGGCGCGTAAGCTCCGCATCGCTGTCGTTCACGCCCTCGATCAACGTCCACTGGTATTGCGTCGGGTAGCCGGTGGCGCGCGCATACGTTTCGCAACGTTCCACCAGTTCGGCCACGGGGATCTGTGGCGCCTGAGGCAACAGTTTCGCGCGCAGCGCATCGTCGGTGGAATGCAGCGACAGCGCGAGTGCGGGCTTCACGGTCTCCTGCGGCAAGCGCTCGAACACACGCAAGTCGCCCACCGTGGAGAACACCAGATTCTTGTGCGGGATGTTGCCCTGCAAACCCAGCACCTCGATCGCCTCCAACACATTGTCCAGGTTGTGCGCCGGTTCACCCATGCCCATGAACACCACCTTGTTCACCGCGCGCCGTCTGCGCGCCAGCACCACCTGCGCCACGATCTCCGCGCTACTCAGTTGGCGCAGCAGGCCGTTCCTGCCGCTCATGCAGAACACACAGCCCACCGCGCATCCCACCTGCGTCGAGATGCACAACCCGCCGCGCGGCAGCAACACACTCTCCACCATCTGCCCGTCGTTAAGTTCCACCAGCAAGCGTGCCACTTCGTCGTTGACTCCCTCTCCCGCATCGCGGGGGAGGGCTGGGGAGGGGGTGGCAGGATATTCGCCGTGCAAACGTGCCAGCCCCTCCAGCTCCGCCTCGATGGCGGGCAATTCCTTGCGCATCGCCTGCGGAAAGAAAGTCGCCGCCGGGCTGCCCTTGATGTCGTAAGACCGCACCTGACACCAGCCGCGCAACAAGCGGTCAGCATGGCAAGGTTTCGCGCCGAGGTCGTAAAGGCGTTGGCGGAGGAGGGAGAGGCGCATTGAGTTGTGTAAGCGGGGGTGAAGGCGGGGCGGATTTTAACTCAAGCCTTGCGTGTCATCGTGAGCAGAACAGGGAAAGGCGATGAGCCGCGTCATGCATCCTTCACGCGGATGACGTACTTGCCTTTGACCTTGCCCGCGCCGAAATCCGCGAGAGCCTGTGCCACTTCGTGCAGTGGATAGATACGGTCGATGACAGGCACGACCTTGCCGGTGGCGAACAGCGCCTCGATGACGTCCAGTCCATCGTTCGCCTTGTGCAGCAACACCATCATCTTTTTTTTATCATCGAAGCGTGAGAGCAGCGGCCCCAGCAGCATGATCGTCAGGATCAGCGTCATCGAACCGCCGACGATGACATAGCTGCCGCCCGGCTTCAGCGACCTGCGGTAGTCGGAGATGGAGTGGTGTGCCTGTGCATCGAGGATCAGGTCATACTGCTGGCCGTCGCGCGTGAAATCCTCGCGGGTGTAATCGACGACATGATCCGCGCCCAGCCTGCGCACCAGCTCAAGTTTTGCAGTGCTATCCACGCCGGTCACTTCCGCGCTCTGTGCCTTGGCTATCTGCATGGCAAAGCTGCCCACGCCGCCGCCCGCACCGTTGATCAGCACCTGCTGCCCGCTGCGCAGCCCGCCTTTGTGCAGGCCCTGCCATGCGAGCAACGCAGCCTGCGGGATCGCTGCTGCTTGTTCGAATGTCATGCCGGCAGGTTTGTGCATCAGCAATTGCGCGTCTGCGCGCAGATACTCGGCATAGCCGCCCCATCCGTCTGCCGAAAGGTCGCCGTACACCTCATCGCTAGGCTTGAACCGTGTGACATCCTTGCCGACCGCAACCACACGTCCGGCGATGTCGCAGCCGAGGCTGTTGATCTTGGTTGGCCGGAACAGGCCGAAACCCAGCCGGTTGGCGAAAGGAGTGCCATGCAGCAATTCCCAGTCCCATGAATTGACCGAGGCCGCATGCACCTCCACCAGCACCTCATGGTCTTGCGGAGTGGGGCGCGCCACCTCGGTGAACTTAAGGTCGGCAGGTGTTCCGTATTTCGAGAAGATGACCGCTTTCATGGTTTCCCCATCCGGGCTCGTTGCAAGCCTCATCGAACATTGAACTCGTGCCTAATCTACTCTGTATCGACGGAGGGTAAAAGTATTGTGATGCTGACCAACTTAGTTGCTCATTTAGTTGCTTTGATTCGAAAACAATTCGACTCCGGTACCTTTTTTTTTCTCCGACTCCGGTACCTTTGGTTCTTGGTTCAGGCAATACCTGCTACATAAGAAACGGGCAGGGGTGATGTGGGAGCGGGAAGGTACCGGAGCGCTACTTCTTTCAAATATCTCAGCCGACTAAAAAATGATTCGACTCCGGTAGCTTTGGTTCTACTTCACATCACGGGTTCCAAACATTGAAGAGAAAAGTTGAAGAATTTCCACTTTTGTACGCCCACCACTTATTACGCGCAAAAAATCATCAAACTTCAAAACAACATACTTTGCCGAACGCGGATTCAATAGCACTCCTTCAGACCATTCTGCGCAATTACGTTCTACAGACGCAGCAAAGCTAAGTAACCAGTACATAACTAATTGGCGGTAGTCGGGGGCTGAGAAATTGCCACTACTACATTTCACTTCTATAAGAGTTGAACTGATAGAAAAGTCGCCGTGCCCAGATGAAATCCATTGAAAACCTGGAATGGCAGGGCTTGAGACTATTGGTCGGTCACGCTCAACTGCTAATTCAGAAATCATTGCTGCAATGTTCTTGCCCGTAATTTCGGCAATCTGCTTGTCAATCAGGGCAAGTTCATTTGGAAGTTGCGCATCGAAGTAGCGTTTCTGACGCTCGATAGCTTTCCGTAAGCAATTGTCCCAATCAATGGCGTTGCCTGCGAGTATATTTTCTCCAACAGTAAAACCGAGTTCAAAGAGCATGGCTTTATGAAGCTTACTCGCTTGCACCATTTCAATAGGAATAGAATCGCATCGCGAAAACGTAGCTGTTCGGTTGAAGTGTCCAACAATGCTGGGCG
This sequence comes from Gammaproteobacteria bacterium, assembly GCA_018819205.1. GTDB lineage: Bacteria > Pseudomonadota > Gammaproteobacteria > Burkholderiales > Gallionellaceae > Sideroxyarcus. Next base: position 10,417 of record JAHJQE010000091.1, read on the forward strand.
TTAGCTGGGGAAATAGAGAGTCAAAAACGCCGGGAATGTTGCGAGCGACTGTCCTTGGGTCATTCACCGGATTGCGCATTTTCACACCATTCCTGATAAATCGAAGAAAAACTAGCTACGCCTTGGCGTTCAATTCCAAGCCTCCATGATTGATTTAAGTTCGGTTTGAACTGTCGTTTGAGTGCTTCACCTTGGTCGCCAAAAGCGGAAGCAGAAAGCCATAACATGCGCTGGCATTCCGGGCTTAGTGTGAACCATTTATTTCGAAGCGTGTTGAAGGCAGCACCATCTTTCCATTGTCGCCAACAGTCAATACAAGCTCGCCAGACCGTATCGGAGCGAGTGGAATCGTAAACTTTCTGAACGAAGATAGCTCGTTGAACAGTACGTGCAAACCTTAATGTTCTTAGATAGTGAAGTAGGCCCGCTTCTGCTTGTAGAAGGTGTGCCGAATGAACTGGGATAAGGTCAAGGAGTCTGTCAATTTCAGCAAAAGTGCTACTGTATTCTTCAGAAGAACGAAGTTTTGCAACTCCACGCATAATGGTTGACCACGATGCGCGGAATGCATGTAAGTTTCCTTGGCTGAGAAGCGTGGTTACTAGCTGAATGGCTACATGGGGTTCATGCAACTTGAGCGTTCTTCCTATCTGGGTTACTAGGAACGTATCAGGGATTGCTTTCTCTAACTCTCGGTTTAGTAGTCTGTGTACTTGAAGACTTTCGACGGTCTGCTTCAGTGATTCGTAGTCTTCGACTGACGTGTCTGAGTAAGGATCAAAACGCAGATCGATTTCTCTAAGTTTTCCTGCCTCATCCTCATTGCCACCAAGTTGAGTAGTTACATAGTCAGAGTAATGCTTCGAAGTAAGCATTACAGTTTTGGTTTTATTCAGCGTTAGACCGAAATCGGCGAGCATGTGCGAAAGGAACGCTAGTGCTTTATATGCGTCAGCAGGAGAGTTTGCTATCAATACGTAGTCATCAACATATCTATGCCACCGAATTCCTTCTCCCGTCATTCGGTGGTCAACTGAGTTGAGAAATAGCTCAGCAAGAATTCTGGAGCACTGCCCCCCGACAGGGAGACCAAATGATCTACCTGATGAGAATTTGCTAAGAAGGGAGTTCACTTGATTGGCAACGCGCTTATTGTTTGGAAACAAATCCTTTATGAAGTTTTCAATATAGTGCGACGTCTCCCCAGTTTTCAGTAGCACAGGGCTTTAGAGTCCGCAGTTAATGTAACCGATTTTCCTGCCAGTTGTGCTGCGTAGGCCGAGGGCGTCAGGCCGCCTAACGATCTCTTCGGCCGCTCCTCGTTGTATTCCC
>JAHJQE010000092.1 GCA_018819205.1 Gammaproteobacteria bacterium
CAGGGCATCAGCAAAGAGGTCATCCCGCCGTATTACTCGGTTAAGGAAGCGGTGTTCCCGTTCATCAAGTTCCCCGGTGTAGATGTGATTCTGGGGCCGGAGATGAAGTCCACCGGCGAAGTAATGGGCGTGGGCGACACTTTTGCAGAGGCCTTCGTCAAGTCGCAACTCGCAGCCAGCGTGAAGTTGCCGAAGAGCGGCAAGGTCTTTGTCAGCGTGCGCGAGGAGGACAAGACGGGAGCAGTTGAAGTGGCTCGTTCACTGGTCGGTTTGGGCTTCTCGGTCGTGGCCACGCGTGGCACGGCGGCAGCCATCGAAGCAGCCGGTGTGGCGGTGACGGTGGTGAATAAGGTCGCTGAAGGTCGTCCGCACATCCTCGACATGATCAAGAACGGCGAGATCAGCCTGATCATCAACACGGTGGATAGTCGTCCGTCGGTGATGCGCGATTCCTATTCCATCCGTCATGCGGCGCTGCAAGGCCGTGTCACTTACTACACTACGCTGGCCGGCGCCCGTGCCGCCTGCATCGGCATGCAGCATCTGGCTGAATTGCAGGTATACGACGTGCAATCGCTGCATCGTCGTTTCAACTAAGGAAGATTTTTATGAGTAAAGTCCCATTGACCGTGGTCGGCGCCGAGCTATTGCGTCAAGAGTTGCATCATCTGAAGACGGTGGAGCGTCCTTCTGTGATCAACGCGATCTCGGAAGCGCGAGCACAGGGCGACCTGTCCGAGAACGCTGAATATGAAGCCGCCAAGGAACGTCAATCCTTTGTTGAAGGTCGCATCGTCGAACTGGAGTTCAAATTGGGCAGTGCGCAGATCATCGATCCGAAGGCACTGGCTGCGGATGGTCGTTGTGTGTTCGGAACCACGGTAGTGCTGGAAGACACCAGCAATGGAGACGTTGTGACCTACCAGATCGTGGGTGAGGACGAGGCAGACATCAAACACCGAAAGATTTCCATCAGCTCACCGATTGCGCGTGCGCTGATCGGCAAGGTGGAAGGCGATGTCGCTGAAGTGCAGGCGCCGGGAGGCGTGCGCGAATACGAGGTCGTCGAAGTTCAGTACATCTAGCTGCTGCGGGCGGCGAGCTGCTTTTTGGTGAGCGGCTTGCCCTTGCGGCGCTTTGGGGCTTTGGCAATTGGTGTTTCCAGCGGGCGATAGACCACCAGCGTTTTGCCGATATGTTGCACCGGGCCTGCCTTCAGAATGGTGCATATCTCTTGCAGCATCGCTTCACGAGCTTCGCGGTCGTCACTCATTACCTTGATCTTCAGCAGGTCGTGGCTCTTCAGACTGCGGTCGATCTCGTCCAGCACGGCCGGGGACAAACCGGCATTACCAATCATTACGACTGGTTTGAGGGCATGGGCGCGGCCTTTGAGTGCCAGGCGCTGAGTGATAGTGAGATTTAGCATGTGTACTCCATATTGGGGGCGCATTCTAGCAAAACGGGGACATGTCCGCAGAAAATACGGATTCCTGTGGAATTAACAAGTTGCTGAGTGCACTTTCTGCGCTAATCTGCATATGACACCCTTATCAGGGAAGAATCTATGAAAGTATCAAAATCCAGCAAGCAATGGATGCGTGAGCATGTGAATGATCCCTATGTGCAGATGGCGCAGAAGGATGGTTATCGCGCGCGTGCAGCCTATAAGTTGCTGGAGTTGGATGAGCGCGACCATCTGATCAAACCAGGCATGGTGGTGGTGGACTTGGGGGCTGCCCCCGGAAGCTGGTGTCAGGTCGTGGCGAAGAAGCTGGGCGATCAAGGACGCATCATCGCACTGGATCTGTTGCCGCTTGATCCATTGCCGCGAGTGGAGTTCATTCAGGGCGATTTTCGCGAAGATAGCGTGCTGGCACAACTGGAAGAAATGCTGGCGGGCCGCCCGATCGGTCTTGTAATTTCGGATATGGCCCCCAATATCAGCGGCGTGAGTTCGGCAGACCAAGCGCGTGCCATGTATCTGGCGGAACTGGCGCTGGATTTTTCCGTCAAACACTTGGCTCTTGGTGGATCGTTCGCAGTCAAGGTATTCCAGGGGGCGGGTTTTGAGGATTACCTGAAATTGATGCGTGCCCACTTTGCCAAAGTGGTCGCGCGTAAACCAAAAGCTTCACGCGACCGTAGTAGCGAGCAGTATCTGGTGGGCTTGGGAAAGCTTGAGTAATCGGTGCTTCCGTAGTCTAATGCACGTTCGTTTTTCGCTCATATTTGAGGAGCAAGTGTGAATAATCTGTTCAAGAGTATCGGTATATGGATGGTCGTCGCCATGGTGCTGATGACCGTCTTCAATCAGTTCAATGCGCGTCAGATGCAGACGGCGCAAGTGCAACTGGATTATTCGCAGTTTCTGGAAGCCGTCCGCGCCGGCCAGATCGAAAAGGTGACCATCGAAGGTCGCACCCTTAAGGCGCTTACACCAGATGGCAAGCGCATCACCAGCTACGCGCCAAGCGACATCTGGCTGGTGTCCGATCTGCTCAAGTACGGCGTAAAGGTGGAAGCCAAGCCGGACGAGGAGCAGGGTTTCTTCACGCAGGTATTCATCTCCTGGTTCCCCATGCTGTTACTGATCGGCGTGTGGATATTCTTCATGCGCCAGATGCAGGGCGGCAAAGGAGGTGGTGCGTTCTCGTTCGGCAAGAGCAAGGCGCGCATGCTGGACGATTCCAAGGAACGCGTGACCTTCGCCGATGTGGCCGGTTGCGATGAGGCCAAGGAAGAAGTCTCGGAGCTGGTCGACTTCCTTCGCGACCCAGGGAAATTCCAGAATCTCGGCGGGCGCATTCCGCGCGGCGTGCTGATGGTGGGTAGTCCCGGTACCGGAAAGACGCTGCTGGCCAAGGCCATTGCGGGCGAAGCCAAGGTGCCGTTCTTCTCAATCTCCGGTTCTGATTTCGTCGAGATGTTTGTCGGTGTCGGAGCCGCGCGTGTGCGCGATATGTTCGAACAGGCCAAAAAACAATCCCCCTGCATCATCTTTATTGACGAGATCGACGCGGTCGGTCGTCAGCGCGGTGCCGGTCTGGGCGGCGGCAACGACGAGCGCGAGCAGACGTTGAATGCCTTACTGGTTGAGATGGATGGTTTTGAAGGTTCTTCGGGTGTGATCGTGATTGCGGCAACCAACCGTCCGGACGTGCTGGATGCGGCTTTGCTGCGTCCGGGGCGTTTCGACCGCCAGGTAGTGGTGCCGTTGCCGGATATCCGCGGTCGTGAACAGATCCTGAAAGTGCACATGCGCAAGGTGCCATGTGGTGAAGACGTGAAGGGGGACATATTGGCGCGTGGTACGCCTGGCATGTCCGGTGCCGACCTCGCCAATCTGGTGAACGAGGCAGCCTTGTTCGCTGCGCGCCGTGGCAAGCGTTTCGTCGACATGGACGACTTCGAATCGGCCAAGGACAAGATCATGATGGGCAGTGAGCGTCGCTCGGTGGTGATGCCTGAAGAAGAGCGTCGCAACACCGCATATCACGAGTCTGGTCATGCGCTGGTCGCCAAGCTGATGCCCAAGACAGATCCGGTACACAAGGTCACCATCATCCCGCGCGGTCGTGCACTCGGTCTGACCATGCAGTTGCCGTCCGAGGATCGATACAGCATGGACAAGATACGCATCCTGTCCACTATCGCCGTGCTGTTTGGCGGGCGTATCGCGGAAGAGATATTCATGGACCAGATGACGACTGGTGCCTCCAACGATTTCGAGCGTGCCACCGACATGGCGCGCAAGATGGTGACCCAGTGGGGCATGTCTGATGCCTTGGGTACCATGGTGTACGGCGAGAACGAGGGCGAGGTGTTCCTCGGCCGTTCTGTGACCACGCATAAGAACATCTCCGAGGCCAGCATGCAGAAGGTCGATGCCGAGATACGCCGTATCCTGGACGAGCAATATGCGCTGGCGCGCAAGCTGATCGAGGAGAATCGCGACAAGATCGAGGCGATGACCAAGGCCCTGCTGGAATGGGAGACCATAGATGCTGATCAGATCAACGACATCATGGAAGGCAAGCCGCCGCGTCCTCCAAAGCCAGCTCCGGAGCAGCCGGCTGCAGAACCTCCAAAGGATGAGAGTCCGACTGCGCCGGCAACCGGTGAACCGGCTCAAGAAACCTGAAGCAGTGATGAGAGGCTAATCGACTAGCCTCTCTTTACGCCTTCCTCTCCGATGCAGCTTCATTGCGGCGCATTCAAGATCGACCTGACCCGTCCGAAGGTGATGGGCATCGTCAATGTCACGCCCGATTCGTTTTCCGATGGTGGCCGCTATGACTCATTTTCCAGTGCCATCGACCATGCACACCAATTGATCGCAGATGGCGCTGACATGCTCGATATCGGCGGCGAATCCACCCGACCCGGTGCAGCCGAGGTGGGCGAACAGGAAGAGCTGGATCGTGTGTTGCCTGTCATCGAAGGGCTGCGCGGTATCAATGTGCCGATCTCCATCGATACCTGGAAGCCTGCTGTGATGCGGGCGGCACTCCGAGCGGGCGCAACGATGGTCAACGATGTGAATGCTTTGCAGGCAGAAGGTGCTATACCCGCAGTCGCTGCAACGGGCGCGGCCGTATGCCTGATGCACAAGCAAGGCACGCCGCAATCCATGCAACAACGACCGGATTACGATGATGTCGTGCGGGAGGTTTCCGATTTTCTGCAGCAAAGGATAGCTGCAGCCGTTGCGGCCGGGATAGGGCAGGAACGCATCGTCATTGACCCCGGTTTTGGGTTCGGCAAGACGCTGGCACACAACATTGCATTGTTGCGCGAATTGGATTCATTCTCGGCGCTGGCTGTGCCGGTGCTGGCAGGTATGTCGCGCAAATCCATGCTGGGGGCGATCACCGGACGCGATGTGAGTGACCGGCTGGCCGCCAGCGTGGCGGCGGCGATGCTGGCAGTGCAACGCGGTGCATCCATCGTGCGTGTGCATGATGTGCGCGAGACTGTCGACGCGCTGAAGATTTTGAATGCTTTGAACGAGGGATGACATGAGCAGAAAATATTTCGGAACCGATGGCGTGCGCGGCAAAGTTGGTGAGCACCCAATCACGCCGCAGTTCGTGATGCATCTGGGCTACGCGGCCGGCAAGGTGCTGGCCAAAGCAGAACATTCACCCGGTGATCGTCCTGCGGTGTTGATCGGCAAAGACACGCGCATCTCCGGTTATATGCTGGAATCAGCGTTGGAGGCCGGTTTGATCGCTGCGGGCATCGATGTGTATCTGGCAGGGCCGGTACCAACGCCCGCGGTCGCCTATCTTACGCGAGCACTGCGCCTGCAGGCCGGCGTGGTCATTTCGGCTTCGCACAATCCTTTCGAGGACAACGGTATCAAGTTCTTCTCCGGTGCAGGTACCAAGTTGCCTGATGATGTCGAGCATGCCATCGAGGCGGCGCTGGATGAACCGATGCAGACCAATGCTTCGGATGCATTGGGCAAGGCCAAACGCATCGACGATGCAGTCGGTCGCTATATCGAATTCTGCAAGAGCACCTTTCCCAACGAAATGGATCTGCGCGGCATGAAGATCGTGGTGGATTGCGCACATGGTGCGACCTATCATATCGCGCGCCATGTGTTTCACGAGCTGGGAGCGGAAGTCGTCGCGATCGGCGCAGAGCCGAACGGATTGAACATCAACGATGGTTACGGCGCGACCAAGCCGCAGAACTTGCAGAAGGCTGTGGTCGCGCACAAGGCAGATGTCGGTATCGCGCTGGATGGCGATGGCGATCGCCTGGTGATGGTCGATGCAGCAGGCAAGTTATATGACGGTGACCAGTTGCTTTATGTGATCGCCAGACAACATCATGCCGAAGGTACGATGAAAGGCGGTGTGGTTGGCACCTTGATGACCAACCTTGCTTTCGAGCACGCCATGCAGCATCTGGGTATCCCGTTTATGCGTGCCAAGGTGGGCGACCGCTATGTGATGGAGATGCTGCAACAGCAAGGCTGGCAGCTCGGCGGCGAGAACTCGGGGCACATCATCTGTCTGGACAAGCATAGCACTGGAGACGGTATCGTCTCGGCCCTGCAGGTGCTGCATGCCTTGCGCATGAAGAAGCAGACGCTGGCCGAAGCGGCAGCAGAACTGCACATGTATCCGCAGGTGCTGATCAATGTGAAGATGGCGAAGAAAGAAGACCTCTCCAACCATCCCAAGGTGAAGCATGCGGTGGAAACTGCTGAAGTCATGCTGGATGGTAAGGGACGCGTGCTGTTGCGGCCATCCGGCACCGAGCCCTTGCTGCGTGTGATGGTGGAAGGAGAAGATGGCGCGAAGGTGCAGTTATGTGCGGAGAAGATTGCTGAGGCGGTCAAAGCTGCGGCAGCTTAGTCTTGAACCTGTCTGCCTGAAACGAGGAACGCCGAGCTTTGCTCGGCGTTCTTGTTAGTGCGTATTGAATGTCTAGGCGAAGCGGGCAGTGATGTAGTGGTTCCGGCGTAACGCACTTCGTGCATTAGTGGTTACAACATAACTTGCTGCGCAAGTTAGTTTCCACCGCAACAGGCTAAAGCCTTTGTCTGCACAGTTACACTACTGGTCGCTTAACCGAAGCGACCAGTGATGTAATCTTCAGTCTCTTTGCGTGTCGGGTTAGTGAAAACCGTGCTGGTATCACCGAACTCGATCAGGTCGCCCAGATACATATAGGCGGTAAAGTCCGAAATGCGGGCGGCCTGCTGCATGTTGTGCGTAACAATGACGATGGTGAAGTCCTTCTTTAGTTCGTCGATCAGCTTCTCGATGTGTGCGGTGGAGATCGGGTCGAGTGCGGAGGTCGGCTCGTCCAGCAGCAGTACTTGTGGTTTGACCGCGATGGCACGGGCGATGCACAGGCGTTGTTGCTGTCCGCCGGACAGGCTGGTGCCGCTTTGCTTTAGCTTGTCGCTGACCTCACCCCACAATGCCGCTTTCTTCAGGGCCCATTCGACGCGCTCATCCATCTCGTTGCGACTCAGGTTCTCATACAGCTTCACGCCGAAAGCGATGTTGTCGTAGATGGACATCGGGAACGGTGTCGGCTTCTGGAACACCATGCCGATCTTGGCGCGCAGCATGTTTAGATCCTGTTTCGGGTCGAGCACATTGTTTCCGTCCAGCATGATCTGGCCGGTGGCTTTTTGCTTGGGATAGAGCTGGTACATGCGGTTGAAGGTGCGCAGCAATGTCGATTTGCCACAGCCGGACGGGCCGATAAAGGCGGTCACCATCTTTTCCGCGATATCCAGGTTGATATCCTTGAGTGCACGGTAGTTGCCGTAGAAGAAGTTGAGGTCCCGTACGATGACCTTGGGCGTGGTGACTTGTTCAGCGTTCATGAGTAGTGATTCCCGATATCAATGTGTGGTTGCACTCTGGCGGAACAGGATGCGCGCCAGGATGTTGAGCGTGAGTACGCTGATGGTGATCAGCAGCGCGCCGGCCCATGCGAGATGCTGCCAGTCTTCGTAGGGGCTCATGGCGAACTGGAAGATCACGACTGGCAGGTTGGCCAGCGGACTGTTCATATCTGCACTCCAGAACTGGTTGTTCAGTGCGGTGAACAACAGCGGGGCGGTCTCGCCGCTGATGCGGGCGATGGCCAGCATCACGCCGGTAATGATGCCGGCGCGTGCCGCGCGCAGGGTGACGAAGCTGACGATCTTCCATTGCGGCGCGCCCAGTGCGGAGGCGGCCTCGCGCAGGGTGTTGGGGATCAGGCGCAGCATGTTCTCGGTGGTGCGGATTACGATGGGGATGACGATGATGGCCAGCGCCAAAGCACCCGCCCAGCCGGAGAAGTGGCCGACGCGGATGACGTACACCTCGTAGACGAACAGGCCGATCACTATGGAGGGGGCGGACAGCAGGATGTCGTTGATGAAACGGGTGATCGGAGCCAGCCAGCCGCGCTGCCCGAACTCGGCCAGATAAGTGCCGGCCAGGATGCCGATGGGCGTGCCGATCAGCGTGCCGAGCAGGCTCATCATCAGCGTGCCGGCGATCGCGTTCAGCAGGCCGCCGGTGCTGCCGGGCGGGGGCGTCATCTGCGAAAAGACGGCTGGGGTGAGCGCGGTAAGGCCGTGGCTGAGCAAGGTGATCAGGATCCAGCACAGCCAGAACAGGCCGAAGGCCATGGCCAGCATGGAGACCAGCAGGCCGGTGACGTTGATGATGCGACGGCGGGTATAGAGTGTCAGCATGGTGTTCAGGTTGTCTGGCCTTCGCCCTTGCCCAGCTTGTGCAGCATCAGGCGCGCGAGTGACAGGACGACGAAAGTTATGAAGAAAAGGATCAGGCCCAGCTCGATCAGCGCCGAGGTGTACAGTTCGCCGACGGCTTCGGTGAACTCGTTGGCCAGCGCGGAGGAGATGCTGTTGCCGGGCATCAGCAGGGATTTGCTCAGTTCATGCGCATTGCCGATGACGAAGGTGACGGCCATGGTCTCGCCCAGGGCGCGCCCCAGGCCGAGCATGATGCCGCCGACCACGCCGATGCGCGTGAAGGGTAGCACGATCTTCATTACCACTTCCCAGGTCGTGGCGCCGACGCCGTAGGCGGATTCCTTCAGCATGGGCGGCACGACTTCGAACACGTCGCGCATGACCGATGCGATGAAGGGGATCACCATGATGGCGAGGATGATGCCGGCGGTCAGGATGCCGATGCCCATCGGCGGGCCGGCGAAGAACGGGCCGAGCATCGGCAGAGTGCCGATGTGGTCGTTGATCCAGGGTTCGAAGTGATCGGCGAACAATGGCGCGAACACGAACAGGCCCCACATGCCATAGATGATACTGGGAATACCCGCCAGCAATTCAATAGCGATGCCGAGCGGCCGGCGCAACACGCGCGGCGACAGCTCGGTCAGGAATATGGCGATACCGAAACTGACCGGAATAGCGATCAACAGTGCGATACCGGAGGTGACCAGTGTGCCTACGATGGGGACCAGTGCACCGTATTCATCGGTGACCGGATTCCATTCGTCATTGACGAGAAAGTGGAAACCGAACGCCTCTATGGCAGGCATGCTGCCCATCACCAGCGAGGCAATGATCGCGAGCAAGAGCGCCAGCACTCCGAAAGCCGATAGTCGGGTCAGGCCACGGAACAACATGTCCAGCCATATCTGTTGCTTGAGCCGGGCTTGATGCAGGAGCGTCGATTTCATTTGTGTAATAGGTATTGAGTGAAATTGGGGGGCATAGCGCCCCCCCGAATTATAACTTGAGCGCGCTGTTCGGCGCACTCAGGCTTTGCTTACTTCCAGATCGCCTTGCCGTGGCCGTCAGTGATCTGCTCTTTCCAGGACTTGCGGATCATAGCTGTTACATTGGCTGGCAGCGGCACGTAGTGCAGATCGGAAGCCATCTTGTCGCCCTGGCTGTAAGCCCAGTCGAAGAACTTCAGCACTTCAGCGGCGGTATCGGCATTGTCCTGGTTCTTGTAAACCAGAATGAATGTTGCGCCAGCGATAGGCCAGCTGTCAGCGCCCGGCTGATTCACCAGGATCTCCGCGAAACCTTCCGAAGCTTTCCACTTGGCATTGCCGGCGGCAGCCTTGAAGCTTTCAGATGTAGGAGAAACGAAGTGGCCGTCGCGGTTCTTCAGTTGCGCATAGGACATGTTGTTCTGCAGTGCGTAAGCATATTCAACGTAGCCGATAGCACCCTTGATGCGCTGCACATAAGAAGCAACCCCCTCGTTGCCCTTGCCGCCTGTACCCGCGGGCCATTTCACAGCTTTGTCCGCGCCGACTTCGCGCATCCAGGCTGTGCTGACGGCTGCCAGATAGGAAGTGAAGATGTGGGTGGTGCCGGAGCCGTCAGCGCGGTGTACCACGGTGATGGCTTGGTCTGGCAGGTTCAGGCCATTGTTGTCGGCAGCGATCTTGGGGTCGTTCCACTTGGTGATCTTGCCCATGAAGATGTCGACCAGCGTATTGCTGGACAGCTTCAGTTGGCCGGGGGATACGCCTTCAACGTTGATTACCGGGACGACGCCGCCGATCACAGTCGGGAACTGGGTCAGACCCAGCATGCCCAGCTCGTTGGCGTTCATCGGGGCATCGGTAGCGCCGAAGTCCACGGTCTTGGCTTTGATCTGCTTGATGCCGCCGCCGGAGCCGATGGATTGATAGTTCATGCCTACGCCGGTGTTGTTCTTGTAGGCTTCAGCCCACTTGGCGTAAACGGGGTAAGGGAAGGTGGCGCCGGCGCCGGTGATGTTGCCCGCATGGGCCACGCTGGCACCCAGCAGGGTCAAGGACAGGCCGAGCCCGCTCAAGATTCGATTCAGTTTGCTCATTTCAAGATTCTCCGAAGGATTGATCGTTGTGCTCGACTTGTGTCAGCGGGATGCATCCTAGGTGCGAATTGTTACACGATTATTACACAAGCCGTTCTGGCATGGTGCAGACAGGGCAAGAAAGGGTACTTGGTAGAGGTTGTATTACGCAGATTGACCGAAGTTCGTTTCGCCGTTACTATCGCCGACCTCAAAACATCGGAAGAAACGTCTGATGCGACGCAAATTAGTGGTTGGAAACTGGAAGATGCACGGTGATTTGGCAAGCAACAAGGCTTTGCTGGAGGGCGTGCTGAAGGGCGTGAAAGGACTGGGCGCTGCGGATTATGGTGTGTGTGTGCCATACCCATATATGGCTCAGGCCCAGTCCATGCTGCAAGGGAGTAATGTGGCATGGGGGGCTCAAAATCTGAGTCAGCACGAGAAAGGCGCATTCACCGGCGCAGTGGCTCCGGGTATGCTGGTCGATTTCGGATGTCGCTACGTCATCATCGGCCACAGCGAGCGTCGCGCGCTGTTCCACGAGAGCAACGACATCGCTGCAGCCAAATTCGATACGGCGATCAAATTTGGTCTGACGCCGATCTTCTGTGTCGGTGAGACGCTGGATGAGCGCGAGAGTGGCGTGACCGAGCAGGTGGTGGGGCGTCAACTGGAAGTGGTGCTCAATCATGTCGGCGCGCAGGCTTTGGCGAAAGCCGTCATCGCGTATGAGCCGGTCTGGGCGATCGGTACCGGCAAGACGGCGACCCCGGAGCAGGCGCAGGCTGTGCATGCCTTCATTCGTCAGCGCGTAGCGCAGCTGGATGCTGAAGTGGCGCAAGGTTTGCGTATCCTGTACGGCGGCAGCATGAAGCCGGGCAACGCAGCAGAATTGATGGGTATGCCGGATATCGATGGTGGCCTGATCGGCGGTGCATCGCTGGTGGCAGAAGAATTCGTGGCGATCTGTAGCGCTGCGCAACAATAAATCTAGAAGCTGGAGTCAAGTGTGGAAACATTGGTTTGGGTAGTGCATGTGATAACCGCAGTGGTGTTGATCGGCCTGGTGCTGATCCAGCACGGCAAGGGTGCCGATATGGGCGCCGCCTTCGGGACAGGTTCTGCGGGCAGTCTGTTCGGCTCCAGTGGCTCTGCCAATTTCCTGAGCCGTAGCACTGCAGTGGCAGCAACCGTCTTTTTCATCACCAGTTTGACGCTGACATCCATGTATGCTCAGCCTGAGAAGCAGGCTGGTGTCATGGATCGTGTGGATGTGAATACGCTGCAAGTGGATGCGCCGGCAGCAGCAGGCGCGCCAGATTCCAAGGCAAAGGAAATCCCGCGATAATTTTCAAGTAGTATGCGGAGTTGGCGGAATTGGTAGACGCGCAGCCTTGAGGTGGCTGTGTCCGAAAGGACGTGTGGGTTCGAGTCCCATGCCCCGCACCAGAATAAAACAAAGAAGAACCTGGCTGATTCAGCGCAAGGTCGAAATATAAAACTAGAGCATTGCTTTGCACTCCGCTATATTGCGGGTTCACAGAGGGAGGGGACTCAAGCATGTTGGAAAATTATTTTCCGGTACTTTTGTTTATAGGCATCGCTTTGGTAATGGGTATCGCACCCTTGGTTCTCGGCATCATTGTCGGTCCGAACCGTCCTGACGAAAAAAAACTGTCTCCATACGAATGCGGTTTTGAAGCATTCGAAGACGCGCGCATGAAATTCGATGTGCGTTTCTATCTTGTCGCCATCCTTTTCATCCTGTTCGATCTCGAGATCGCTTTCCTGTTTCCCTGGGCGATCGTACTGAAAGAGATCGGCACCTTCGGTTTCGTTTCCATGATGGTTTTCCTGGCCATTCTTGTGGTTGGTTTTATCTATGAATGGATGAAGGGCGCGCTGGAGTGGGAATAGCGGCACTCTGAGGGTGTGGCCATCCCGGGTGTTGCGGTATGAAACGGAGTCAGTAAAGCGGCAAAGCGCCAGCGAGTATCTAAAAACATGAAGGTGCGGCTGCATGAGTGTGTTGTCGCGCACGATGGAGAGGGAAGCTATGGGTATTGAAGGAATTCTGGAAAAAGGCGTGATTACCACCACCGCCGATACCATTATCAACTACGCACGTACTGGTTCCCTGTGGCCGATGACCTTCGGTCTGGCATGCTGTGCCGTTGAGATGATGCATGCGGCCTTGCCGCGTTATGACCTGGACCGTTTCGGGGCCGGTGCCTTCCGCCCCAGTCCGCGCCAGTCCGACGTGATGATCGTGGCGGGCACGCTGTGCAACAAGATGGCGCCCGCGCTGCGCAAAGTCTACGACCAGATGGCCGA
>JAHJQE010000093.1 GCA_018819205.1 Gammaproteobacteria bacterium
AAAGAAATGTCCAGTCTTGCGACTTCCATTCCCCTTTGAAAGATGGTGCCTAACAACTTCTAACTTGAACTCCGTTGAATACTTGGCCATAAGAAACACCCCAGTGATTGGACTCTTGTCCAACTTCTGGGGTGCAGTTCATGTGCGGGCTTTTTTATTCAATGACACAGCTTAGTGGTGATGACCACCGTCGCCGTGTACGTGGCCGTGCTCCAGCTCTTCTGCCGAAGCGGCGCGCACATCTGTGACAGTGCCGGAGAAGGTCAGTGTCTTGCCGGCCAACGGATGGTTGCCGTCGACGGTGACTTCCTTGTCTGTGACTTCGGTCACGGTGTACAGCATGAAGTCTTCGTCATCGTCGCCTTCTGCACCACCTTCGAACTGCATGCCTACAGCGACTTCCGCGGGGAACATCTCGCGCGGCTCGACGCGCACCAGATCGTGTTCGTATTCGCCGAAGGCTTCGTCAGGTGTCATGCTGACGGTGAACTTGTCGCCCACATCCTTGCCGTGCAGGACTTCCTCGACTGCGGGGAAGATGCCGTCAAAACCACCGTGCAGGTAGCTGATGGGGTCGTTGGCCTGTTCGATCAATTCGCCGCTGGCGTCATTCAATGCGTAGGTCAGTGAGACGACGGCGTTCTTTTCGATCTTCATTTCATTTCCTTTATCAGATTAAGTATTTCTTGTGCATGCCCGTGGGCGTGAACAGCATAGAGGGCGTGGCGCAGCTTGCCGGTCTTGTCGATGATGAAAGTTGAGCGCTGGATGGAGAGTTTCCTGTGTCCATCCACTTCCTTCTCGTACATGACGCCGTACTTCTTGCAGATGCGTGCTTCAGGATCGGACAGCAACAATACAGAAAGTCCATATTTGTCGCGGAAGCATGCGTGGCTGATGCAGTCGTCGCGACTGATCCCCACGACGATGGTGTCGAGCTGTGCGAAGGAATCCTCAAGATCGCTGAATTCATTCGCTTCCATCGTGCAACCCGGCGTATCGTCCTTCGGGTAGAAATACAACACGACATTGTGCTTGCCTTGTTGCGCGACCAGCTTGAACGTCTCCATGTCGGCATCCGGCAGTTCGAAGTGCGGCGCCTCCATTCCAGCTTGTAGTGGTACAGCTTGTGTGGGCATAACGTCCTCCTGTCCTGCATTCTATCCAAATTCTCGGCCGACGAACCTCCGAATTTTCCATTACCTGCACTTTTCAATACTTCTTGCAGGGCTATAATCCTTTTATGAAAAACCTCCTGCTCGGCGGACTGAGTCCGCAAAAGTTCCTGCGCGATTACTGGCAAAAGAAACCGTTGCTGATCCGTCAGGCCGTACCCGGTTTCAAGGGTCTGCTCGACCCCAAACAGCTGATGGCTTTGGCTTGCGACGAGGATACACAGGCACGACTGGTCACTTATCAGCGCGGCGAGTTCGATCTGCGCCACTCTCCATTCGTCGCCAAGGATTTCAGCGGACTCTCTAAAAAAGGCCAATGGTCGGTGCTGGTGCAAGGCGTGAATCATTTCCTGCCGGAAGCCACTGAACTACTGAAGCGTTTCGATTTCATCCCGCATGCACGGCTGGATGACCTGATGGTGAGCTATGCCCCCAAGGGCGGCGGCGTTGGTCCGCACTTCGACGCGTATGACGTGTTCCTGCTGCAAGGCTACGGACATCGCCGCTGGCAGATATCCACCCAGGCGGACCAGACATTGATCGAAGGCGCGCCGCTACGCATCCTGAAGGACTTCAGGGTGGAGCAGGAATGGGTGCTGGAGCCGGGCGACATGCTGTACCTGCCGCCGCATTGCGCCCACAACGGTATCGCCGAGGATGACTGCATGACTTATTCCATCGGTTTCCGCACGCCTTGGCATCAGGAGTTGGCGGAGCAGTTCCTCGTCTATCTGCAAGACCGCATCGATGTCCAGGGCACGTATGCCGACCCCGACCTGAAGTTGCAGAAGCACCCTTCCGAGATCGGCCCGGCGATGTTGAAGAAAGTCGGCGCAGCGATCCGCAAGGTGCGCTGGGACGATGAAGATGTCGCCAATTTTCTCGGCTGCTACCTCTCGGAACCCAAGCCGCATATCTTCTTTGATGGCCCTGCCCGCCCCCTGTCTGCGACAAGATTCTCCGAGGCAGTGCTGAAACGCGGCGTGGAACTGGATCTGAAGACATTGATGCTGTGCCAGGATAAGACGGTGTTCGTCAACGGCGAGGCATACAAGTTGCGCAAGAACGACTATCGCGTGCTGCGCGAGTTGGCCGATACCCGCAGACTGCCAGCCGAAGCAGCGTTGACGCAAGATGCGATGGGATTGTTGTACGAGTGGTATCTGGATGGATACCTTGCCCCCGAAACCAGGAGACGCAAAGCATGAACGATGAGACCCTGCAGCACACCACTTTCGATGGTGTTACCGATTACATCGCGGCGCTGGATACGGTATGCAGTTCGGCACAACATTCGTTGAATATCTTCGAGAAGGATTTTTCGGATATCGGCTTCAACTCGGAGGCCCGTTACGATGCATTGCGTCACTATCTGCTTCTCAGCACGAACAATCGCCTGCAGCTTCTGGCTCACGATACGCAGCACCTGATCCGCTTCTGTCCGCGCATGATGATGCTGTTGCGCGAGTTCAGCCACAGCATGGCGATCTATCAGACGCCGCCCCATCTGCACGGCGTGACCGAGCCGTTCGCCGTAGCCGACGGTCATCATTTCGTACGTCGCTATCACTTCGACGATACGCGCGGACTGCTGGCGAAGAACGACCCGGAAGGCGCGCACGAGCTGAATTCTCGCTTCCAGGAGATGTGGCTGGCATCCCATTCCGGTGCGACTCCGACCCGCCTTGGGCTATGACACTTCGCACGCCTTGCTAAATTAACGCCGAACACCCAGTCTACTTTTCGTATTTATTAACCGACAGGAAATTGAAAATGAAATTTCACGCACTGATCGCCACTTTGCTCGCCTTCTCCCTTACCGCCTGCGGCGAGCAAGCCACTGAATCCCTGAATGCCGCAAAGAAAGCGGCAGCCGAAGCGGCCGAAAAAGCACAGGATGCTGCGAAAGAAACAGCCAAGGATGTTGGCGACGCGGCAAAGAGCGCTGCCGAAGATGCTGCTCAGGCGGCTGCCGACAAAGCCAAGGAGGTCGCCAACGATGCGACCACCGCCGCCAAGGATGCAGCCAAGAAGGCAGTCAACGAAGCTGCCAAAGCGGTCAACAAGTAAGCTTTTCGCCTTACCGGTGGGTCGGGGCAAGCCCGATTCACCATTCCCTCCCGCCCGCTCTGGAATTGCCAGACAATCACAGCAATTGCATGCTTTTGACGGCGCCCTGAAGAAGTGCTTTCCACCTGAAATAAAAGGGATTTTTCGCCACATCATCCCGCTTGTATTTCCCTTTGGAAGCGTTAGAATGCGCCGCCCTTTCTTTGGGAAGGTTGTAGAAAAGGCAGCTCAATGTAAACCTTCACTTATAGTCTAGTAGTACCTATCTATCGATTGGAAATTGAAAATGAAACGCTCCGCATTGATCGCAGCTCTGTTGGCTCTGTCTCTGTCAGCTTGTGGTGAGAAATCTGCCGAAACTGCCGCTCCTGTTGCCGCTGCTCCAGCAACTGAGGCTGTAGCACCTGTCGCAGCTTCCGCAACCGAGGCAGCTGCACCGGCCACAGAAGCTTCGCAATCTGCTGCAAAGTAACACCCGCACGTCAAAATAAAAAAGCCGGCGCAAGCCGGCTTTTTTATTCGTGGTCGCAAGTCATTCGATGACGACCCAGTCCAATCCCTCGGACTGCGATGCGATCGTGATCTCTGCCACTTTACATGACAGCACGGCACTCAATGCCTGCGCGGCCAGTTCCGGCAGGTTGTTCTGTTTACTCAGGTGTGCGGCGACGATGTATTGCAGGCAACTGGTATCCAGATTTTCAAGCAATCCCGCTGCCTGTCGGTTGCTCAGGTGACCGAAACGTCCGCCGACGCGCTGCTTGAGTGAAGGCGGATAACGCCCGGTACGCAACAACTCTTCATCATGATTGCATTCCAGCACCATGGCATGACAACCCGCCAGCGATTCCTCAATGTGCGGGGTGATGTGTCCCGTGTCGGTCAGCACCCCCAGTCTATGCATGCCGTCGCCGAACACATATTGCACAGGCTCGCGCGCGTCATGCGGCACCAGAAAGGGCTGCACTTCGAGATCACCGATGGAGAGACGATGGTGGGGATTGAGTTCGGTGACCGCGATGTCGGCGAACGCGGCCTGCTGCGTCAGCAAAGTGCCGTGCGTCATCCACACCGGGAGCTGGAACTTGCGTGCCAAGCGCGCCACGCCGCCGATATGGTCGCTGTGTTCGTGGGTGACGAGGATGCCGTTGATTTGTTCGGCCTGCAGGCCGAGGCGTGCCAGACGCGCCACGGTCTCGTTGACGGAGAACCCGCAATCCAGCATCAGGGTGGTGTTGCCGGCCTGCACCAGGAGCGAGTTGCCCTCGCTGCCGCTGCCGAGAAACGCGAAACGCATCACTGCGCTTTATTGCTCCAGTCGCTGGAACAGCTGGTCGAGAACATTTGCAGTGTCAGCTTGCGCACCTGCATCTGCGGCGACCGTCACGACGGTGACACCCTTTGTCTCCTGCACCAGCACGCGCAGTTCAGACGGCTGTTTTTCGGATGTCTTCAGGTAGAACACGCCTTTGCTGCGATTCACGTCGCCGGTGGCGATCTTGGCGCGTTCCAGCGCCAGACTGACCTTGCGCCAGGCGCGGTCGAACGGCTCGGCCAGCAACACAAAACGCGCACCTTCGACCGACATCAAACGCGCTGGCGCATCCGCTGCTGCCGCAACTGGGGCTTGCACTGGCGCTGCGCACGGTTGCTCCGTTTCCTTCACATCTCGCGAATAGTCGGAGTAGCGAGCCACCTGGGTGCCGTCAGCCGCAGGAATAGCATAACGCTGGCTGCTGTTAGGCAACGTCAGATCGGGTGGCACTTCCAGCGCAGGGGCGGGCGTACCGCCGTTCTTGTAGTCCACCGGTTTGCGTTCGGGCAAGAGACCGCACCCCGCCAGCATGGAGATGACGAGGACGGTGCTGATCGCATTGCTAGTTTTCATAGTGATTCCAGTAAGTTCAAATGACACCGGCCTGACGCATCGCTTCTTCCACCGCAGGTTGCGCGGCGGGTGTGAGCGGGGTGAGCGGCAGACGCAGTACGTTCTTCATCTTGCCCATGCGCGCGACCGCCCACTTCACGGGGATCGGGTTCGCTTCGATGAACAGTTTCTGGTGCAGCCCGAGCAGACGGAAGTTGATCGCGCGTGCCGTGGCGACATCGCCCTTCAGGGCTGCCGCGCACATCTCGTGCATCAACTTGGGCGCAACGTTGGCCGTCACCGAGATGGTGCCGTGCGCACCGAGCAGCATCAGCGCCAGCGTGCTGGCATCGTCGCCGCTGTAAATGGCAAAGTCCTTCGGCACACGCCGCAACAGGTCGCTGCCGCGCTCGATGTTGCCGGTCGCATCCTTGATGCCGATGATGTTGTGTATCTGGGCCAAGCGCAGCACCGTATCGTTGCTCATGTCCGCACCGGTACGCCCCGGTACGTTGTACAGGATGTGCGGCATGTCCACCGCTTCGGCGATGGCTTTGAAATGCAGGTACAGGCCTTCCTGTGTCGGCTTGTTGTAGTAAGGCACGACCGTCAGCGAGGCATCTGCGCCTACCTTCTTGGAGAAGGTGGCCAGCTCTATGGCCTCCCTGGTGGAGTTCGCGCCGGTACCCGCGATGATGGGCACGCGTTTTTTGGCATGCTGCACCGCTTCGGAGATGAGCAATTCATGCTCTTCCACATCCACAGTGGGGGATTCGCCAGTGGTACCGACCACCACAATGGCGTCGGTGCCTTCGGCGATATGGAAATCGATCAACGCGCGGAATGCCTCAAGGTCGAGGCTGCCATCCGCATGCATCGGCGTGACGATCGCAACGAGACTGCCAGTAATCATGATCTTATTGATACGTTTTGGAAGCGCGCATTCTACCTTAATCACGCCGGCTTACGCGACAGGAGCGCGACGGCTGTGGAATAATGCGCGAACCATGTCAGCCTCCACATTAGCCACCTTGAAACAAGGCGATCTCGCCACCATCGTTGCCATCCACGCCGACCAGGCATTGCATCAGCGTCTGCTTGCTTTGGGTTTCCGCAAGGGCAAACAGATCGAGCTGGTGCGCCAGGCCGTCTTTTCCGGCCCGCTGCAGGTACGCCTCGGCACCACCGATGTGGTTCTGCGCCGCAATGAAGCCAGCAAGATAGAAGTATGCAAAGGAGCCGGCTGCGCATGAAACGCATCGCATTGTTGGGTATGCCCAACACCGGCAAGTCCACCCTGTTCAACCGCATGACCGGCGGCGCGGCGCGGGTCGGCAACTGGCCCGGCATCACGGTCGAACTGCTGTCCGGCAAGATCCTGCTCGGCGGCGACATGGTGGAGATCATCGACCTGCCCGGCATCTATGACCTGCACGGTTTCTCCGACGACGAGCAGGTGGTGCGCCACTTCCTGCACGACAACGTGCCCGACCTGGCGCTGGTGATCCTGAACGCCACCCAGATCGAACGCCAGATGAGCCTGCTGCTGCAGTTGAAACAGCTCAACATGAACGTGGTGGTGCTGCTCAATATGTCGGACGAGGCGCGCAAATACGGCATCACCATCGACAGCGGCAAGATGTCCGAGATGCTGGGCTTGCCGATCTATCTGCTCAGCGGAAAATACGGTGCCGGCTATCAGGATGCTATCCAGGCCGTCACCAAAGCTTTGCGCTACCCCACGCCCGGCATGGCCGAACAGTTACGCTCGCAACTGGAACAGGACGAACACATCGAATCCGAGATGGTGCGCGTGCTGCGACACTCGGTACAGGTGCCGGTGCAGATGCCGGAACATCTCACCGACAAGCTCGACCGCGTGATGCTGCACCCGTGGCTCGGCCTGCCCATCTTCTTCGGCATCATGTATCTGTTGTTCCAGGGCATCTTCCTGCTCGGCCAACCGCTGCAAGGCGGCGTCGCCGAAGCACTGAGCTGGCTGCGCGGTGCGGCGCTGGAAGCGGCGGTCGCCGGTGCACCACCCTGGTTGTCCGGCCTGCTGCTGGACGGCATCTACAACGGTGTGGCGACAGTGGCTGCTTTCGTACCCATCATTGTGCTGTTCTTCCTGTTCATGGCCATGGTGGAAGACAGCGGCTATCTGTCGCGTGCCGCCTTCCTGATGGATGCGCTGATGGCCAGGATGGGACTGGACGGGCGCGGTTTCGTGATGTTGCTGATGGGTTTCGGTTGCAACGTGCCGGCCCTGATGGGCACGCGCGTGATGCGCTCGCGCAGCATGCGCCTGCTGACCATGCTGGTGATCCCGTTCTCGCTGTGTTCGGCGCGGCTGCAGGTGTTCGTATTCATCACTGCCGCCCTGTTCTCGCCGCAACATGCGCCGCTGGTGCTGTTCAGCCTGTACCTGTTCAGTTTCGCCGCCGCCATCCTCACCGCACTGTTGTTCCGCAACAAGTTCCAGAGCACCGAACCCTTCGTGCTGGAACTGCCCCCCTATCGTTTCCCCACCTTGCGCCAGATGCTGCTGCGCGGCTGGATCGAGGTGCGCCATTTCCTCAGTCGCGCCACGCAGTTCATCGTAGCCGGCGTGGTGCTGGTCTGGCTGCTCACCAACCTGCCGTCCTCAGCCGTGCCGGGCAGCGCCGACACGTTGGCCGGCATGATAGGCAGCGCGCTGCATCCGATCTTCGCGCCCATCGGCATCAACGAACAACTGACCATCGCGCTGATCTTCGGCTTCGTCGCCAAAGAAATCGTGATCGGCTCTCTGGCGGTGATCTACGGTTTGAGCGGCGACGCTTTGAGCGGTGCACTGGGACAACAGCTGGACTGGGTTCAAGCCTACAGCTTCATGCTGTTCACGCTGGTCTACACCCCTTGTCTCTCCACCATCGCCACCTTGCGTAGCGAAGCCAAGGACATGAGATACACGCTGTTCACACTGGGCTGGTCGCTGGCACTGGCGTGGGCGCTCAGCTTCGTGTTCTACCAATCAGCGCGCGCACTGGGTTATTGAATCAGCTCTGCAGACCAAACAAAACGCCCCGGACAAGCCGGGGCGTTTTGTTTGAAACGTGTGATGCCGAATAACTTAGAACGCGAGACGCACACCGATGTGACCACCGTTATCCACCACACCTTCGGGGAAACCGCTCTTCATGATGAATTTGCTGGAACGGTAGCCGATGTAGGCCTGCGTCAGCGGAGACATGGCGAACTCGAAACGCGCCATACCCTGTGCGAAGTGATCCACATCACCGAAACTGATGATGCGCGGTGCATAGTTGTATTCGCCGACGAATGCGAAACGACGGTCAGACGGCAACTCGAAACGCACTTGCGCCCCCAGTGCCACACCGGACACCAGCTTGCGCGTCGTATCCACCTTGCTCAGGGAAGCTGCCACTACTTTGGCACCGACACCCAGCGACAGGCCGGATACGCTGCCTTCTTCGTTCAGTACCAACAGACCGCCATCGATCATGATGTCGTTCACATCGTTGTATGTCAGCGAAGCGAACAGATCCGATTTGCCTGCAATGCCGCTAGGAATCGTATATTTGAACTGGGCATTGCTATTGCTCAGATTGATATCCAGTGTGTCCGCAAAAGCCGTCGAACCGACCATGATCAGTGCAGCAGCAACAATACGACGCAACATATAGAACTCCTTAATTGGGATGTTTGGCGGAAGCGGTGAGATTCGAACTCA
>JAHJQE010000094.1 GCA_018819205.1 Gammaproteobacteria bacterium
CCGCCGTTACAACATCATTTACGCTGCTGCTGCTGTCTTGCCGATGATGGAAGCGTCTTCCACTTCCATGATGCCGAATTCCATCAGCAGCTCTTCCAGCTCGTCCATGGTGATAGGAGTCGGGATCACGAACTTCTTGTTCTCCAGAACCTTCTTCGCCAGGGTGCGATACTCGTCAGCCTGCTTAGCCTTCGGATCGTATTCGATCACTGTCATACGACGAATCTCAGCGTGCTGAACAGCGTTGTCGCGAGGAACAAAGTGGATCATCTGTGTGCCCAGCTTGGCAGCCAGCGCCATGATGAGTTCGTCTTCACGGTCGGTTTGACGGCTGTTGCAGATCAGGCCGGCCAGACGCACACCACCGGAGTTCGCATACTTCACGATGCCCTTGGCGATGTTGTTGGCAGCGTACATAGCCATCATTTCGCCGGAACAAACGATGTAGATCTCCTGCGCTTTGTTCTCGCGGATCGGCATCGCGAAGCCACCGCAAACCACGTCACCCAGCACGTCGTAGAACACGAAGTCGAGATCTTCGTCGTAAGCACCTTCTTCTTCCAGGAAGTTGATCGCAGTGATAACGCCGCGGCCAGCGCAACCAACGCCAGGCTCAGGACCACCGGACTCGACACACTTCACGCCGCCGTAACCAACCGACAGAACGTCTTCCAGTTCCAGATCCTCAACAGAGCCTGCTTCAGCAGCCAGTTCCATCACGGAGTTCTGAGCCTTGGAGTGCAGGATCAGACGAGTAGAGTCAGCCTTCGGGTCGCAGCCAACGATCATCACTTTCTTGCCGGCTTCAGCCAGAGCTGCCACCAGGTTTTGAGTCGTAGTGGACTTACCGATACCACCCTTCCCGTAAATTGCGCATTGACGCAGTGCCATGTTAGTCTCCTTGAGAGGTTGCAAAATTTAAGTCGCGATTGAAGTTCTCTCGCTCGCACCCTTTACATCGCAAGCTCTGTGCCAGCCCCCTTACAAAACCCCAAGCGACTGAAATGAAACAGAATCCCACTCAAGCGCAAACCCGCAAAGGGGATGGGGAACACAACAAGGAAGAGTGCTTTGTAGGAGTAGCGACAAGCCTGCCGCGCTACGCACGCCTGCCCATCAACCGCTGCAACCTGCCCGCCGACATCCTCGGCGGCCTCACCTACCAGCGCGCGCCCGTGCCACTTGAACTGGACGGCGTGGCCCAGTTCCACCACGGCTTGTTCGAACTGCTCGACACGCTGGACGACGCACACGAACGCGCACGCGCATTCAGCATCCACATGAATGCCTCCTTCTATCTCGACCAACCGGAACAAGCGGGCTACACCGAAAGCACGCTGCACAAACGACTCAAAGCCGACTACCTGCGCATGATGCGCGGCTGGAGTTTCGATTCGGACGGCGCGGAAGGCGCGGCATTGAAAGGCTGGGTGGAATCCAGATTCGGATTGCTGCCCAGGCACCACGGCGGACAGATCAGGGACTTCTCCGGCGAGGCGTACAGAAGATATCTGGAGATGCGCGCCACCGCGCTGTACGGCACCAACGCACTGGAAGCCCAGTTCGACCTGCTCTACACCTACTGCCAATACGAACTCGCCAGACAACATCCCGGCGAAACGCACCTCACCCTGTACCGCGGCGTGAACCGCATGGACGAACACGAGACCCTCTCCACACTAGAGAACAAAAATCGCATCGTCCTGCTCAACAACCTCAACTCCTTCACCTCCAACCGCGAACGCGCCGACGAATTCGGCGACTACCTGCTCACCGCACAAGTGCCGCTTGCCAAAGTGTTCTGCTATTCAAGATTGCTGCCGGGGATGTTGCAGGGGGAGGACGAGTACACGGTGCTGGGCGGGGTGTATGAGGTGGGGATGGCGGCGTATTGAGATTCATCGGCCAAGGTCTGCTATCGGCTGCTAACGGACGGTCGGATATATATGCCGGATATAGGCCCAATGGCATATTGCTGCAGCCAATGGTATTCGGTATAAGAATCCATTCGAAAATTCCAGATTTTTGTTTGCTGACATGAACAAGTACACTCTAGTAAAGCTGGTATTGCTGGAAAGTTTATTGTTTGCAATTGCGGGCTGTGGGGGAGGCGGGGCGTCCAGCCTATCCAACAATTCAAATCAAGCTCCGGCCGTTGTTTCCCTTCTTTCATTTCCCCTTAAAGAAGGTTTAAGAGTTTTAACCGAGTTTTCTGCAACAGCAAATTTCACTATCTCTGGCTCTTGCTATGGTTCGGCCACCAAAAGTAGTGTGGATGCAGTTTCATCAAGCTTTGAGAACACCCCATCCTTCGCCATCTCATCAACGGAAACATATAATTTTACGACTTGCACTCCATCTACTTTCAGCGCAAGCGGCGTAAGCTACTTCGACACTGACTTTCTCCCGCTGGGCTCTATTCGTGATGATGGTCAATACGGGGTGTATTTGTCAGCCCCCGTCATTCCAATATCAGTCAAAGTTGGGGACTCAGGTCCTATTTCAACTGAGCAACTCTATACCGATAGCACAAAGTCAGTGCAGGATGGTCGTTCAGAACTTTCCTACGTGGTGGAAGCCGATAGTGCCGATTCCGCGATAGTTGATTTTGTCAACAAAGTCTATGCAACCAGCAATGCGCTTCTTCAAACCTCACATAGTCGCTATAAGATAACAGCCTCTGGCGCGATGTCTCCAGTCTCACACGATATCCATCAGGCACCGTCATTTTCATTGCACTTGACCCCTCTGTCCGATACAAAGGCTCCATCGTTGCTTCGCACCTCGCCTTCAGGACCTTATGCAGGGCCAGCCATTCCCATCTCGGCGGAATTTGATGAGACGTTGGATTGCTCTTATGTTCCTGCGGAAGTGATCACAATTGTTGCAAGCTCTGGTGCGCCTGTTCTGGGCAGGCTCAGTTGTCGTGGGCGGACTGTCACTTTTGTACCCGATGTTCCTTTGACGAACGGAGAAAGATATGCGGGAAATCTTCTCAGTAACGGAATAAAAGACTTGTCTGGAAACATCTCAGCGAGCTACTCACCTCTTGACTTCATTTGGGATTCAGCGGCTCCTACTGTCACAGCAACATCGCCAGCTAATTTGAAAAATGACGTGCCTATCACATCAAATATCTCCATCACATTCAGCGAGTACATCCAAATCCCTTCCGGTGTATCAGGCCTGTCAATTAGCTCCGCATCAGGAGTGGTAAGTGGTGTCGAAACATTTGATCGCAGTACAAACAAGCTCAGTTTTATTCCAGATGCACCACTTCAGCCAGGTACGGTGTACAGCGTCACTCTGAATGGGCAAGTAACCGATTATCTTTTGAACCCGATAGGCCCTGACTACACATGGAGCTTTACTACTGACCCCACTTTCAGAGACAAAATTGTCACTTCGATAGGTGCTGCCCCATCTTCTGTGGCAATCGGTGATGTAAATGGAGATGGAAAGGCTGACCTTCTTGTAGCGACCGGAGGAAGCGCCAATCCCGCAAATGCATACAAGCTCTTTGTGTATCTTCAAAATGCGGGCGGCGGCTTGAATTCGCCAGTGAAATACGCGACCAGTGCGAGCTTCAACAAAGTTATTCAAAGCATAAAGATCGGTGATATCAATAATGATGGCAGAAATGATGTTGTTACTGCTAGAAACACCTCCGGGATGGAGGTATATCTGCAAAACGTGGCCGGAACCTTGGATCCCGCTGTGCTGTATTCAAACAATGCCTCAACTATTGATCTTGCCGATTTGAACAATGACGGTTTGCTGGATGTAGTTCAGTATTTTGGCGTTAATGTAATGCTGCAAAATCTCAATGGCACACTAGGCTTATCAACTGTATATCCTCATCCCCAAAATAACTGGGGCGGCAGCGGCGGTATAGGTGATTTGAATGCTGACAACATGCCCGATATCGCCGCTCTTGTCGGGTCATCAAATGAGTTTTGCGTGCTGCCTCAGTCAGGTGCAGGTGCATTTTCCCTTTCCGCGTGCTACAGCACGGGCGTTGCATTCACCGCATTGAGCGATCTGTCGATAGGGGATGTGAACGGAGATTCATTAGCGGATGTAGCTGTTGTGTATGGAGGTAATGCCCCTACGTCCAAGCTTGGAATCTTCTATCAAAATGCTGGTGTGCTGCAACCTGTGATCAACTATAACTCACTCGACATCCCAACTCAGGTGGAGATCGCTGATATGACCGGGGATGGCTTGATGGATGTTGTAGTTCTACACGATGGATGGGATCGTATTGGAATCTATAGGCAGTTGGCGAACGGCGGCGGGTTGCAAGCCGAGAAGCTTTACATGCTACCCATATATAGCGCAAATAGCCAAATGACAGTGGACGACCTAAATGGTGATGGGAAGGCTGATGTTGTTGTCGTTGATATCAACAACGGTTTGACAATCTATTACCACTACTGACAAGAGCGTTAGGAGTATCAATTGGGTCAGCATCGCATTTGATTTGAGCCAACTGAAACGACCGCAATGGATTAGGATGCGACGGTCGCATTCTCCCTATCCATCTCCTTGGCCGACTTCTTGCTCAACACCTCCCAATAGCACTCTGCAACACCGACTGACCTCAGTCTGATCCCTGCAATCCCAACAACCGCCGCGCTCTCAGGCGGCGCATCGCGGTTGTAGGCATTCCGACATCGCCAGCGTTCGTTGTGGCGTCGCGTTTGTTATTCACTTTGGGAATCGACGATGAAGTTCTACATGACACCCGGTTCGTGTTCGACCGGCATCCACATCCTGCTTGAAGAGCTGGAGCTGGTGTTCGAGGTGTATCTGGTCAACCTGATGGCGGGCGACCATCTGCGGCCGGAGAACCTTGCGGTGAATCCCAAGGCCACCATCCCGACGCTGGTACGCGACGATGGTTCGGTAATCACCGAGTTCCAGGCCATCGCCTGGTGGCTGGCGCGCAAATATCCAAAAGCGAAGTTGTTGCCGGACGATGTGGAGGGCGAGGTGCGCGTGATCGAGACGCTGGATTACGTGGTGGGCACGATCCACGGTTCCGGTTACACGCGCATCTTCACCACTGAGAACTATTCACCCAACGCAGCGGAACACGAAGCGATCCAGGCGCGTGGGCGCGAGATCGTGCGCAAAGGTTTTGCGCTGATGAACGAGGTGTTGGCTGACAAGGAATATGTGGTCGGCCATTTCAGCATCGCGGATGCAGCCTTGTTCTATGTGGAATTCTGGGCGGACAAGATCAAGCTGGAACTGCCGACAAACTGTCTCGCGCATTACCAGCGCATGCTGCAACGCCCGGCGGTGCGGCGCGTGCTGATGGAAGAAGGGTACCGGGTTTGATTCGGTAGCCCGTTACACCAGAGTGCCGTCATACCCGCGCAAGCCGGTATCCAGATGATTGGATCATCCGGCGCGCAAGCGCGGCAACATTTGGCTCTGACCGCTATGCGGAGTATTTTTTTGGCTGGATACCGGCCTTCGCCGGTATGACGAGATACTGAACTTTCGGAATTTGCGTACACATCATGAATGGAAACAACTCACCTCTAAAGACCCAACTCGACTGGTCTGCATACGAGAGCTACGGCAGTTTTGGCAGCTTCGATTTCGGTGGTTTCGGCGAGAGCGAAGCAGCGCCCGCAGCTGGCGGCGGTTATGCCAAGGCGGCGGCGGTGTGCATGGGCAAGCGTCATTGCCAGAACAAAGACACCGGTGTGATGTGCCCCAGCTATCGCGCTACCGGCGACGAGAAGCATTCCACGCATCATCGCGCAATCACGCTCAAGGCGGCACTCGATGGCGAACTGGGTGCGCAGCCTTTCCTGAGTAAAGAGTTGGCCGAGGCGATGGAGTATTGCGTGAGTTGCAAAGGCTGCAAGAGTGAGTGTCCGCATGGTGTGGACATGGCACTGCTGCGCGTGGAAGCATTGGCGCAGCGTTGGCAACAACTCGGGCGCATTCCTTTGCGCGAGCGCTTGTTCGCGTTCACGCCGCGCTATGCAAAACAGCTGAAGCATCTCAACTGGCTAAGCGCGCTGCGCGCACGCATCCCCTTGCTGGCAAAAGGGATGGAGCGCTGGCTGGGCATCGCCGCGAAACGTTCGCTGCCCAAAGCAGCGGCGCAGGATTTCATTTCCTCGCAACCCAAATCGGTCACGATGACCGAAGGCGCGCGCGAGGTCGTGCTGCTGGTGGATACCTTCTCCAACCATCTCGACCCGCACATCGCGCAGGCGGCACTGGATGTGTTGCAAAGCGCGGGTTACACGGTGCACATCGCGCAACCTGCAGCAGGTGAACGTGCGCTGTGTTGTGGTCGCACTTTCCATTCCAACGGATTGATAGACGAAGCGCGCGCGGAAGCGACACGTTTGCTGGATGTGTTGTCGCCGTTCGCGGAACGCGGGCTGCCGATCATCGGGCTGGAGCCTTCCTGTCTGCTGATGTTGCGCGACGAATACCACTCTCTGGGGCTGGGCGAGCGCGTGGGCAAGGTCGCCAGCGCCGCATTGCTGCTGGAGGAGTTCCTTGCGCGCGAACACGATGCGAAGCGACTACAGATCGCATTCCAGCCTGTGCACGGCAAGGTGCTGGTGCACGGCCACTGTCACCAAAAGGCGTTCGGTGTGATGCCCGCTGTGGCAAAGGTGTTGGGACTGGTGCCGGACTTGCAGGCGGAGTTCATCGAATCGAGTTGCTGCGGCATGGCCGGCTCGTTCGGCATGGAGGCCGAGCACTACGACGTGTCGATGCGGATGGGCGAACTCTCGTTGCTGCCGACGGTGCGATCCGCCACTACGGACACATTACTGGTAGCCAACGGCACCAGTTGCCGCCATCAGATCCGCGATGGCGCGGCGCGCGAGCCTTTGCATCTGGCACAGGTGCTGCAGCGTGCCCTGCAGCAGGCGAGTTGAACCCAGGCCTGTTCGTCCGTGCCGAAAAGACGAGTAGACTTTCGCATGCGGCCCAAATGATTCTCACGCCGCTTAGTTCCGGTCAACAGGAGGACGCATGCGCATCACCACGCTCGGTTGCAGCGCCAGCATCACCGGCGAACTGCGCACCACTTGTTACAAGGTGGATGAAGACATCCTGATCGATGCCGGCACCGGCGCGGGCGAACTGAGCCTGGCGCAAGCCATCGCCATAGACTGCGTGTTTCTCACCCATGCCCATCTCGACCACTGCGCATTCGTGCCCATGCTAGCCGATGCTGCGGGCAGCTTTCGCGATGCACCGTTGAACGTATATGCACTGCCGGAGACCATCGCCATCCTGAAGCAGCACATGCTGAACGGACAACTATGGCCGGATTACACCGTGCAGCCGACGCCGGAGCATCCCTGGCTACGCCTGCTGCCGATACATCCTGGCGAGACGGTGGTGGTGAAAGGCAGGCGTATCACCGCCCTGCCTGCGCGTCATTCCGTGCCCTGCGTCGCCTACCAGGTGGACAGCGGCGCAGCAAGTTGGGTATACAGCGCGGACACCACTTTGTGCGAGGATTTCTGGCTGGCACTGAACCACATCGACACCCTGCGCTACCTGCTGGTGGAGAACACCTTCCGCAACGAAGACTCGGCAGGTGCCCAGCGCTCCGGACATCACACGGCGCAACTGTTGGCGCTGGGACTGCACCTGCTGCAGCGCCCGGTGGAGCTGTTCATCGTGCATACGGAAGCCGGCTATGAGGACGTGACCCGCGACGAAGTGTTGCAAGCAGCGGGCGCATTCCAACCACAGATGCTGCAGCGCGGACACGTGTTTGAACTTTAGGCTGACGCTCTACCCCCGTACCCATTCCCGACAACGGTTTAGCCTTTGTCGGGTTTGCTACCAAGTTCCCCGCCCCACAAACCCCGCCGTTACAGGCTTAGCGCCGCTGGCGCGATTATTGCGAATGGTATGGCATCCCTACTGACAGGAGTCATACCCATGAGCAAAGCATTCGACGATATCTTTACCGGCCTGCGCGACGGCAGCGTCGTGCCCTATCTCGGCCCCGGCGCGCTGAGCGGCGTGACCGATGCCAATGGCAAGGCGATCCCTGCCGACAGCGACAGCCTGATCCTGGCGATGAACAACGGCCAGCCGATGGCACCGAAGCTGATGTATGAATTCCCGCGCGCGGCGATGAATATCGAGCTGAAGCGCGGCCGCAAGGCGGTGAACAATTTCCTCGACGCGACCTACAAGGACACGCAGTGGAGCAGTTCCGAGTTGCACACATGGCTGGCCGCGCAGAAGCTGCCCTATGTGATCGACGCCAACCGCGACACGCAGATGCAACTGCAATACGCCGCCACACCGCACACGCTGGTGGTGGGTATCGCGCGCATGTCGGGCACGGCGTTCCGTTTCAAGCTCTATCACTACGACGGCACAAGCTACACCTCCGTCGAACAGGAAGCGGTCGATAGCAGCCTGCCCATCCTGTTCAAGCCGCTGGGCACACCGACACCGGAATCGAACTACATCGCCTCCGATGCCGACTTCGTCGATTACATCACCGAACTGATGGGTGGCTTTGCCATCCCGTCCTTCATCAAACGCGCGCGACAGAACAAGCGCTATGTGACGCTGGGTCTGCGCCTGAACCGCGACACCGACCGCATGGTGTTCTCCGATGTGATCTTCGGCGCAGATAAACCCGCCGGCTGGGCGCTGATCCCGCACCCGACAGACAAGGAGAAGCGCTACCTCGATCGTCTCAACATCGAGATCGTGAACGCCGATGTGGCCGATCTGCTCGCCGCCGCCCAAGGCGTGGACAGCGCGCTGGAAGCTGCATGACGCATCCCGCGACATGGGACGATGCGCGCCATACTTTGGGGATTGCGGAGTTCGACGATACACACCGCGAGTTCATCGCGCAGGTGGCCGCGCTCAATGCGGCCAGCGCGGCCGAGTTCCCGGAGCTGTTCCAGACGCTGGTCGCACATACCCGAGAACATTTCATCGCAGAGGGTAAACTGATGCGCGAATCGAAATATCGCGGCCTGCCGGAACACGAGGGCGAGCATCACCGCGTGCTGGGCGAGATGCAACAGCTCAACCGCAGCCTCAAGCGCGGCCACCTGCCGCTGGTGCGCGCCTATGTGAAGGAAGGCCTGATGGACTGGTTCGACACGCACGTCGCCATGATGGACGCGGCACTGGCGATGCACCTGAAGAAACAGAAGGAGACGGTATGAGCATGTACAACATGGGCGACATGGTTTTCGCCGCATACGACCTTTTCAACGAGCCGATGGAAGAGACCGGCGAGAGCGGCATCCCCGATATCGAAGTCGGCGCGCTGCTGGCCGCTGCCGGTACGCGCGGCGTGGTGGTCAACGTCGGCCACGCCAAGGAACTGCCGGACGAAGCGATCTACCTGGTGCGTTTCGAGATCGACGCCGAGGGCACGCTGGGCGAACCCATCGGCTGCCTGACTGACGAATTGAGCGGACTCAACTGAGGATGTCCGACCCGCGCGCTGCGCGCGTGATGGCTTATCACGCGCGCAGCAAACACGCACTGGACCGCTACGCCGCCGGGCCCGGCACGCTGGACTGGGAGGCGCAACCCGCTGCGTTCCGCGATTGGACAGGCTGCACGCAGATGGCCTTGCCGCGTGATGTATTGGCGAGCGATATCGCATGGGGCGAACTCGGCGCGGCGCGTGCGCCGTTGCCATTCGATACGAACACGCTTGGTTCTTTCTTGCGCCTGTCGCTCGGCCTCACCGCGTGGAAGGAATACGGCAGTGCGCGCTGGTCGCTGCGCGCGCATCCTTCTTCCGGCAATCTGCACCCCACCGAAAGCTGGCTCATCACCTCGCAAGTGCCGTGCATCGCGGACGGGCTGCACCACTATCAGAACCTGCATCACGCACTGGAACGGCGCGCGTGGAACGATGAGGCATCCGCGCCCGGCGTGTGGCTGGGCTTCAGTTCCATCCACTGGCGCGAAGCATGGAAATACGGCGAGCGCGCCTTCCGTTATTGCCAGCTCGACATGGGCCATGTGCTGGCGGCGGTGAGTTATGCGGCGGCCTTGCATGGCTGGCAGCCGCGCTTGTTGTGTCTGGATGCCAACGAGGTCGCGCAGGCGCTTGGCGTGGATCGCAACGAGGATTTCAGCGGCGTGGAAGCGGAAGAGGCAGAAGTGATCGTCGCGCTGCATACGGATGCAAACGCACCCGCTGCATGGCATCACTATGCAGGCACACCCAGCCTGCTCGATCCGCGACCTTTATACCAATGGCCGGTGATCGAGGAAGTCGCTGCAGCCACACGCGGCATATCACCATTTGATGGTCATTCCGGCGCAGGCCGGAATCCAGCCCATACAAATAATCCGTGCGAAGCACGGACAAACTCAACGGCATCTTCAATAGACCCACTGGATTCCGGCCTGCGCCGGAATGACGGGGAAGACATCCGCGCCGCACAAGTCATCCTCAAACGGCGCAGCGCACAAGCCTTCGACGGTGAGTCGGTGATGCCGCAGTCGCTGTTCAAACGCATGCTTGGCAGTCTGTTGGCAGGCGGTTCGCCGGTGTGGGATCTGTGGCCGCATACGCCGCGCGTGCATCCGGTGTTGCTGGTGCATCGTGTGGAAGGCATCGCCCCCGGCCTGTATGTATTGCCGCGCGCAGACAGCGCCACCGACACCTTGCGCAACGCGATGCGCGACAGCTTCACCTGGCAACGCGCCGACGACGATCTGCCGTTGTACCAACTCATCGCCGCACGCGCAGGCAAGACCGCGCGCACCCTGTCCTGCCATCAGGACATCGCCAGTCATTGCGCCGTGACTTTCATGATGGTTGCCGAGTTCGCCGCGCCGATCGAAACAGACGCAGCAGCCTACCGGCATCTGCACTGGGAAGCGGGCATGCTGGGCCACATCGTCACTCTGGAAGCCGAAGCCGCCGGCTGGCGCGGCACCGGCATCGGCTGCTTCTTCGACGATGCCGACCATGAAGTGCTCGGTCTCAAGGATGAACAGTTCCAGGTGGTCTATCACTATGCCGTCGGCATGGCGCTGGAGGATGCGCGCATCTCCACTCTGCCTGCCTACGCATGAACCATAGCAGTAGATATCGGCAATGTTATCCATCAAATTGAACTCTTTCCCCATCCTGTACTCAGAGCGACCTGCGCGCGGGTAAACTTCCCGCACTGTGGCAACCCATCCCGGAAAGGAATACGCATGAACGACAATCAACTGCGCTGCTGGCTGGCCCAAGCCAGATTCCATGTCAGCGAACCGGTGGAGACCGATATCAACCGTCCCTTGGCGAACAGCACCACACCGCTGATGTACGCCGCGCAGACCGGCGATCTGGACGTGGTCAGGTCCCTGCTGAAGCGCGGTGCCGACCCGGCCTTGCTGAATGCCGACGGCAACGGCGCATTATGGTTCGCCTGTTATTCCGACAGCACGGCATGCGTCAGTGAACTGATCAAGGCTGGTGCGCCGCTGGACACGCAGAACGTGAACGGCGCGACCGCGCTGATCTACTGTGCCTCGGCAGGCAAAACGCCTCTGGTGAAACTGTTACTGGAAGCGGGCGCGAATACCGAACTGATGACGCACGACGATTTCACCGCACTGGAACTGGCTGCAGATCTGAACTGTTTGCGTCTGCTCAAAGACGCCCGAAAAACGGAACATGCCTGAGTTCTCGGTAGCGAGTGTCCAGCATCGCGTACTGGGGCGGCAGATCCGCCTGCGTTTCGCCGACGACATCGAGCTGCGTTTTACCCCAGCCGAGGCCTCCAGCCTTTCGCTCGCACTGGTCGCCGTCAGTCGAGGCATCAGCCCGGAACGCGAGATCTACATGAGTCCCATCGCCAGCGATGAGGCGTTCGTCGGCAAGGTTCATGAGACCGGCATGCGTATTACCGTTCGCGATGAAGAACTCGCACTGGACTGGGATACCGTGGAAAATCTCTCCGCCGGTCTGGCTGCGGCCATCGGATGAACCCCGCAAATATTTCCGTTGACGCCGCGCCAGCGGCTTGGCGATAATCCGCGCCATGAAATCCCTACACCTCCACCACTGCAATGTACGACTGCTACCCGTCGCGATGAAGCGCGCGGTATGGCGTATTGCGCGCGGTGGCGCGGGAGGTTCGCAGTAGTTTCGTATTGTTCGTAAAGAATCTCCCCAAGGCCACAGACATCACGCTGTGGCCTTTTGTTTTTTCACCGTTCGTTTTTCGGCTCTGGCGAACGGCCTGTATGTAGAGCCCTGGAGAACATCATGTCCTTACCGGCAGCATTCGTTTCTGTCGTCCTGATCTGGTCCACCACGCCGCTCGCCATCAAGTGGAGTTCGCTCGGTATCGGGTTCAGCTTTGCGGTCTTTTCGCGTATGGCGATCGGCGTCCTGCTGTGCATCGCCCTGCTGGCGCTGTTCCGCATCCGCTTCCCGATGCACCGCAAAGCTCGCATGGCCTATATCGCGGGCGGCGTGAGCATGTTCACCGCGATGGCGCTCACCTACTGGTCGGCGCAGTATGTGAGCTCGGGCATGATCGCCGTGCTGTTCGGCCTGTCACCCCTCATCACCAGTCTGGGTGCCATGCTGTGGCTGGAAGAGGAGTCGCTCACACGCAACAAGGTGGCGGGCATGCTGCTCGGCGTACTGGGTCTGCTGATGGTGTTCTACGGCGGGCTCGACCTGGGCTCGAATGCGGGCATCGGCATCGTCACGCTGTTGTGCGCCGTCACCGCGCAGTCGCTGGGGCTGGTGTGGATCAAACGCATCGGCGACGACAGCCCGCCGCTGGCGATGACCTGCGGCACACTCGCCGTTTCGCTGCCGATGTTCCTGCTGGCGTGGTTCGTGCTGGACGGCCACGTGCCGCACGGCGCGCCGCAACAGTCCATCGCGGCGACTTTGTATCTGGGCGTGTTCGGTTCGGTGCTCGGCTTCGCGCTGTATTACTACCTGATCAAGCACATGGACACCGCCCGCGTCGCGCTGATCACGCTCATCACACCGGTGATGGCGCTGCTGCTCGGCCACACACTGAACAACGAGGCCATTTTGCCGCAGGTGTGGATCGGCACGGCCAGCATCGTGCTCGGTCTTGGCATACATCAATGGGGAGGGCGCTGGGCCCGGATAAAGTAAACGATCGCCTGCACTCCGGCGCCCGGAACAGGTTCAGTTTGCGGCCGCGATCAGACTCACCTGATTGCGGCCCGCATTCTTGGCCTGATACATGGCCAGGTCGGCACGCTTCAACAATGCATCGATATTCGCATCTTCCACACTCATGCATGTCACGCCGATGGAAACGGTGAACCGCAACTTCTCCCCGCTATCGATCGGCACTTCGGCAGCGGCCAGTGCCAGCCGCAATCTTTCCGCCGCCTCCAGCGCGTGTACAGCGACTGTCTCCGGCATCAGGATGACGAATTCCTCGCCACCGAAACGTCCGATGATGTCTATTTCGCGCAAGGTATGCATGCAGACCTCGCTCAGTTTGCGCAGCACCGCATCGCCGGCATAGTGGCCATATGTGTCGTTCGTCCGCTTGAAGTGATCCACATCGAGCATCAGCACTGCCAGCGGCTTGCCGTAGCGTTTGGCACGGTGCCACTCCTGCTCCGCCAGCTCATATAAATGTCGCCGGTTGTTCAATCCCGTCAATACATCCGTCTGTGCGCGGCGTTCCAGCTCGCGCTCGAAATGTTTGGTCTCGGTGATGTCGTGGAAGGCCACTACGATACCCGGTCTACCGGACTGCTTGATCAGCACTGACGCACTCACCGATACCGGGAGCAACGATCCATCCTTATGCCTGAACAATTCCTCCAGGCTGCGGTAGGTCGCTCCAGTCTCCAGCACCTTCAGCATCCTGCAGTCTGATCTGGGATCCTGTGTACCGTCTGCATTCACATGCATCAGGTCGTGCATATCCTGTCCCAGCATCTCGTCCTGCTCATAGCCCAGCATGTCCGTCACTGCTTTGTTGGCAAAAATGATCTTGCCCCCATCATCCATCACCAGCAAGCCATCACTCATGGTCCCGGTGATCTCGCGCAGACTCCGCTCTTTCTCCTTCAACCAGCGTATCGCTTGCCTGCGTCCGAGGCTGGTATAGCTGATGATCGCTATACCCGATGCGAGCAGCAGGTAAACGACCAGCAGCATGAGGCGGCCACTGGCCTGGTTGAAGAACGAGCGTCCACGTAGCGTCTCATGGGAGACAAAGGTCACCACTTTCCAGTAATACTCCGAGGAAGCGATCTCGTGCCGGCTCGGGGCGTTGGCCAGCGGCGAGCCGGTTGAAGAGTGCAGTTCCGGCATCAATGGATGGACCGTGCTGAATACGAAAAGCCCCGCGTCCGTTTCCAGCACCCCTTTCTCGGTTGAACTGATCGTCTGCCACGCCACCGGGTATGCATGGGCGAAGGTGCGGTCCGGCCTGCCCAGCATGAATCCCCAGGCATCCTCGTGGCTGGGAGCACTCAGCCAGTAACCTTCCCTGTTCAGCAACATCGCACTACGCTGCTCGCCACCCTGGATGACTCCAAGGAAGTGATCAAGGACATCCTGGCCGAAATAGTTCAGCAACAGCACACCGCGCTTCCGGCCTGCCTTATCGAACACCGGCATCCCGAAACGGATCATCGGCTTGAAAGGTTGTTCGATCTTTCCGTGCTCGATATTCAGGTCCAGCGGTGACACATATATTTCGCCCTGCCCGAGTTTGATGGTGTCTCGGAAGAAATACCGTCCCGACTTGTCTTGCAACTGTGCAGGCGGAACGACTGCCGGCTGTCCATCGTTATAGTTGATGCGTATCGTTTCCATGCCCCGCGCATCGATAAAACGTATCTGGTCATAGCGCTGGCTCTCACTCGCCACTACCCGGAGTAGATTCTCCAGGTCGGCACGTTCAGCGCCTCCGGGTCGCGCGAGGTAATGCCGCATGGCCGGTGTCGCGGCGAGTACACGCAAGGTGGTGAGCACCTCGCTGAAGTCCTGTGTGATATGCGCCTTGGCGATCTCAACGAGGGCTGCTTCACGGGCCCTGGTGATCTCCAGGCTATAGCGGCCTTCGGCTCCCGTATAGGCCGCGATGATCATGGTGAGCAGCAATGCAGCGGGAAGGAAAATGAGCGCAAAGCGCGAAAGAAAATCGCGCAAACCTACCTTCACATTGCTGCGTTCCAATGGCATGCCTCCTCCTCGGCGCCAATGCAGGATCACTTAATTATGCAAAACCCTGGCGTAACCTCGATCTGACCGGCACCTGTATTCACATTAACCAGAGTGGGCAGATTTGTCCACGATGCAATTGCACATACCAGACTGATCCACCCTGATACCTGACGCGTAACAGCAGCCGTTCCGCACCTTGCCGCCGAACAGCCACAAGCCCTGGAAGATGACGCGGGTAAATCCCACTGCAAGTGGGGATGTTGCAGCCGGTATTTGAGATAGACTGCCGCGCCTTGTCATTTCCCCATTGAACCCATGCAGCGTCTAATCTTCGCTTTAGTCTTTGCAGTTTCGTTAGCTTTAGCTCCTCACGCATCAGCAGGCCAGGACGATTTCGAACAATGCCGTCAGGTCTTTGCACACGGTGAGCCCCCGCATATTCAGAAGCAGGCCGCGCAAAAGCTCCGCGCCCTGTGTTTCAGTGCCTTTGCCGTGTTGCACTCCGGCCAGAGCCGCACGCCGGTCTATGTCGCCGAACGGCTGAATAGACAGACCTTGCAAGCGGCACACGAGAAACGCAAAGACAAGTTCTTCGCCGATGCGCGCCTGCCCCGTGCAGAGCGCGCCGAACTGGACGACTACAAAGGCTCGGGTTATGACCGCGGCCACATGGCTCCCGCCGCCGACATGACCACTCCGGAATCCATGGCGCAAAGCTTCTCGCTCGCCAACATGGTGCCTCAGGCACCCGAGAACAACCGCAAGGTATGGGCGAAGATAGAGAAATCCACGCGTAAATACGTGATGCGTGCCCAAGGTGATGTGTACGTGATCAGCGGCCCGGCTTTCACAGCCACGCCGCCCACGATAGGCGGCAACCACGTCTGGGTACCACGGCATCTGTTCAAGCTGGTCTACGATCCGTCAGCGAACAAAGCCTGGGCACACTGGATCGACAATCAGGACACGGCAAAGGCAGGGCAACCGATCAGTTATCAGGAACTCGTCAAACGCACGGGGATCAGTTTCTTGCCGAACTATCGCGGCAGTTGAATACTCGTGCAGACTTGCCACAAACTCAACCACTTCAGGAACATGAAATGAGAGCCTTGATAAAAATGCTTTTCCGCACACTGCGTCTGGTATTGATGCCGTTCATGCTGCTCTGGGCGAAACTGGCGATGCCGAAAGGCTTGGTGCGCAATGTGGCATCGCAGCAACGGGTAGAGCGCGAGTGCGCAAAGATGTCGCTGTACCACTTCAAGACCTGCCCGTTCTGCATCAAGGTGCGTCATGAGATGGGCCGTTTGTCATTGCCCGTCGAACTCCGCGATGCACAGCATGATGCGGTACACAAGGAAGCTTTACTGCAGGGCGGCGGTAAGGTGCAAACGCCCTGCCTGCGGATCACCGGCGACGATGGTCAGGTGCAATGGATGTACGAGTCCGGCGACATCATCCAGTATCTGCAACAACGCTTCGCGTGAAGGTAAGTAGCATGTTTATAGACTGACTTGGAGGGCTGTTCGTCGGCCGAAGCGGGCAGTCTGTCGAGCACTCCTTCAGGTCTGATTTCACAGAATTCCAGACACTATTCGATTAGGAATTGAACTTTCAGCTGAATAGATTTAGCATTCGATCGCGTTCACCCTTAGGTGAACGTGTATTGCCAATCCGGATAAACGGTTGGTGCCCGTGATGTCTCCTTAGGAATAGCGGGGTTCATTTAGAAACTTAAAGGAATCCTATGCCGTCCCAAATTGCCAGACATCGTCACTCTTCATTCGTAAATCAATCAGGTCGTTGTTTTTACTGTGGGCATCCTATGTGGGAAAGTGATATTTCTACATTTGCCGAATCACACAAACTATCGCTTCGACAGGCGAGGATTTATAGGTGTACTGCTGAACATCTTGTGGCCAAAATTGATGGTGGCAGCAACTCAGCAAAGAATATTGTGGCGGCTTGTCACTGGTGCAATAAAAATAGGCATGCCAGGAAGAAAGCTCCCACACCCATTGAATACATGGAATTTATTAAAAAGCGACTTGCCCAAGGTCGCTGGCTTAACGACTCGCCAGCCCTCGCTTCTCAACGATTAGTCAATCCGATTCCGAGCCGAACTTGAAAAATACTCCCTTGCGATGTTTTGAACTCGAAGGAAAAAAGGGGATGCCCGGAATTCCGTATATACCGACTGAAAGGTTGTTCGCAGCTAACCGTCCGCATTGGCCGAACAGCACTCCATTTAACCGAACTTCAGCTCTCCCATGGAAACCTGGGCAGTCCCATCAGTGCCTGCACCAGTCCCTGATTCCAGGCTTCCGACAACTCCTTTGCAAATGGGTCGTTCTCGGTGAGCGTCATGCGCTGGCCGAAATCGAGTGCGCCCTTCCTGAGGATGAGCAGATCGATGGGCGGGCCGACGGTGAGGTTGCTGCGCGTGGTGGAGTTCATCGACACCAGCGCGCAGCGGGCGGCACGCTCGATCGGTGTATCGCGTTTGATGATGCGATCCAGGATGGGCTTGCCGTATTTCACCTCGCCGATCTGCAGGAAGGGATGGTCGTCCGATTCGTGGATGTAGTTGCCTTGCGGGTAGATGAGCAGGGTCTCGGGTTTGCCGTTGCCGACCTGTCCGCCGAAGATGAAGGTGGCTTCGAAATTGGTGTTCGCGGTATCGCGTTCAGTATGCTGTTTCTGCACCGAGGCGCTGATGCTGGCGATGTAGTCTGAGGCAGCGAGCATGTTGGGCACGCTGCGCAGATTGACCGTCGCCGCTTCCTCGATGTCGCTCCATAACCGTTTGACCACCGCCTGAGTGGTGGCCAGATTGCCCGCAGACAACAACACGAAAGATCGCTCGCCCGGCCACACGAAGGAATGCATCTTGGTGTAGGTGGAGATGTTGTCGAATCCGGCGTTGGTGCGCGAATCGGAACAGAACACCACGCCTTCGTCGGTGTTGATGGCCAGGCAATATGTCATAGGGATACGATCATTTCAGGTTGTGTAAGTCGCCTTACCGCGGCGACGCGTCGTTCGGGCGCGCAACACTAACACGCGCGCTCATTGCTGGGCAAACCCCGCCTCTTCCTGTGTCTGGATGG
Organism: Gammaproteobacteria bacterium; assembly: GCA_018819205.1. GTDB lineage: Bacteria > Pseudomonadota > Gammaproteobacteria > Burkholderiales > Gallionellaceae > Sideroxyarcus. Next base: position 18,292 of record JAHJQE010000094.1, read on the forward strand.
TCTGCGGGACTGCGCCCTGCCAGGCATGGAAGTAGTTCTGCGTGAGCGCATCGTGGATCTCGCCCAGTTGCATCTGCAGCAGGTCGAGATACTCGTGCAATGCCACCGCATCCAGATCGTCCGAGTCGTGCTGGGCGATCTTGAGACGCAGCAGCGCGGTGAGTTGCTGCAACTGCTGCGATTTCGGCATCAATCGAAAACCGGCTTCCATCTCGCTCAGACAATGCGACACGCTGCGCGGGAAGCGCATGTCCTGCAGCAGGAAGCGGATCGCATCGTTGCTGCGCACGTGCATGGAGACCAGGCGGCGATAGGTCTGGTAGGCGGACAGTGAATCGAGCGTGCTCATCCAGATGCGTTCCACCAGCGCTTCGCGCACCACACTATCGTTCGGGAAGCTGATTGCGGAATGCAGGTCCAGAATGCGCGTGGTCATGTCGGCACGCTCGATGTTGCGGCCCAGTTTGATCAACTGGTAGACATCGTCGTGCGGCATAGTGCCGGAGAACAGACCAACGATGGCGTGCCGCTGCTGGATGACCTCGTTCAACACCATATAGCGCTCGCGCCGATTGCTGCAGGCGGCCTGCGCGTGCTGGCGCACATAGAGATACAGGCTGTTGATGCGCTCCCACATCGCGGCAGGCAGCACTTCGCGCAGGGTGCGCGTGTTCTCGCGGGCATATCTCACGCAGGCGAAGATGGAACTGGGGTTGCGCTCATCCTCGATCAGGAAGCGCATGATGGATTCCTCGTTGGCCTCGGGATAGATCCGGGCGAACAGATCGTCCAGACCGGCGATCTCGGCCAGGTTCTTCCAGCCGAAAGTCGCGCCGTGCGGCAGATCGAGCAACACATAGGTGGTGCTGTTGATCAGCCGTGCGGTGTTCTCGGCGCGCTCCAGATTGCGCGCCATCCAGTAAAGGTTCTCTGCGACGCGGGCGAGCATCATGCTGCGTCCTCCACGACCCAGGTGTCCTTGCTGCCGCCGCCCTGCGAGGAATTGACCACCAGCGAACCCTTGCGCATGGCGACGCGCGTGAGGCCGCCGGTGGTGGCATAGAGTTTGTCGGACTGCAGCACGAAAGGCCGCAAGTCGAGGTGACGCGGCGCGAGTTTGCCGTCCACCAGCGTGGGCGCAGTGGAGATCTCCAGTGTGGGTTGCGCCATGTAGTTGCGCGGGTCCTTGCGGATCAGTTCGGCGAACTGCTCGCGCTCTTCCGGCGTGGCACGCGGGCCGATCAGCATGCCGTAGCCGCCGGATTCGTTGGCAGGCTTCACCACCAGCTTGTCCAGATTCGCCAGCACATGCTCGCGTTGGTCTGCGTACATACACAAATAGCTGGGCACGTTGGCGAGGATGGGTTCTTCGTTCAGGTAGTAGCGGATGATCTGCGGCACGAAGGTGTACACCACCTTGTCGTCCGCCACGCCCGCACCGGGCGCGTTGGCGATGCCGACATTGCCTTTGCGCCAGGCGCGCATCAATCCCGGTGTGCCCAACACCGAATCGGGATTGAACACTTCGGGGTCGAGAAAGGCATCGTCGATGCGGCGGTAGATCACATCCACGCGTTGCAGGCCGGTGATGGTCTTCATGTAGACGATGTCGTCCGCGCCCACCACCATGTCGCTGCCCTCCACCAGATACGCGCCCATCTGCTGTGCGAGATAACTGTGCTCGAAATAGGCGGAGTTGTAGATGCCCGGCGTGAGCACGGCGATCACCGGATGTTCATCCTCGCGCGGCGAGAGTGAGGCCAGCATCTGATAGAGCTGCGTCGGGTAGTCGTCCACCGGCAGGATGTTGGTGGTACGGAACACCTCGGGGAAGATGCGCTTCATGATCTGGCGATTCTCCAGCATGTAGGAGACGCCGGACGGCACGCGCAGATTGTCCTCCAGCACATACACCGTGCCGTCCTTGTCGCGCACCAAGTCGGTGCCACAGATGTGTGCCCACACGCCGAAGCGGGGCGTGATGCCGACACACTGCGGACGGAAGTTGGCCGATTCTTCCAGCACTTCGGCGGGGAACACGCCGTCCTTGATGATGCGCTGCTCGTTGTACAGATCGTTGATGAACAGATTCAGCGCGCGCAGACGCTGCTTGAGTCCGGCCTGGATGGATTCCCATTCCTTGCGTCCCATCACTCGCGGGATCGGGTCGAAGGGCCACACGCGGTCGATGTTGCCCGCCTCGCTGTACACCGTGAAGGTGATGCCCATGGCCATGATGGTGGCGTCCACTGCCTGCTGACGCTTGGCCAGTTCGCCATCGTTCAGCGAATTCAGATAATCGAACAATGGTTGCGCTGCCGGGCGCAGCTTCAACTCGCGATCCAGCAGTTCATCATAGGCGGTATGTGTTGCGTATTCGTCTCTGGCGAGTTCCATATCTGCGCACTGTCGGTTTCCTTACAATGCATCAAGCGAATAGCGTGCCAGCGCGAATCTGCCGCCGCCCCTGCTTTCCGTGAAGAATCGTTGACCCGGCAGACCGTACCCGTTACGGTGCGCTCTCGACCCATGCTTCTGCATGGTCTCTCAAGGAGGCTTCATGCCCGATCTGCTCCGTAACCTATTACTCGCATTGCTGTTGTCAGCCGCTCCGTTCGTATCCGCGTCTGAGCAAACTGTCTGCCCGCCTCCGCCGGTATCGCCCACGCCGAATGAGATCCAGAACGCCATGAGTCACGCAAAGGATCGCGGCTTCCTGTGGCGCATCAGCAAGGACGGTCGCGATTCTTATCTGTATGGCACGATCCACGTCGCCAGGTTCGAGTGGATGTTCCCCGGGCCGCGCGTCAAACAGGCCATGATGGGCAGCGAAGTGCTGGCATTGGAACTGGACATGATGGATCCGGATATACGCCAGCGGATGGCGCAAAGCATGTCGACGATCGCCCGCGCCTTCAGCCATGCACTGCCACCCGCCCTGACAGCGCGCTTGCGCAAGCAGGCCGATGCCAGTTGCCTGCCGTATGACAGCATCGCCGCCTATCCCGGCGAACTGCAACTGATCAGCATCACCCTCATGAAAGCCAGAATGGACGGGCTGGAATCAGCCTATGCCATCGATGCCGTGCTGGCCGGCCTGGGTCATGCCGCAAAGAAACAGGTGATATCTCTGGAGACACCGGAATCCCAACTCGCCACGTTGCAGCAGGACGACGCGCACGCTTCGATGCGCTATCTGGAGACATCTCTTGAAGAGATGGAATCCGGCAAAGACAGAGAACAGCTAAGGCACATCGCCAGGATATGGGCTGAATCGGATGACGCCGACCTTGCCCGCTATCCGGAGTGGTGCGAATGCATGGATACCCCGGAGCAGCGCAAGTTCATGCACAAGCTGCTGGAAGAGCGCAATCCAGTGCTTGCCGAAAGGATCGACGCCCAACACCTCAGTGGCAAACGAGTGTTCGCTGCAGTCGGCAGCCTGCACATGTTCGGCGACGGCGGACTACCCACGCTGATGTCACAGCGCGGGTATCGCGTCGAGCAGATCAGATTCCCGCCCTGAACAGACAGGCAGCCTCGTCACTCAAGCGGCCTTCCACAACTCCCACCATTTCTTGGAATCCGACATCTTTGAGAACTCGGCGTTGGCGGCTTGCTCCCACGCCGTTGTTGAAAATCCGGCTTGGCGCAGATCGTCGCTGTACAAAATGTCCACACCCTGGATATGTTCCTTCAGCCAGCGCTTGAGGAAGCTCAGCATCTCGAAATAGATCGGCTTCTCTTCCATCAGATGCTTCTTGCACAATTGATCAAGTTGCTCGAGAAGTTTTCGGTGCTCTTCCTTGTGCGCATCGAAATCCTTGTACTTGGCCTGCTTCAGCAAACGCTCTTCCAGAGCGAAGTGCGTCTGGGTATAACTCATCAATGCATCGAGGATACCGGCAATGACCTTGTCCCCCTCACGCAGGGAAACGGCGACAAACAAACGGTTGAGGATGTTGACCAGTTCCTTGTGCTGATCATCGATGGTCTTGATATGGACGCTGTATTCATCTGTCCATTTGAAAAATACTTCCTGATTTGACATGTGTTCTCCTTGCTTGCTTGATTGATCCGTATGCGGATGTCTCATCCTCAGCAAGCATCATGCCAATCACTGAATAATCACATTCTCTGCACACAGGTACATCGTTTTCTATCGCTGCGCATGCCCGCCATGCACCAAATCCGGCATGCACTGCATGCTGATGGTGCAGCACAAATGTAGTTTCAGGCGGTCTGCTGATAGGCCGCGCTCAGTTTCTCCGAGACGAACTCGGCGCGGGATTTTGAATCGTTCTGCTGCTGGTGCTGCGCGCACCAGTCGGCGAACACTTGCGGATCGATCTGATATTCCACCGCTTGCACGCCACTGCGTAAAAACTCACGCCGCGCGGCAACGGCGACGTTCTTCCATTTCTCAAAAGTGTCTTCAAAACATTGCGGATCGGTAGCTGTGGCTTTCACCTGCGCCCAGGTCTCGGCGGTATAGCCGACCACTCCGACGATCATGGCCTGTTTGCGATGCTTGGCGCGCAAGCTGCGCAGCATCGAGGAACGTTTCACACTCATAGTGGCAAGCCCAAGTCAGGCGCGATCAGCTTCAACCAGGCTTCCAGCCGCGCATCGGTCAGCAGCTTCTGGTTCTCCTGATCCAGCGCGAGGCCGACGAAGTCATCGTCGACCAGTGCTTTGGATGCGATGAACGCGTATTCATCGGCCGACCATGCGCCGACGAAACTTGCACCGCGTTCCTTGAAGAACTCGTGCAGGATGCCCATCGCATCGACGAACTCTTCCGCGTATTTGTTCTGGTCGCCCAGCCCGTACAGGGCGATGGTCTTGCCGCTGAAATCGAGATGCTCGATCTGCGGCAGGAACTCTTCCCAGCCGCCGCCCATGCAGTCGGTGGACAGCCCCGGCAAAGCACCCGCCCCCAGCGTGGACGTACCGAGGATGAGTTGCCGGTAACTGCCGAACAGCTCCGGCGTGGCCTTGTTCACGTTCAGCGCATCGGCCATCGTCTCATCGTCGAAACGTTTCTTGATGGCCTTGGCGATGCGCCGCGTGTTGCCGGTACTACTGGCGAAGAAGAGTCCTATCCTAGCCATATTCACCTCGATAAAACTACTGCGCGATCCGATTGCTGCGTTGCACGGTGCTCGCAACCTTGCCTACCCACTTGGTATGTCTTCGGCTGCTGCGCGCCGTGCGCCTTGCACTCGAATCGCTCGCTACGTTTTCTCAAGGTGAATACCTCTCTAGATAGAAATTAGACCGGGCCGCGACCTGCGCGAGTGAGCTCAACGGTGCGTGTCAGCGCTTCGTCGAATGACACCTTGTCGCCCTTGGGCTTGTAGTCGCCCAGTGCCTTGTACACGGTCACGATCTTGGTGGTCGGCGATTGGCCCTTGAAGTCGCCCTTGTCCAGTGCGGCCATGTCGATCAGCTCGTTCCAGATCAAACCTTCCTGCATGGAGATGGCGATGAAGGTATAACCGTCCTTCTCGATCACCAGCGGCTTGGCGATGTTCACCACGAACAGGATGATCTTCACATCGGCAGCGAAATCCGCCTTGTAGTAGTCGAGGATGTTCGGCAACAGCGCAAGGTCGTCCAGACTGCCGACGTACATCTTGATCTTGTCGTCTTCGGCCAGCACCACGGTGTTCTTGATGGTGGACACGGGCGGCTTGCGGTGGCCGAGTGCATCACCCACTTCGCCCAGTTCCAGCACGAGGTCGCCGCGGTAACCGGCGTACTTGCCGTCTGTTTCCTTGAAGTTCATGTTGAACAGCAGGCCTTTGGTTTCGTAGGTATCGAATAGCATGGTTATGTTTCCTGATGGTTGGTTAAAGAAAAAAGTTGTCACTCGTCATCGTCTTCACCTGCGAACACGCGTCTGGGCACAGTCGCTGGATTGGCGGTGATGGGACGATAGATCTCGATACGGTCGCCCGGCTTGAGTTTGTCATCCAGCTCGGCCATCTTTCCGTAGATGCCGACCTTGTATTCGGACAGGGCGATGTACGGGAATTTGCTGAGGATGCCGGACTGCTCGATGGCGAGTTGCACGGTGGCGTCCTCCGGCACTTCGATGCGCAGCCAGAGTTGATTGACGGTTTCGGAATAAGCGATACCGACTTGCATTAGTACACCTCCACCAATCGCTTGCACGGTGTGAACTGCAGCATTGCGCGGTGCACGCAATCTTGCCCATCCACCCGATATGACTTGGCTATTGCGCGCGGTGCACTTTGCATTCCATACCGCTTGAGCCCATTACTGAAGGTGTTCATTGCCATCTCCTAGTTCGCCACTGCGGCAGCCGCAGCGGCTTCGGAACGCTCGGCGCGGCGGCGGTCGAACACGCGCTTCGCAGCCAACAGGAAACCCAAGGCCATGAATCCGCCCGGCGGCAGGATCATCAGCAGAAAACCTTTGTAGTCGGGCACGATGGTGGTTTCGAGGAAGGCGAACGCCGGGCCCAGCAACAGATGCGCGTTGGCGAACAAGGTACCGCTGCCCAATATCTCGCGCACACCGCCCAGCGCCACCAACGCCAGTGTGAAACCCATGCCCATCATCAAGCCGTCCAGCGCCGCATCCGGCACGCTGTTCTTGGAGGCGAACGATTCGGCGCGGCCGAGGATGGCGCAGTTCACCACGATCAGCGCGATGAACAGACCGAGCACCTTGTACAACTCGTGCGCCCAGGCGTTCAGGCTCATGTCCACCAGAGTCACCAGTGTGGCGATCAGCACGATGTAGACCGGGATGCGCACTTCGGGACTGATCAGGTGGCGCACACTGGACACGATGATGTTGGACAACAGCAGCACGGCGGTACTAGCCAGCCCCATGCCCAACCCGTTGGTGGCTGTGCTGGTCACTGCCAGCAGCGGGCACAGCGCCAGCATCTGAGCGAACACGACGTTGTTGTCCCACAGACCCTCACGCGTGATGCGAGCGTATTTCTCGTTCATCTCAAACCCTCCGCTCCGTCATTCCGGCGCAGGCCGGAATCCAGCAAAACAAAACAGCCCGCGCAGCGGACAAAACCGGTGGATCGACTCGCTGCGCGAGCAATTATTTGATGGACTGGATTCCGGCCTGCGCCGGAATGACGGCTTATCCGACTCATGGCTTTGCCTCCTCATCCAGCAATTGAGCCTTATGCGTTTCGAAGAACTGCAAGCCGCCCTTCACCGCCTTCACCACCGCGCGCGGCGTGATGGTGGCGCCGGCGAATTGGTCAAATACGCCGCCGTCCTTCTTCACCGCCCACTTGTCGATGGGCGGTTCGCCCAGCCACTTGCCAGCAAAGCTGTGTATCCAGTCGGCCTTGGCCGGCTCGATCTTGTCGCCCAGGCCCGGCGTCTCAGCGTGTTTGATGACACGCACACCCAGTATCTTGCCCTCGCGCGACACACCCATCACACACACGATGGCACCGGAGTAGCCGTAGCCGGTGACGCGATACACCACCGCTTCCACCTGCCCCTTGTTGCGCGCGCGCCAGGCCAGCACTTCGCCTTCTTCGCTGTTCAGCGTGACGGTGTCTTTCAGCAGGTCGTTGTCGTAGCTGCCCGGCAACACCTGCGTCAGCGATTGCTTGAGGTCGGCTTCTTCCGCCGCCTTGATGTCCGGCCCGGTGGCCAGCGAAGCGAACGCCAATGCCGCACTGGTGAGCAACGCCACACTGCCCAGCAGTGATGCTTGATATCCCAGCTTGGTGCGCAATTCTTCGAGTTTCATTTGAAACCTCTTAACAACTTATTAGCCACAGAGGACACAGAGATCACAGAGCAATCCTGTGATACGCATGCACTGCGCACTTCGTAGCCACATGCCTCAAAATTCAAAGAGCCAACAGAAACATCGCAACGCGCATCTATCTCTGTGTGCTCTGTGTACTCTGTGGCAAATGTTTTTCGCATTTCGCTTTACCCCTTGCTCGCGGGCAATGCAGCGCCCTTGCTGTCGCGGCCGTAGATGCGCGGTTTGACGTATTGGTCGATCAGCGGCGTGGCGGCGTTCATCAGCAGCACGGCGAAGGCCACGCCTTCCGGGTAACCGCCCCAGGTGCGGATGACCCAGGTGAGCAGGCCGCAGCCCAGACCGAAGATGAACTGCCCTTTGGCCGTATTCGGTGAAGTGACCGGATCGGTGATGATGAAGAACGCACCCAGCATCACCCCGCCGGACAGCAGATGCACCAGCGGCCCGGCATAGTGGTTGCCGTCGATGAGACTGAAGATCAGCGCGGGCACGGCCACGCCCAGCAGCATGGCGACCGGCGCATGCCAGGTGATGATGCGGCGCGCGATGAGGACGAGGCCACCCAGCAGCAGCAATAACGCTGCCGTCTCACCCAGACTGCCGGCACGCATCCCCCACAGCGCATCCATCGGCGTGAAGAAACCGGTGAGTGCCTGATCGAGTCCGATGCCGCGCGTGAACTCCGTCTTCACATGACCGAGCAACGAAGCGCTGGCCATGCCGTCTATCGGTTGCGACAAGAAGGTGACGCGCAAGCCTTCGAGCAGATTCAGTCCGTTCGGCGACGTCAGCGGCAAGGGTGCGCCCCAGGTCGTCATCTCCAGCGGGAACGAGATGAGCAGCATCACGCGGGCCGCCATCGCCGGGTTGAACACGTTCTGTCCCAGCCCGCCGAAGATCTGCTTGCCGACGATCACCGCGAACAGACTGCCCAAAACCGCGATCCACCACGGCGCATAGGGCGGCAACGACAAGGCCAACAACCATGCAGTGAGGATGCCGGAGCCGTCCATAAGCACCGGCTTCACCGCGCGCTGCTGGATACGGATAACGAATGCTTCGCCGAGGATAGCGGCAATGATGGCCACCGCCCACAGGTTGATGGCGGGCCAGCCGTACAGCCAGAAGCCGAACAAGGTGGCCGGCGTGAGCGCCAGCATCACGGTGAGCATCACTTTGCCGATGGAACTCGGCGCGTGCGCGTGAGGGGAATGGGCGATCGAATTCATGTTCTATTCCTCACCTCAACCAATAGCGGCGTCATTCCGGCGCAGGCCGGAATCCAGTCGGTCAAACAATTTCCTGCGGAGCATGACAACTCCTGTTCCGGCCGTACCTCGAAACTCGCTCCCAGCGACTTGTTTTGTCCGCTGCGCGGGTTGGTTTTTTTTGCTGGATTCCGGCCTGCGCCGGAATGACGGCCCTGAAGATTGATTGAGTTCATACCGCCTCCTCAGCCGCTTTCGCTGCCGCTTCTTTCGCGGCGCGTTCCTTCGCTTCGCGCGCCGCTTTGCGTTTCGCCATCATCTCGGCACGTTCTCGCTCGACGCGCGCGATGCGTTCGCTGCGCGCATCGGCCAGTTTTTTGGTGGCTTCCTGTTTCAGCTTGCTGCGCTCCTGCGCGGCGAGGTCGCCCTTGGCGTAGTTGAAGTAATGCACCAGCGGGATATGCGCCGGACAGACATAGGAACAGGAGCCGCATGCGATGCAATCCTTGAGACCGAGATCGACTGCACCAGACAGATCGGAAGCGCGAATGTGCGCCGCCATCTCCAGCGGCAACAGGCCGACCGGACAGGCACGCACACAGGTGGAACAACGGATGCACGGTGAAGCTTCGTCGTGCCCGATCTCGTCAGATGTGAGCGCGAGGATGCCGCTGCTGCCTTTCACCACCGGGATGGCGGTATTGCTGATGTGCTGGCCCATCATCGGGCCGCCCAACACCATGCGCGCCGCCGGTTGCGAATAGCCGCCCGCGAAATCGATCAGTTCCTGCACCGGCGTGCCGACCAGCGCTTCCACGTTGCACGGTGATTTGATCGCGCCGCCGCTGACGGTGACGATGCGCGAGATGAGCGGCCTGCCGAAGCGGATCGCCTGATGCACGGCGAAGGCGGTGGCGACGTTGTGCACCAGCACGCCGATGTCGGCAGGACGTCCACCAGCCGGGATCTCCTGTCCGGTGAGCACCTGGATGATCTGCTTCTCGGAACCCATGGGATACATGCTGGGCATGGCGACCACTTTCATGGATGACGCACGCGCCGCGCCGCGCATCGCCTCGATGGCTTCCGGTTTGTTGTCTTCGATACCGACGATGACTTCTTTGGCGGCGACGGCCTGCGCGATCAGGCTGATGCCTTCGACGATGGCGGTGGCACGCTCGCGCATGATGCGGTCGTCGCAGGTGAGATACGGTTCGCATTCGCCGCCGTTGATGATCAGCGTCTGCACACCGCGACTGAGATTGAGTTTCAGCGCGGAAGGGAAGGTCGCACCACCGAGACCGACGATGCCGGCCGCCGCGACGCGTGCGGCGATGTCCTCGGCTAACAAGGCGAACGGGTCGTCGCATGCTTGCAGTTCCACCCACTCCTCCAGCCCGTCACAGGCCAGCGTGAAAGTCGGCACCGGCAAACCTGATGGATGCGGTGCGACATGGTCGCCCAGCGCGACGATGATGCCCGAGGCCGGCGCGTGCACCGGTGCGGAGACATTGCCCTGTGCAGTGGCCAAGAGTTGCCCTTTCAATACGCGCTCGCCCACATTGACCACCGGCGTGGCCGGTGCGCCGATGTGCTGCTGCAGCGGCACGAACAACTGCTGCGGCAACGGCAACGCGCGGATGCCGCGTGCCGCCGACAGGTCTTTGCGGCCCTCGGGGTGCACGCCGCCGCGCATGCCGGAGAAGAATCTTTCGAATATCTTCACGCGGCCTCCAGCTTAGGCTTGTTCCAGTACCAGGACTGCAAGGTCACCGGCACCGCTTGCAGCGACAGCGCTTCGGTCGGGCACACGTCCACGCATTTGCTGCACGCGGTGCAGGCCTCGCGGAACACCACGTGGATCTGCTGCGCGGCGCCCATGATGGCGTCGGTGGGGCACACCTTGAAACAGCGCGTGCAACCGATGCAGATCTCTTCCTTCACTTCGGCCACCTGCGGGCCTTGGTCTTCCATGCCGGACAGATCGGCCTCCACACCCAGCTTGTCGGCCAATGCCTGCACCAGCGCCACGCCGCCCGGCGGGCACAGATTGACCGGCGCACTGCCGTCGGCCAGCGCCTGCGCCGCACCAGTGCAACCGGGATAGCCGCACTGGCCGCATTGCGAGCCGGGCAACATCTGCTCGATCTCGGCGATGATGGGATTGCCTTCCACGCGCAGATAGCGCGCGGCCAACCCGAGCAGCAGACCGAGCACGGTGCCGAGGACAGTCAGACTAACAATGGCGGCAACTAACATTTGCTTCCTTTCGACTCCAGGCAGGATGGGTGGAGCATGGCGATACCCATCATTTCCGAATCACTCCATTACTTGCGTTGGGTATCGCTGCGCTCCACCCAACCTACGTTTATTCAATGCCCCGACAAACCCGCAAAACCCATGAACGCCAGCGACAGCAATCCGGCGACCACGAAACCGATGGGCGCACCGGCGAACGCCGCTGGTACTTGCGCCAAGGACAGGCGCACACGCAGGCCGGTGAACAGCAGCATCACCAGCGTGAAGCCGAGTGCGGAACCGAAGCCATATAGAAGACTGTGTAGGAAACCGTTCTTCTCCTGCACGTTCAGCAAAGCGACACCGAGCACGGCGCAGTTGGTGGTGATCAGCGGCAGATAGATGCCCAGCACCTGATACAGGCCCGGGCTGAATTTGCGGATCGCCATCTCGGTGAACTGCACGGTCGCCGCGATGGTGAGGATGAAGGCGAGGATGCGCAGATACTGGATGCCCAGCGGCTGCAGCAGCCAATGCTCCAGCATCCAGCTGGCGGCGGTGGCGAAGGTGAGCACGAAGGTGGTGGCCATGCCCATGCCGAGCGCGCCGTCCATCTTCCGGGACACGCCCATGAACGGGCACAGTCCCAGGAACTTCACCAGCACCACGTTATTCACCAGTGCCGTGCCTAATAACAGTAGAAATATCTCTGACATCGCGTTCATTCTCCTGGCCTGCTCTCTGCAAGCGCCGTGCCAACTGCCATGCACCGAAAGGGGATGCACGTAATCAGGTATTTGGGCGAACTCCGCACCAGCGCGGTGCAAAAAACCTTTGTCGTTGTCAGGCACGACCATGCACCGATGTAGCAAACACAACAATTCGCCCACTGCCTGCGGCGTTGAGCGCAAAACAAAAACTTACGGGCATGCTTATTGCTGAATGTCTGGAGTCTTCCAATACGGAGTTCCCATGTCCGATCAAACGCAAGCTCCAGAGAATCTGCCGCCGCATCTGTTCCGGCAGGCTGTCGCGCAGTCCGCGCTGGCGATCTCGATCACCGATGCACACGCCAACATCCTGTACGCCAACGATGCGTTCTCGCGCATCACCGGCTACGGGCAGGAAGAGATCATCGGCCACAACGAATCCATCCTGTCCTATCGCGTTACGCCCAAGCTGGTGTACGAAACATTGTGGGCGCAGATCCAGCGCCAGCGTCCGTGGAACGGCCTGCTGGTGAACAAGCGCAAGGACGGTAACCGCTATCTGGCCGACGTGACCATCACGCCGGTGGTGAACGATCAGGGCGAGACCACGCACTTCCTCGGCATGCACCGCGATGTGACCGAAGTGCATCGTCTGGAACGCCAGGTGCAGAACCAGAAGACCCTGATCGAATCGGTGGTGGATGCGGCACAGGTCGCCATCGTGCTGCTGGACGAGCAGGAACAGGTGTTGCTGGACAACCAGGAATACAAGAAGCTGATCGGCGATCTGGGCAAGGAACCGGCGGCACGCCTGCTCGCTGCACTGCGCATACAGATGGGCGATACATTCACCCGCGCATATCAAAAGCACAAGAACATCGCCGCACGAGAAGTACAACTCGAAACACCCAGCAAGGCCACACGCTGGTTCTCCTGCGCGGTGTCATGGTTCGAGGAGCAGGACGTCGGTGCCGATGCCTTCTACGAACCCACGCGTCGCCACTACCTGCTGCTCACCATCCAGGACATCAGCGAACTGAAGCGCCAGCAGGAAGCCCTGCGCATCAACAGCCTGCGCGCGCTACTTGCAGAGCAGGAGCGCATCCAGGGTCTGCGCGAGACACTGGCCGGCGCGGTGTTCCAGCTGGAAGGTCCGCTCAATATGCTGAGCGCGGCGACATCCATGCTGGAGCGTCGCTTATCCGCGCAAGGCGCACCCAGCGCCGCGGGCGACATCTCATCCAGCGCACTGGATGAAGCGATCAGCAAAAGCCGCGAGGCGCTGGAGACATTGCGCGCCTGCATCCCCGACAATGATGATGAGACCCTGCAGCTGATCGACATCAACGACGTGCTGGTGGATGTGCTCAAGCTCGCCACCGCCGACCTGCTCAGCGCCGGCATCGTGGTGGAATGGTCGCCGGCTGCGCAGTCCGCCGCACTGCCTGCACATCCCGCGCAACTGACCAACCTGTTCAAGCATCTGGTGGCCAACGCCATCGAGGCGATGAACGAACGACGCGGTGGCACGCGCGAACTGCGCATCGCTTGCACCGTGCATGGCGACCATCTGGATGTGACGGTGGAAGACACCGGACCCGGCGTGCCGGACGAGATGCGCTATACCGTCTTCCAACCCTTCTTCACCACCAAGGGGGCGCGCAAGCAGCACCTCGGACTCGGACTTGCCATGGCACAGGAGGTCGTCAGTCGCCACGGCGGCACACTGGACATCGATCCCGACTATCGCAGCGGTTGCCGCATGCGCGTGCAACTGCCTCTGACGAAGGGAGGCAGCCATGTCTGATCCCCGCGAAGAACTCGATCTGCTGCGCGCAGAGCTGGAGACGCTGTACCAGGTGAGCCGCGTGCTGTCGCATTCGCTCAATTTCAAACAGACGCTGGACGGCGTATTGAACGCGCTGCATGAAGGCGTGGCGCTGGATCGCGGCATGGTCAGTCTGATCGACGCCGCCACCGGCGAACTGCAGGTGTCGCTGGTGTACGGCGTGTCCGACACCGTGACCGAGGAAGTGAGCTATCTGCCCGGCGAAGGCGTGGTCGGCACCATCCTCAAGACCGGCAACAGCATCGTGGTCGACTGCATCATGGACGAACCGCGCTTCCTGTCGCGTATGGGCATCTACAACCCGCAGGGCGCATTTGTCGGCGTGCCGATCCGCATCGGCAAGAAAGTCGTCGGGGTATTGGCCGCACAACCGGCGGCTGGCATGACACACCGGCTGGATGAGTATCGCCATTTTCTGGAGATGGTGGCCAACCTGATCGGCCAGAGCGTGCGCCTGTCGCAGGAAGTGGCTCAGGAGAAACAGGATATCGCCGAGGAACGCGACGGCCTGCGCCGCACGGTGCGCGCGCAATACGGCTTCGACAACATCATCGGCCACACGCAGGCGATGCGCCGCATCTTTGAACAGGTGCGACTGGTGGCGAAGTGGAACACCACCGTGCTGATCCGCGGCGAGACCGGCACCGGCAAGGAATTGATCGCCAACGCCATCCATTACAACTCGCCGCGTGCGCGCGGCAGCTTCGTCAAACTGAACTGCGCTGCGCTGCCCGAGACCTTGCTCGAATCCGAACTGTTCGGTCACGAGAAAGGCGCGTTCACCGGCGCGGTGGCACAACGCAAAGGCCGCTTCGAACAGGCCGAGGGCGGCACCGTGTTCCTCGACGAGATCGGTGAAATCTCCGCTTCGTTCCAGGCCAAGCTGTTGCGCGTGTTGCAGGAAGGCGAACTGGAACGTGTGGGCGGCACCAAGACCATCAAGGTCGACGTGCGCGTGGTGGCGGCTACGCACCGCGACCTCGAAGCCGAAGTCGAGAAAGGCCGCTTCCGGGAGGACTTGTATTACCGCCTGAACGTGATGCCGCTGACCCTGCCGCCGCTGCGCGAA
>JAHJQE010000095.1 GCA_018819205.1 Gammaproteobacteria bacterium
CTCAACCTGCGCCCGTCGATCACACGCCTGCTTGGCTACGTGAACGACCCCAACCCCGCGCTGGCCGCCGCCGGCGTCACCAGCCGCATCCCGCAATTGCAGACACGCGAGATGGAATCGATGCTGAAGATCGAGAACAACCAGATCGCAGTGCTCGGCGGGCTGATGCAGGATGAGATCAACAACCTGCGTGACGGCATCCCGCTGCTGGACGACATCCCCTTCGCGGGCAATGCCTTCCGCAACCGCAACGACAACAAGACCAAGACCGAACTGGTGATCTTCCTGCGCCCGGTGGTGATCAAGGACGGCAGTATCGATGGTGACTTCGTCGGCTTCCGCACCAGCTTGCCGACCAGTGATTTCCTCACGCCTGAAAGCGAAAAGGGAATGCAATGAGTCTGCTACTCGACGCGATGAAGAAGTCTGGCGAACAGGGCAAGGGCACGGGTCTGACGCTGGAGGACCATCCCAACCAGTCGGCAGCAAACGCTGCGCTTGAAAACAGCCAGACGGAAGCTTCGCGCGCTGCAGGCCAGACTCTGTTCGCGGCGAAGAAGAAAAAAGAACCGCCTCGCCGTCGCTGGAAACTGGGCCTGGTTCCTACGACATTTTTGATCTGCAGCACGATCGGCGCAGGCTATGGCTATTACGTCTGGACCGAGCTCAATCCGCCCGCCTACCGTCCTGCGCCGCGACCGGCCCCCGTCGCAACGGCGCCGATCGCACCACCGCCCGCTCCGCCGCGCCTGGTTGCAGCCATCGCGCCCGAACCCGCTGCCATGCAACCTGCAGCGCCTGCTCAGACCGTCGCACCACCCGCAACCGAAACGGTCACAGAGGCGCCCGCGCAAACAACCACCCAGCGCGCTGCAAAACGTCCCCCCCGGCGCCTGACGATCAAACGCCAGCCCAAGGTGGACACCATCACACCGGCATTGCAGGATGCCTGGCAAGCCTATCAACGCGGCGAGTATCTGGCGGCGGCACAGGGCTACCACAGCGTGCTCGCACAAGACGCCCGCAACCGCGATGCCTTGCTCGGCCTGGGTGCTGTGGCACAACAACAGGGACAGGATCAGACGGCGCAGCATTATTACCGTCAGGTGCTGCTGCTCGATCCGCGCGATCCGGTCGCTTTGGGCGCAATGGCTGCCTACGGCACGAACGAGGCCGACACCGAGGTGCGCCTGAAACAGATGTTATCTGAACAGCCGCAAGCCGCAGCCCTGCATTACGCATTGGGGAATACCTATGCGGATCAGTCACGCTGGGCGGAGGCACAACAATCCTATTTCAGCGCGCGCGCACTGGAACCCGCAAACGCATTATTCACCTTCAACCTGGCCGTCAGTCTGGATCATCTCGGCCAAAGCAGGCTGGCTGCGGACCATTACCGCCAGGCACTGGAACTGGACAGCAACAACAGCGCCGGCTTCGACCATGTACAGGCACTTCGTCGTCTGAATGAACTGACCTCTACCCGCTAGGAACAACGATGGCCGTACCGCAACAACAGTTCCAGCAACCGATCGGGCAATTGCTCATCGCCAAAGGCGTCATCAGCGAAGACCAGTTGCGCATCGCCACCCAGGAACAGAGCAAGTCTCCGCAACCGCTGGGGCGCCTGCTGGTGCGTCTCGGTTTCCTGTCCGAGGCCACCATCCGCGATGTGCTGTCCGAAAATCTGGGACAGGAGAGTGTCGATCTTGCCAATGTGATCGTCGATTCCGCCGCCGTGACGATGATTCCGAAGGAAGTCGCCCGACGCTATCAGCTGGTGCCGATCTCGGTGGATGCCACCAACAAGAATCTGACGCTCGCCATCGCCGATCCGGACAACATCATCGCGCTGGATCAGGTGCGGGCACTGCTCAAAGACGAGTACCGGCTGATCACGCTGCTGGCCAGCGAATCCGACATCCTGCGCGCGATCGACCAGTATTACGGTTTCGAGCTTTCCATCGACGGCATCCTGCACGAGATCGAGCCGGGCGAACTGGAGCACCAGGGCCTGCAGCAAGGCGTAAACGAATTCAGCCAGCCGGTGGTGCGCCTGATCGATGCACTGCTGACCGAAGCCGTACAGCAGAACGCCTCCGATATCCACTTCGAGCCCGAGAACAGTTTCCTGCGCATCCGCTACCGCGTAGACGGCGTGTTGCGCCAGGTGCGCAGTCTGCACAAGAGCTTCTGGCCGGCCATGGTGGTGCGCATGAAGGTGATGAGCGGCATGAACATCGCCGAGACGCGCGCACCGCAGGATGGCCGCATCTCGCTGCGCCTGTCAGGTCGCCCCATCGATTTTCGGGTCGCCTCGCATCCGACGCAGTATGGCGAGAATCTGGTGCTGCGTATCCTCGACCGCCAGAAAGGCATCGTACCGATCAACCAGATAGGTCTGGACGAGAGCGCACTGTCGGTACTACTTTCCATCATCTCCAAACCGGAAGGCATCGTACTGGTCACCGGCCCCACCGGTTCCGGCAAGACCACTACGCTCTACTCCATCCTCAATCATGTGAACACCGAATCGGTGAACATCATGACCCTGGAAGATCCGGTGGAATACCCGATCCCGCTGATCCGCCAGAGCTCGGTGAACGAGGCGGCCAAACTCGATTTCGTCAGCGGCATCCGCTCCCTGATGCGCCAGGACCCGGACATCATCCTGGTCGGTGAGGTGCGTGACCATCCGACTGCCGAGATGGCGTTCCGTGCCGCGATGACCGGCCACCAGGTATATTCGACCCTGCACACCAACTCTGCCGTGGGTGCGATCCCGCGTTTGCTGGACATCGGCATCCTGCCCGACATTCTGGCTGGCAACATCATCGGCATCGTGGCACAGCGCTTGATCCGCATACTGTGCCGCCACTGCAAATATCCTTACCAACCCGATCTGGCTGAACGCAAGCTGCTCGGCCTGAAACCCAACGAAGAGGTCACACTCTACCGCGCTGCCGGTTGCGATATCTGCCACCACCAGGGCTACACCGGACGTCAGGCCATCATGGAGATCCTCAAGATGGATTCCGACATGGATGATCTGGTCGCGCGTCGCGCCAGCATCCGCGACATCAAGCAAGCCGCGCTGGAAGCCGGTTTCCGCCCGCTGGCGCAGGACGGCATCAGACGCATCCTGCAGGGCATCACATCAGTGGCCGAAGTCTCGCGCGTGGTCGACCTCACGGATCGACGCTAGCGTCCCATGGCCCTCTATCTCTACAAAGCGATCGACAGCGACGGCAAGAGCGCCAAAGGACTGCAGGATGCCGCCAACCTGATCGACCTGGAGATGCGCCTCAAGCGTGGCGGTCTGGATCTGATCAGCGCAAAAGAGGAAGAACATGCCGCGTCCTTCGGCGCAACCAAGATCAAACGCGCGGACCTCATCACTTTCTTTTTCAATCTTGAACAGCTTTCACGTGCCGGCGTACCGCTGCTGGAATGCCTGGGCGATCTGCGTGACACCATGGAAGAACCCACCTTCCGCGAGATCATCGCCAACATGGTGGAATCCATCGAGAGCGGCAAGAAATTATCGCAAGCAATGGCGGAACATCCCAACGCGTTCGACAAGATCACCTCCAATCTGACCAAAGCCGGCGAAGACAGCGGCAAACTGGTAGACGTGTTCAAGCACCTCATGGAATCGCTGAAGTGGCAGGACGAGATGGCATCGCAGACCAAGACCATGATGATCTATCCGGCCTTCGTCGGCACCATCGTGCTGGCCATCACCTTCTTCCTCATGATCTATCTGGTACCGCAACTGGTCGGCTTCATCAAAGGCATGGGGCAGGAGATCCCCATCCAGACGCGCATCCTGATGGCGACATCCGCCTTTTTTGTGGACTATTGGTACGCCATCCTGCTTACGCCATTCGTACTGTACGGCAGCTTCAAACTGGCACTGCTTATCAACCCCAAGCTGCAATACCACGTGGACAACCTCAAGCTGAACATATGGCCCACCGGCCCCATTCTGCGCAAGATCATCCTGGCCCGCTTCGCCAACACCTTCGCCATGATGTACAGTTCCGGCATCACCATTCTGGACTGCATCGCCAACTCGCGCGACCTGGTGGACAATCAGGTCATCGCGCAAAGCCTGCAGAACGTCATGAGCGAGATCGAAGCCGGCAAGAATCTGACCCAAAGTTTCCAGAAGACTGGCATCTTCCCGCCGCTGGTGGTGCGCATGCTGAAAGTCGGCGAGGCCACCGGCCAGCTCGACCAAGCGCTGCTCAACGTCAGTTACTTTTATGATCGCGACGTGAAGGAGGCGATCAAAAAAGTGCAGGTCATGGTCGAGCCGGCAATGACCCTGATCCTTGGTGCGCTACTCGGCTGGGTGATGGTATCCGTGCTCTCGCCCATCTATGACCTCATCGGCAAAGTACAGCTCTGAATATGGCACGCACACTATTATTCCTCAGTGCAGAAAACTTCCAGGCCTACCTGTGGGACGGCAAGGGCCTGGCTCTGGCTCAGGAATTCAGCAACGATGCGGACGGGCGCGTGCAATTCGCAAGCTTCCTCGAACAGCATCGCCACCCGGCCTATCTGCTGGTCGACATCATCGAGGAAGACTTCCACCTTGAGTCCATCCCGCATCTGATCGGCCCCAGCCGCAAGTCGATCATCGACCGCAAGTTCGAGCAGTACTACCGCAGCACGCCCTTCCGCCAGGCGACCCTGCTCAAACGGCAGGATGAAGGCCGGCGCGATGACGAGTTCCTGTTCTCGGCCCTGACCAATCCGCAACGCATCACTCCATGGCTGGAGGCTTTGCTCGAGAAGCATATCCCGCTTGCTGGCATCTACTCCATCCCCAATATCAGCGCACCGCTGCTGAAGGACATCAAATCCGAGCACATCCTGCTGCTGACATGGGAACGGAACGCCGGCTTGCGCCAGACCTACTTCCACGACAAGCGGCTGCACTTCTCCCGCCTGATCCCGATCAACGAGAGCAGCTCGCTGATCGACGCCATCATCTCGGAAACGCCGCGCACCCAGCAGTATCTGAAGAGCCTTTCACTGCCTCCGCCCGGAGAGGTGCTGGATGTATATCTGCTGTGTCATGCTAACGAGATCGAGCAATTGCGCCCGCAGCTTATCAGCGACGGTGACATGCATTTCACCTTCCTGGACATTGCCGAATTCGCGCGCCAGCACAAGTGCAAGCAAGCGATGGAAGACTCGGACAGCACCCCGCTGTTCCTCAACCTTCTGACCACCGATCCCCCCAGAGCCCACTACGCCAGCGCACATCACACCCACTTCTTCATGTTGTGGCAGCTGCGTTTCGCGATATTCGGGCTTGCCATTGTCATCCTGCTGCTTGGCCTGCTGTGGAGCGGCATGGCCTTCTGGCAGAACAAACAATTCTCTGCGGAAACCGAGCCGCTAACCCAGCAGGCAGCAAGGATCCAAGCGCAGACTCAAGACATCCAGCGCGGCTTTGCCAACACCTCCGTCCCTGCCGCCGATATGAAGACCGCGGTGCTGCTGACGCGCAACCTGAATCAATATTCACGCCCGCCGCAGGAGTACCTCCATGAGTTGAGCGCAGTGCTGGAAACTTTCCCGCGCGTCATCCTCAATAAACTCTCATGGAGAGTCAGTCCCGAAGATGCTGCGCCTTCCCCCTACCCGGCAGTGGTGATCACCTTTGACGGCACGCTCACCGGTTTCGGCAGCAATCACCGTAGCGCGCTCGCCTACCTGGAGAAGTTCGAGCAAGCCTTGATAGAGCATGGCTATACTGTCAGTGCCACTGCGCTGCCGCTGGACATCACTTCCAAAGGCAGCATCAACGCTCAGAGCGCATACGCTTCAGAAGGCCAGTTCACTCTCAGGATCATTTGGAGGACACCGTCATGACCTTCTCGACTGCCGACCTCGGAGAGATCAAATGGAGCCTGCTGGCCTGCCTGCTCTGTACCGTATTTTCAGTCGGCCTGATCAACTACAGTGCCGACATGCAGCAGCAATCCCTGCAGTCGCTGAAGCAGGCACAGCGCCAACTCAACACCGCGCGCGAGCATCTCCTCACCGCGCAGAACGATCGGGAGAACATGTCTTCATACCAGATGGAATATGACGCCTTGGTCGCACAGAAGGTCATCGGCAGCGAACAACGACTGGACTGGATCGAAGGCCTGGAGAGACTGCGCATCCAGAACCTGCTGCCGGGCTTCAATTACACGATCGCACCGCAAACAAGCTATGCACCCAAACCATCCCTTGATGCCGGCAACTTCACACTCAGCCTCAGCCCCATGTCCATGGAACTCGACCTGCTGCACGAAGGCCAGCTATTGAATTTCTTCAGCACGCTGCATAGCCAGATGCCGGGATGGTTCCTGCTCGACAAATGCGATATTTCCCGCGACGAAAGCACACAAAACCGCGGCGTAACCCTGAAAGCGCAATGTGCGGGAGGCTGGTTCACCTTGAAGAACCAGAACACACCATGATCACTCGAATCACCTTCATGCTGATGGCACTTACCGCCGCCACAACCGTCCAGGCGGCTGAACTGGGGCGTTTGTTCTATTCCCAGAACGAGCGCGCACTGCTGGAAAGACAACATGTACTCAGCACTGACGAACCCAGCAACAACAGTCGCGCTCTTATCGTCAATGGTGTCATCCAGCGCGATGGCGGCAAACGCATCATCTGGATAAATGGCGAGCAACAGGCAGCAAGCCCTGCCGATCCACGCACCCCTGCCACCGTGCCGGTCATCCTGCCGGGCAAATCTGAGCCTGTGAAAGTCAAGGTCGGGCAGCGGCTGATACTTGACCAACCCGAGACCGCGCCAGAAGAGTGAGGAAGCGCATGATGCCATCCGTTCATCTGCCAACCTCCGACTGCAAACATCAACATGGCGGCGCACTGCTGGTCATGCTGGTCATTCTGGTGATGGGTGTAAGCACCGCTTTCCTTGCTTCGCTGGGCAGCACCTCAATTGACAACCAGCGCAACACCAAGACTGCGGACGCGCTGGCACAGGCCAAGGCAGCTCTGATCGGATATGCCGTCACCTACGGTGACACACATCCCGCAGGAACCAATGGAACTGTAGAGACTGATGGATACCTGCCGTGCCCGGACATGGATGGTTCGGCGGGTGCCAACGCTGAGGGCTCCTCCGAAACATGCGGCACAGCCGGAGCCAATACACTCGGACGATTACCATGGCGGACTCTGGATCTGCCCGCTCTTTTTGATGGCTCGCAAGATTGCCTGTGGTATGCAGTGTCTGGCAATTACAAGAACAATCCCAAATCCGGCGCTACGATGAACTGGGACACGCCAGGGCAACTCAAGGTCTATGACAGCAATGGAAACGAGATTGCGCCCGGCGAGATCGTTGCACTGGTGATTGCGCCGGGCGCCGTGATCAACGGCAACAATGACCGCGCCGGCACTGCCGCCCCGACTTGTGGCGGCAACTATGACTCAGCCGCGTATCTGGAAAACGATACCGTGCATGGACATAACAATGCCGATGGCATAGCAGGGGAATTCATCCTGCCGCATGCCCACCGTGATGCTAATGGCAATATCACACTCACAGTGAACGACCAGTTCATCCTCATCACCCGGCAGGATATCTGGGCACCGATACAGAAACGTGTCGCGCGGGAGGCCAAGCGCTGTCTGGATAATTACGCCGCTAGCAACAGCAACAGATATCCATGGGCCGTGCCAATCGCCACCTCTACCGTCTTCTCACCCTTCATCATGGGAAGTCGTTACACCCGCTTCGGCCGGCTGCCGACACAGCCCAATGTGCAGACACAATCCACACCTTCCGACATCGTAGACATGCAAGCGAAGTTCGCCACCCTGTGGACCACCTTGGCGACCTTCGCCGCAGACAAGACCTGGTCCAATCGCCACGACATGAGAGATGCGGCACTATCCGCATACTATATTGCGGACCATATCAAGGACACCTACGATGGCAATCCGCTGGAAGATCCGGCACGCCAGCTGAGAAATGCTGCAGGCGATGCCTACAATCTATCGATCTACTCTTCCAGCAGTACCATCTCTGCCGTACAGAAGCAGCTCCTTGATTCTGCATATGCCTTTGTCGATGCCATGTCCAGCCAGTTCACCCAAGCATCCGGCATGTCTGACAATTGGCCTGCGAGTTGCACTTTTTTCACCTCGGCTCGCTGGGATCATTGGCGTGATCTGATTCTTTATCAGCTGGCCAGCGGCTACCAGCCTATCAGTTCGGCAAGTTGCGGCAGCAGCTGCCTGAGCATCCAAGGCAGTGGGCACGCGCAAGCGGGTTCCGGCAGCTATCGAGCGACGATCGCTGTAGCAGGCAAGAAGCTCACCGCCAACCGGAATACGATTTCAGTTGTTGATTATCTGGAACCAGTCAACCAGCTTCCTCCAAATGACGTCAGCAAGCCGTACATGACCTACCGTGTAACGGATTCTGAATTCCAGACCGTCAACGATCTGGTGTTATGCCTTGATGGACAGGTGAATTGTCAGTGAACAATAAGTACGCAAATAACCTAAGCTGCTTTGTACGCGGCTTCACGCTGATCGAACTGGCGATGGTGATGATGATCATCGGCCTGTTGCTCGGCGGCCTGATACCAACAATCTCAAGCCAGATAGAACTGAAACGCACCAGTGAAACCCGCCAACAGCTAGAAGAAATCCAGCAGGCTCTACTTGGATTCGCCATTGTTAATGGTCGCCTGCCATGCCCAGCGATCGCTGGCAGCAATGGCGAGGAAAACCCGATCGGTGGCGGCAATTGCAGCAACTTCTATAATGGCTTCGTACCGGCCGCGACCCTCGGCCTGTCTACGCGCAACGAACAGGGACTGGCACTGGACGCATGGAGCAACCCCATCCACTATGCAGTCACTCAAGTCAACAGCAATGCCTATACAACATCCAATAAGATGGCCACGACCGGAATCTCTTCGCTCAGCCCGAATCTGCTGGTGTGCAATACCGGTGTCGGCATAGACGCATCGTCATGCGCGACTGGCAGCGCACTGACTGCAGATCCGGGCGTGCCGGTCGTCTTGTACTCGCTGGGAAAAAATGGTGGCTCAGGCGGCACCAGCACGGATGAGGCCGCCAACCCGAATCCGAACAGTGCCGACAACAACCGCACCTTCGTTAGTCACACCCCCACTGACTCTTCTTCAGCCAATGGTGAGTTTGACGACATCGTGATCTGGATTTCCAACCCCCATCTGCTCAACCGCATGGTCAGCGCCGGCAAACTGCCCTAAGCCCTGCGCCAGCTCGTACCCTGCGGCGTATCTTCCAGCACGATGCCCGCTTCCAGCAGATCTTTGCGGATGCGATCCGCCTCGGCGAAGTTCTTGGCTTTCTTGGCGGCGATGCGGGCTTCGATCTGGGCATTGATCGCGGCATCGTCCAATCCGCCAGCAGCCGTCCCGCCTTGCAGGAATTCCTGGGCATCTCTTTGCAGCAGTCCCAACACACCCGCCAGCGCTTTGAGCTGTGCAGCCGCTTCTGCCGATTGGCTACGGTTCACTTCATTGGCAAGGTCGAACAGCACGGCGACAGCTTCGGGTGTGTTGAGGTCATCATCCATAGCGGCCTTGAAACGTTGCGCATGCGCTTCGTTCCAGTCCACCTCGCTCGTGTCAGCTGGCACTGACTTCAATGCAGTATAGAGTCGGGTCAGCGCGCCCTTGGCATCGTCCAGATGATGGTCGGAATAGTTCAGCGGGCTGCGGTAGTGCGCGCGCAGGATGAAGAAGCGCACCACTTCGGCGTCGTATTTCTTCAGCACCTCGCGGATGGTGAAGAAGTTGCCCAGGCTCTTGGACATCTTCTCGTTGTCCACGCGCACGAAGCCGTTATGCATCCAGTAGTTCACGTACTGGCACTGGTGTGCGCCTTCGCTTTGCGCGATCTCGTTCTCGTGGTGCGGAAACTGCAGGTCGGCACCGCCGCCGTGGATGTCGAAATGTTTCCCAAGCAGGTCGGAGCCCATCGCCGAGCATTCCAGATGCCAGCCGGGACGGCCCTTGCCCCACTTTGAATCCCACTTTACTTCGTCCGCTTCGCCTTCCTTGGCATGCTTCCACAGCACGAAGTCGAGCGGGTCGTGCTTCTCCGAAGCGACCTCGACGCGCTCACCGGCGCGCAAGTCTTCCAGCGATTTGCCGGACAGTTTGCCGTAGCCATCGAACTTGCGCACGGCGTAGTTCACATCACCATCCGCCGCCTGGTAGGCGAGCCCGTTGTGTTCGAGTTGCTCGACCATCTTGAGCATCTGCGGGATGAACTGCGTGGCGCGCGGTTCGTGGTCCGGACGCTGCACGCCGAGCGCATCGGCATCCTCATGCATCGCGTCGATGAAGCGCTGCGTCAGGGTGTGGATGGATTCCTTGTTCTCCGCCGCGCGCTTGATGATCTTGTCGTCGATGTCGGTGATGTTGCGCACGTAGGTCACTTCGTAACCGCTCGCCTTGAGCCAGCGATAGACCATATCGAACACCACCATCACGCGCGCATGACCCAGGTGGCAATAGTCGTACACGGTCATACCGCATACATACATGCGCACCTTGTTGGCTTCGATGGGCTTGAATTCCTGCTTGTCGCGGGCAAGGGTGTTATAGATTTTTAACATTTCTTTCTTACCTGAGCCGTCATACCGGCGCAGGCCGGAATCCAGCGGTTTTATTCAATATGCGGTTGGTTTTGTATCCGCTTCGCGGATGTGTTTTTCTGACTGGATACCGGCCTGCGCCGGTATGACAACCAATTCAGTTTTTGCCCAAGACTAGGCACCGCGTACCAGCAGCACCGGCATGCTCGCTGTGCGCATCACGCCTTCTGCCACGCTGCCCATCAGCAAATGATCCAGCCCTTTGCGACCGTGCGTGCCGATGACCAGCAGGTCTGCCAGCCATTGCCCGGCTTCTTCGCTGATGACTGCGCCGATACGCCCGCTATAGTCTTCCACCAATCTGGTCTCGACGTTGATGCCAGCTTCCGTCACGCGCAGCTTGTCCTTGTGCAGCAATTGCTTGCCGGATTCGACGAGTGCCTTGGTCACATCTTCCATCGGGATCGGCATCATGCCTTCTGTGTTCCAGACGACAGGGATCTCTTCGCAAACATGGAGCAGGAGCAGGGTCGCATCCATCACTTTGGCAAGTTTGACGGCCTCGTTCAAAGCCATGATAGAAGTATCGCCACCATCCACTGCAACGGCAATCCGCTTGTACATGTAAACCTCCTTTAGCCCTGCTTAGACCAGGAATCGCGCAATGTCACGGTACGGTTGAACACCAGCTTGCCACCGGGTTGATGGTCGCGGCGGTCGGTCACGAAATAACCCAGACGCTCGAACTGGTAGCGCGTTTCGGGTGCTGCGTTCTGCACACTCGCCTCTACCCATCCTTGCACCACAGTCAGCGACTCCGGATTCAGATAGCCATGGAAATCCACATCCTTGTCGGCATCCGGCTCGGGCACGCTGAACAGACGGTCATAAAGCCGTATCTCGGCAGGCAATGCATGCTCACGCGACAGGAAGTGGATCACACCCTTCACCTTGCGGCCTTCGGGGTTCTTGCCCAGTGTATCGTGGTCGATGCTGCATTTCAGTTCGATCACGCTGCCGGAGGCATCCTTCACCGCTTCGTCGCAACGCATCACATAGCTGTGGCGCAGGCGTATCTCTCCACCGAGCGTGAGGCGCTTCCAGCCGGACGGCGGCACTTCGGCGAAGTCGTCGGCCTCAATGAACAACTCCTTGCCGAACGGTACTTCGCGCTTGCCGAGTTCCGGCACATTGGGATGGAAATCCGCTTCGCGCGTCTGCGCGCCTTGCGCATTGGTGATGGTCACTTTCAGCGGGTTGATGATGGCCATCACGCGCGGCACACGCAGCTCAAGATCCTCGCGGATCGCGCCTTCCATGATCGCCATGTCGACGCTGTTCTCGCTTTTGGAAACGCCGATGCGCTTGGCGAATTCGCGGATGCCTTCCGGCGTGTAGCCGCGCCTTCTCATGCCGGAAATCGTGGGCATGCGCGGGTCGTCCCAGCCGCTCACCTTGTTCTCGGTCACCAGTTGCAGCAGCTTGCGCTTGCTGGTGATGGTGTAGTGCAGCTCCAGCCTTGAGAATTCGTACTGGCGCGGGTGGCAAGGGATAGTGATGTTGTCCAGTACCCAGTCGTACAGCGGGCGGTGATCCTCGAACTCCAGTGTGCAGATGGAATGCGTGATGCCTTCCAGCGCGTCGGAGATGCAATGCGTGTAGTCGTACATCGGGTAGATGCACCACTTGTCGCCGGTGCGGATGTGATGCGCGCGGCGGATGCGGTAGATGGCCGGGTCGCGCAGGTTCATGTTGGGCGAAGCCATGTCGATCTTGGCGCGCAGCACCATGGCGCCGTCGGCGAATTCGCCGTTCTTCATGCGCGTGAACAGATCGAGGTTCTCTGCCACGCTGCGGTCGCGGTTCGGGCTGTTCCTGCCCGGCTCCTTGAGGGTGCCGCGATATTCGCGCATCTGCTCCGGCGTCAGATCGTCCACATAAGCCAAGCCCTTGTTGATCAGCTCCACCGCAAAGTCATACAGCGCATCAAAATAGTCCGATGCCCAGCGCACTTCGCCGTTCCACTCGAAGCCCAGCCAGCGCACGTCTTCCTGAATGGACAGCGCATATTCCTCGCTCTCTTTCTCCGGATTGGTGTCGTCGAAACGCAGGTTGCACAGGCCGTTATAGTCCTGCGCCAGACCGAAGTTCAGGCAGATCGACTTGGCGTGGCCGACATGCAGGTAGCCGTTCGGCTCGGGCGGGAAACGTGTGACGATTGTGGTGTGCTTGCCGCTTGCGAGGTCAGCATCAATGATCGTACGAATGAAATTCGAAACAGGTGTCGGGGCGGGTGCGTTGCTGCTCATATCTGTGCCAGTAGTGCGTTGCTATAAAGATGCGTGATTCTACCCGAAACCTGCAGGGCCCCGCCCCCACACTTCCTGATGCAGGCAATCTGTGTAAGCAGGGCGCTTATTTGGTAGAATCGCGTGCGTTTGGTGTACTCAGCCCATCGCATAACCCACTCAAAAAAAGACCAAAAATGGAAATTTTGAAAAGATTCGCAACAGGTGTCGCACTTTGCATGCTGCTGACATTCACACTCAGCAGCCATGCTGACGAGATCCAGGACGCCAACAAGCTCTTCAAACAGGGACAGCTGACGCAAGCACTGGATATGGTGAACGGCTACCTGGCGAACAAACCCAAGGATGCCCAGGCGCGCTTCCTCAAGGGCCTCATCGTCAATGAACAAGGTGACGTGATGGCAGCCATTTCCATTTTCTCCGAATTGACGAACGATTACCCGGAGTTGCCTGAGCCTTATAACAACCTTGCTGTGCTGTATGCCGGACAGGGGCAATTCGAGAAAGCAAAAGTCGCGCTGGAGATGGCGATACGCACGCATCCGAGCTATGCCACCGCGCACGAGAATCTGGGCGACATCTACGCCAAAATGGCCAGCCAGGCATACGACCGTGCTCTGCAGCTGGACAAGAACAACACCGGCACCCAAACCAAACTCGCGCTGATTCGCGATCTGTTCGGCAAGGGTGCGCACAACGCGAAGCAAGCCACGCCGACTCTGGCCGAAGCTGCACCGGCACAAGCTGCCACACCAATCAAACCCATCACTATCGCCGCTGCGGCACCTGCACAGCCCGCTGTGGTTGCGCCGGTGCAAGCCAAGCCGGTGCCTGCCGCAGTGCCCGCTGCAAAACCCATCGTCGTGCCGGCAGCCCCGGCTGTCGCGCCGCCCGCCAAGGCTGAACCTGCCCCCGCCCCCAAGCCAGTTGTTGCGCCAGCACCTGATACGAACGCCGAGATCATGCAAGCGACTCGCGATTGGGCGGCCGCATGGTCTGCCAAGAATGTGAAGCGTTACCTTGGCTTCTATGCTGCGGAGTTCAAGACTCCCAATGGGGAAACACGCAATGCATGGGAAAAGATGCGCCAGGATCGTGTCAGCAAGCCAAAATCCATCAAGGTCGCCATCGACAACGCGCAGGTTCAGATGGTCGACGCCAACCACGCCAGCATCAGCTTCACTCAGACCTACAATGCCAGCCACTTCAAGAGCGTGAACAACAAAACGCTGGACTGGGTAAAAACGTCCAAAGGGTGGCAGATCGCGGAAGAGCGTAGCGACAACTGATCTATGCAGACCCGGCTTTCACACCTACTGTTGCTGCTGCCTTTCATCGGGCTGACCGCGCATGCGGAGCCGGACTCGCGCGACATGGAGCAGCTTCTGGCCAGTAGCCTGCAAGCCGTCAGCGACAATCGACTCGATGTTGCACTGAACGAAGTCGATTCACTGCTGAAGATCCACCCCAACTTCAAGCTGGCACAACTGGTCAAGGGCGATCTGTTACTGGCCCGCTCACGCTCCATCAACACTTTCGGCGATGCACCGAATGCCCCGCAAGACCGCTTACAGGACCTGCGCGAAGAGGCACAGGTGCGATTGCAACGCGCACAGCAACAGCAGCCTGTCGCCGTGCCACGATATCTATGGCAGCTCAATCCCAAACAACATCACGTAGTGGTTGTGGATACGAGCAAATCCACACTCTATCTGTATGAGAACGTCAATGGCGTGCCGCGCTATGTCGCCGACTTCTACATCAGCATGGGAAAAAAAGGCGCTGACAAAGTAGTCGAGGGCGACCAAAAGACGCCCCTCGGCGTTTATTTCGTGGAGAGCTATATCCCCCAAAAGAAACTGGCCGACTTGTACGGTTCAGGCGCATACCCGATCAGCTATCCGAACGAGTGGGACAAACGCCAAGGTCGCAACGGCCATGGCATCTGGCTGCATGGCACCCCGTCAGACACCTATAGCCGCCCGCCGCGCGCCAGCAACGGCTGCGTAGTACTGTCCAATGCCGATCTGCAGCGCCTAGGCCGCAATATCGAAGTGGGCACCACGCCAGTCATCATCACCCATGGCATAGACTGGCAGAACGAGTCCGACAGCCATGAACGCGATGCCTTGCTGCAATCCATTGAACAATGGCGCAACGATTGGGAAAGTCGCGATACGGACCGCTATCTGTATCACTATGCCCAGGATTTCAGCACCGGCAATGCCACGCGCACTGCCTTTGCCGAACAGAAGCGCCTGGTCAACACCGGGAAGTCCTGGATCAAGGTTCAGATCGAAAACCTGAGCGTCTTTTCGTATCCCACCCTGCCGGATTTGGTGGTTGTGGATTTCGAGCAGGATTACCAAAGCAACAATCTGAGCAATCGCATGCACAAACGCCAATACTGGCAGAAGCGCGATGGCCGCTGGCAGATCGTCTATGAAGGCGCCGCATAAACCATGAATTTCGCAAGAATCATCACCGCATTTCTGCTGGCCGGACTCTGCGTCCTGCCCGCACAAGCCGCCTCACCAACCAAAGGAAAAATGAACATGGTCAAACTCGAAACCAACCACGGCACCATCACCCTGCAACTGGACGCTGACAAAGCGCCGATCACTACCAAGAATTTTCTCGACTACGTGAACAGTGGTTTCTACAGCAACGTCATCTTCCATCGCGTCATCCCTAACTTCATGATCCAGGGCGGCGGCTTTGAGCCCGGCATGAAACAGAAGAAGACCAATGACCCGATCAAGAACGAAGCAGCCAATGGCCTGAAGAACGACAAGTACACCATCGCCATGGCGCGCACCGGCGACCCGCACTCTGCCAGCGCCCAGTTCTTCATCAACACCAAGAACAACAGCTTCCTCGATTATCCCGGACAGGATGGCTGGGGGTATTGCGTGTTCGGCAAGGTGGTGGAAGGCATGGAAGTCGTCGACGCTATCGGCAAAGTCAAAACCGGCAGCAGCGGCTTCCATCAGGACGTGCCGAAGGAAGACGTCATCATCATCAAGGCTGAAGTCGTGAAATAAACAAACGGCGCGTCAGGCGCCGTTTTGCTTTGATGGCATTCACATTATTTATTTCCGATCTGCACCTGAGCGAGTCGCATCCGCGCACGACGGAGCAATTCCTGCACTTCGTTCGGGATGTCGCTCCGCAGGCCGAAGCGCTCTATATCCTGGGGGACCTGTTCGAATACTGGGCGGGCGACGACGATCTCGATACACCTTTCCATCGCCAGATATGCAGCGCGTTGGCAACGCTCTCCGACAGCGCTACCAGGTTGTACATCATGCATGGCAACCGTGACTTCCTGATGGACGAGGCCCTCGCAGCGGCATGCAAAGCCCAGCTTTTGAGCGATCCTATACTCGTCGAGCTATACGGCCAGCCGACGCTTCTGACCCACGGCGACACGCTCTGCACAGGAGACAGTGCATACCAACAATTCCGGGCCATGGTGCGTAGCCCGGATTGGCGATCGCAATTCCTCTCGCAACCCTTGAACCGGCGCAAGGCGATGATCGAGCAACTGCGCACACAAAGTGAGCAATCCAAACGCAGCAAGGAAATGGACATCATGGACGTTACCAATGATGCGGTGCTTCAGTTGTTACGTCAGCATGATTTCCCCCGCCTCATTCACGGCCATACCCATCGCCCAGCCAAACATATCCATCATGCAGATGGGCGCGCCTGCGAACGCTGGGTGCTGGGGGACTGGGATACACAGGCCAATGCCCTGCAAGTCGATGGCAATGGCATCGGCTGGCTGCAGTTCAGCTGAACCCAGTATTTTCCTGAGCACCTAACTTCCAGCCCCGGCACACATAAATTCCAGACGTAAAAAAACAGGGGAGACCGAAGTCTCCCCTGTTTCATTGGTGCTTGTGCTTTGGTTTGAAGGGCCGGCGGAACCAGCCACTTCTTACGTCAGCTCAAACTTACCAAGCTGCTTCCAGCATGCCGGTGAACAGTGTGTCGCCGTTCGTACCTTGCACCAAGTTGTACTTGGTGAAGTTGGCAACCAAGGCAACGTTCTGAGCCAAGTCATACACAGCAGTGAAGGTGTATGCATTGTCTTTGCTTGTTGCACCACGGTAAGCAGCGCCGATCGACAGCGTATGTGGAACCACGGTTACGTCGATACCCGCAGTCGCGGCAGACTTGGCACCATAGATACCCGCTGCATCACCACCCTTGGAGTACTGACCATAAACACCAGCTTCCATACCAGCCAGTTCACCATGTGCTTGTGCACTGACGCCGGATCCCTTGGTCGGAACATTGAAAGCGGTATTGCCGCTCACGATTTCAGCACTGATCACGGTTGCCCAGTCAGCGATAGTCGGTGTCGCAGCAATGTGGAACGCAGTCGAAGCCATCTGGGTTGCAGATGCGAACTCCGGTGCGAAACGGGTCACGTTGATGTAGCCCATATCGTTATGAGCAAGCAACGCGATACCGGTTGCGGCACCAGAGCCCACGCCAGTGTATTGGTGCGCACTGATTTCCTTGCGGTGCTCAGCCCAGCGGATGGAACGAACTACACCAGCACTGGATTCGCTGTAGCCGTAGAAGGCACCCAGAGAGTCGGTAGTGAACGGGATCACCGAGATCTTGGCTGCATCCAGCTCAACAACAACAGGAACGCGCAGACCTGCAACGATACCGGCAGGAGTACCTGCCAGTGCGTTTTCAGCCATGACGCCAACCTTGATGGTGCCGTTGTCAGCCAAGCGACCGCCAACGAACAGAGCGTACTCGTCCGGGAACTGCCACTGGCCACCGTTGGTGTCAACACCAGACGGAGTACCGGCTGTGCCGGAAGTCTTCTGGTAACGCACCTTCAGCAATTGGCCAAAGTTCAGAACCGCCGGCAGAGACAGATGCTCGCCTTCAACCTTCTCTTGTGCACCCATCATGGTGAAACCGGCTGCCTTGAATGCGCGGCCGAAACCATTCAGGATCGGGAAGTGTTGTGCGTGGCATGCGGAGCAAGCCATGCCAGTTTGACGGGCAAATGCCGGGATAGCAGACGCTTCTGGGGCGAAAGCTGCAGCAGCTAACACACCTGCCAGAGAGAGAACTACTTTCTTCATTAAATTCTCCTAAATCGTTGTGGGAGACCTTGGTCCCCCTTATCAATTTGGTATTTGCGCCTGGGAAAAAGGGAGGCAGCGGAACCGCCCCCCTCATTCTTCAGCTCAAACTTACCAAGCTGCTTCCAGCATGCCGGTGAACAGGCTGTCACCGTTTGCGCCTTGTGCTGTGCCGTACTTGGTGTAGTTGGCAACCAGAGCAACGTTCTGGGCCAGATCGTACACAGCAGTGAAGGTTGTCGCATTGTCAGCCACGCCTGCGTTCTTGGCGGAGCGGATAGCTGCACCGATAGACAGAGTGTGCGGAACAACGGTGAAGTCTGCGCCGAATGTCGTTGCAGTCTTGTCACCACCGTAGCTGGTTGCGTCGGACTTGGAGTTCTGGAAGTACAGGCCTGTTTCCATGCCTGCCAGTTCGCCGTGAGCCTGAGCGCTGATAGCTGTAGATTTTGTGGTCACAACCGCTGCTGCTGCATCGTAGCTGCTGCCGGACAGGTTGTTCAAGCTGATGATGGTCGCGAAGTCAGCGATAGTCGGAGTCGCAGCGATTTCGATAGCGGTCGAAGACATCTGGATCGCGGAAGCGAATGTCGGTGCCCAACGAGTCACGTTAACGTAGCCCATGTCGGTATGTGCAACAACTGCGATACCAGTTGCTTCGGAAGAACCGAGGCTGGTGTATTGAGCAGCGGAGATTTCCTTGCGGTGCTCAGCCCAACGGATCGCACGGTTGATAGCTTGGCTGGACTCGGTGTAGCCGTAGAAAGCGCCCAGAGAGTCGGTGGTGAATGGGATCACAGAGATCAAAGCTGCATCCAGTTCAACAACCACAGGCACGCGCAGACCAGCAACGATACCAGCAGCAGTACCTGCCAGTGCGTTTTCAGCCATCACGCCAACCTTGACGGTGCCGTTGTCAGCCACACGGCCACCAACGAACAGAGCGTACTCGTCAGGGAACTGCCACTGACCGCCGTTTGTATCAACGCCGGAAGGTGTACCGGCCGTGCCGGAAGTCTTCTGGTAACGAACCTTCAGCAACTGGCCGAAGTTCATTTGTGCCGGGATGGAGAGATGCTCGCCTTCAACCTTCTCTTGCGCGCCCATCATGGTGAAGCCTGCTGCCTTGAATGCGCGGCCGAAACCATTCAGGATCGGGAAGTGTTGTGCGTGGCAAGCGGAGCAAGCCATGCCAGTTTGACGCGCGAACGCGGGAATAGCGGATGCTTCCGGTGCGAAGGCTGCTGCAGCCAAAACGCCAGCCAGAGAGAGAGCTACTTTCTTCATTGATGTTTCTCCTCGTTGATTTGGAAATTACCCTTTTAATGGCTGAAGGCTTTCGCCCAGCAACCATGGGAACGCACAATAAAGAATACGTGAAGAGGGTGTCAAAGCTTTGTTGGCGTGTGTTGCAATATTGCAACACACATTTGCTATCCCCCTTAAACACTGGGGCTGAGTTCGAAGACTACTTTACCGCGCTGATTGGCCTTGGGGCCGTCATACCGACCGACCCGTCATTCCGGCGCAGGCCGGAATCCAGTTGATTTAACAGCCGCGCAGCGGAGCAGAATCGATTAGTCGGCTGCGCCGGTTTCTATTTCTTCTGGATTCCGGCCTGCGCCGGAATGACGTGGCTTAAGGAAGGCCTGATTAAGTCCGTTCGTGGTGAGTATTTTTAGCGAAACTCGCAAGCTCGTTATGCGTTCGCTCCCTCGATACACCGCGCAAGCGCGGCACTGATGAAACTACTAGCCAATCCACTAAGCCAGCAAGCTGACAAGTGGCTGGTTATCGGGACGAACGGAAAATGCCTCGAAGAGGTTCGAGCACCCTTTGGGTGTATCGAACCATGGCTTTCGGACTTAATCAGACCTTCCTTAATCTTTCGCACCATGTGTTTCAAGCCTGTTGCGGCGCGAGCTCAAAAGTTACTTTTCCCGGTTGATTTTCCTGCAGCTGTAGTTTGTAATGATTCTGCTGCGCCCATCTGGATGCCTGATACAGGCCGACTCCCAAGCCATCCTCTGACGGCACGACTGTTCGCAGCAGCTTTTGCGCATAGCCTGCAGGTATCGCACTTCCGTCATCACTCACGTGCAACGAGCGAGTATTTGCATCCAGGCTGACCTGAATACGCAAAGCGGGCTCACGCAATCTTTTGTTCAGGGCATTTTCAATAAGATTGTCCGCTACGCAGTCGAACATCGCCGCGGGTATGCTTACCGATGTACGTTCGCCCCCCCCTGTGAGTCGCCATTCGATTTCACGATGCTCATATCGCCGGCACAAACCCTCCCACCACGCCGTCAGCTCAACCTCTCTGGACTCGGTTTCCGAAGTCGGTGCCTTTAGCTTACTCAGCAGCGTCTCGATTCGTTGTGACAACACAGGCAATTGCTGCTGCAAGATCGGCTGCGCCTTCGCCGGCTCATTCTGTGCGATAGAGGCAAGCGCGAACAGCGACTGCAACATGTTCTTGAGATCGTGCGTCAAGCGCGCACCCGTCTCATAGATCGCCTGCTGCCTGGTCATTTCGCGCAGGCGTTGTTCCCGGCGCTTGGCCTGGTAGAAATTGCCCAGCACCTGAACCAGCAGACGCATGTGCAGCAATACCGACGGCCCTACCGAATGCCTTGTAAACAAAGTGAGATGCAGATCCTCATCTGCCAATTCGACCCGGTGCGGACTAGCACTTCCCAATGTGCCGTGCCCCTCTGCAGAGACCCAGGCCATTCCGACCATCCATGGCAACTCGATCATGTGCTCCGTCGCGCTCTCCAGAAACTCGCGCGGGCTGTTGTCTCGCTGCGCGTCTTCGGCCAATTGTTTAAGCCAGGCTTCCAGCGGCGTACCGATGGAGAGCACGTATCGCGAAAAACTGGTTTGCAAACCGAACGGACCGATGTCGGCATGCCAAAGTGCGCCCAGTATGAAAAGTGCGACCGCGATCAGAAACAAGGTGCGCAACAACGCATCCAGATATTCGACCCGGTTTAAAGTCATGAACGCCAGCGTGCCCAGCACAAGTACCGTGAGCAAGGTAAACAGCAGCAAAACATAGAAGAAATCCAGGGACTGCACAGCATCCGGTTTTTCGCGCTCGACCGGAATCAGCGCCATCACCAGCAACATCAAGGGTAGCGCTACAGTCATCAGATTACGCGTCACTTCGTCGAATGCAGGAAGACCGAACAGGTGCGGCGTGATATGCAGTAGCAGCACGGCCAGAAGATACGCCATGACCAACAGATGGTAGATACGCTGCCAGCGTGCATAGAATGAGAACGCCCTCGCCCCTACCAATGCAAACAGACCAGCGACCCAGAAGGCCAGCAACCACCAGTTCAACCATGTGAGTGCAGTCAGGCTCACGCCGAGAATGAAAAGCGAATTGCCCCAACTCAAATGCGTCTCGCTGCGCCACAATGGCTGCCAGATAATGAACAAGCCCAAGTGCGCCAGCAATAGCGGACGCGCCCACAGGTGATCGATACCCAGCCAGAAGGTGGCATGCAGCAAGACCAGCATAGCTAACGATAGCCAGCGGCTTGAGCGCACCCTTTGCGCAGGATTAAGTGTCGTCATCTCGTCACCCTTGCGTCGAAAGCTCGACGAAAGTTTCAAAATACATGCTCACTCGCTTTCTATTAAACATCTAAATATATTTCTATCACAATGTTTTATTGACTCTTTATTTCACACAACCCAACAAATCTCAGAAATGGCACAAGAATTGCTCAATGCACAGTGCAAGCAGTGGCTTATGCCACAGGGCTTCGAGCATAAGAATGCACACCGTAAAGTGCAACGAAGACCCAACATTCACCCACTGGAGAAAACAAAATGAAGCAAAAACAATCCGGCTTTACTCTAATTGAAATCGCCATCGTGCTGGTGATTATCGGTTTGCTGCTCGGCGGCGTGATGAAAGGCCAAGAGCTGATCAACAGCGCCAAGGTCAAGAACCTGGCTTCCGACTTCAAGAACACTTCTTTATATATCTACAGCTATCAGGACAAGTTCCGTGCGTTGCCGGGTGATGATCCTGCCGCTGCCAGCCATGTGACTGGAGCAACAGTCGCAACGCCCATCGTTGCCGGCCAAGTTGGGAACGGCAGAATCGACGGCGCATGGGATAGCACAACGCCAACACACGAATCTTTCTTGTTTTGGGAGCATGTCCGCCTAGCCGGCATCGCAACCGGCATCACAAATAAGGCCGACACCGTAGGATACCCGCAGCGCAACACACTGGGCGGCCTGGTCGGCATCACCAACTCTACAGCGGCCGACAACCCCATTACAGCCTTAAAAGGCGCCTACATCATTTGTTCAAGCAACATTCAGGGCAAGTTCGCCAAACAACTGGACATCATGATGGACGATGGTTCGACTATCACCGGCTCTATGATGACATTGGACCCATCTGTAGCAAAGACAGCTAAAGACAACCCTGCTGATACCGAGCTCTACACCGTTTGCATGGGCGTATAAATAATCCCGCAACGCAAAAAGCCCGCTGAAGACAGCGGGCTTTTTTCTTTCTTGGAACACGAATAGCTGCAACGAAGCACCTATGCAGACCGGATGGATCAGCCTTCTCGCAACCTCTTCTCTGCCGCCTCCAGCATCATCGGCTGCCCAAGCAGCATCAACACATCACCCGCCCGCAACAACATATCGTCCGAAGGTTCTCCGCCCAACAGGTTGTGACGCCGCACGCCGTTGACCTCGATATTGAGCTCGGCAAGTTTCAGATCACCGAGGCGCATACCCACCGCCCGGTCCTGTTCGTGCAACATGATGCTCTGAAAGCGCGGCTGGACACTATCGGTCTCTTCGGCGATCTCTTCGCGGTTGGTGCGCAGGTAACCGCTGAACATGCTGTAGCGTCTGGCGCGCGCCTCCTGCACGCGGCGCACCACGCGACTGAGCGGGATGCCCGCCATGAGTAGCGCCTGGGATGCCAGCATGACGCTACCTTCCAGCACTTCCGCCACCACCTCCGTCGCACCGGCTTTCTTGAGGATCTCGACATTGCTATCGTCTGAGGTGCGCACGATGACTGGCAGATCCGGCCTGTCTTGCTGGGCATGGCGCAATATCCTCAAGGCCGAATGCTTGTCGTCATAGGTGATCACCAGTGCCTTGGCGCGCATCAAGCCTGCCGCCTGCAATACCTCATGCTTGGCGGCGTCGCCGTACACGACGCGCTCTCCGGACGAACTGGCCTCGTGCACCCGGCGCGAATCGAGATCGAGCGCGATGAAACTCACTTTCTCGTTCTTCAGGAAAGCAGCCAGTGACTGCCCGCTGCGCCCATAACCGCAGATGATCACATGCTGGTTGGTGCTCATGCTCTTCACCGCGATCTGGTGCATCTGCATGGCGCTGTTCATCCATTCCTCGGGCGAGATACGCCGCACGATGGCTTCAGCGTGCTGGATCAGGAACGGTGCGATCAGCATGGAGACCAGCATGGCGGCCAGTACGTTCTGCATCACATCATGGGGGAGGAGATTGGCGCCGCCGCTGAGGGTCAGCAACACGAAGCCGAATTCGCCGGCCTGCGCCAAACCAAGGCCGGTACGCAAGGCAGGCCCCCAGTCTCCGGCAAAGGAACGCACCAGCAATGCCACGACCACTGCCTTGAACGGCACCAGAATAAGCAATAGCAACAGGATCCAGCCCCAGCCGGCGAGCAGCGCATGCATATCCAGCATCATGCCGATGGTGACGAAGAACAGGCCCAGCAACACATCGCGGAACGGTTTGATGTCCTCTTCCACCTGATAGCGGTATTCGGTCTCGGAGATCAGCATACCCGCAACAAAGGCACCCAGCGCCATGGACAGCCCGCTCAATTCGGTGACCCAGGCCAAGCCCAGCGTGAACAACAGCACGTTCAGCATGAACAGTTCGGAGGATTTCTGGCTCGCGACCAAATGGAACCAAGGCCGCAACAATCGCTGGCCAAAGGTGAGCAGCGCGGCCAACACCACGATCGCCTTCAATGCCGCATACGCCAGCGTGGAAGAGAGATTGCCATCCTGCGACGCCAAAGCCGGGATCAGGATGATGAGCGGCACCACGGCCAGATCCTGGAACAGCAGCACGCCCATGATCTTTTGGCCGTGCGGAGAGTTGAGCTCGGCGCGCTCGACCAGCATCTTGCTGACGATGGCCGTTGATGACATGGCCATGATGCCGCCCAGCGCCAAGCCTGCCGCCCAACCCAGATCGAAGAACATGGAAGTCACCATGACCAGCAGCATCGTGGCGACCACCTGCGCCGTACCCAGACCGAACACCAGGCGCTGCATGGCCCGCAGTCGGGCCAGACTGAATTCGAGACCGATGCTGAACATCAGGAACACCACGCCGAACTCTGCCAAGTGGCGCGTCTCGGGCGCATCGGGGATCCAGCCCAGCGCATGCGGCCCGATGAGCACACCCACGATGAGATAGCCCAGCATGGCGGGCAGATGCAGGGAGCGGAACAGCACCACCACCAGAACGGCGACGGCGAGCAAAATCAGTAGCAGTTGCAGCGAATTGTTCATGCGCCTGATGATGCCCTAACTTGTGCAAGTTTCAAAATCGTTCGGGGTATGGACGCAGCAAAGACACGATTGGGTAGTTCACCTATAATTCGCGCCATGAACAAACCCGCCCCCGCCGCCCCGCACGCGCTTGAACTGGCGCGCCGTGTACTGACCATAGAAGCCGACGCCGTGAAAGCGCTGGTCGAACGCGTCGACTCGAACTTCCTGAATGCCCTGAATCTGATCCTCGCCTGCAAAGGCAGAGTGATCGTCAGCGGTATGGGAAAGTCAGGACATATCGCGCGCAAGATCGCTGCCACTTTTTCCAGTACCGGCACGCCTGCTTATTTCGTCCACCCGGGTGAGGCCAGCCACGGTGATCTCGGCATGGTGACGCAGGATGATGTGTTCATCGGCATCTCCTACTCCGGCGAAAGCGAAGAGTTGCTGACCATCGTGCCGGTGCTCAAACGTCAGGGTGCAAAACTCATCACCCTGACCGGCAAGCCGCAATCCAGCCTGGCGCTGGAAGCCGATGTGCATCTGAATGGCGCCGTTTCGCAAGAGGCATGCCCCATGGGTTTGGCTCCGACCGCCAGCACCACGGCCGCGCTGGCACTGGGCGATGCTTTGGCGGTCGCCCTGCTCGATGCCAAAGGTTTCGGTGAAGCGGATTTTGCACGCTCGCATCCCGGCGGCAGTCTGGGCCGCCGACTGCTCACCCATGTGCGCGACATCATGCATAGCCATGCCAGTATCCCCATGGTGCGGGAGGATGCAACGCTGGCACAGGCAGTGCTGGAGATCTCACGCAAGGGCTTGGGCATGACGGGCATCGTCGATGAAAATCATCGCCTGCTGGGGATCTATACGGACGGCGACCTGCGCCGCACGCTGGAAAAGAAACTGGACTTCAACACCACACTCGTCAGCTCGGTCATGTCGAAGACGCCGCGCACGGTAGGCCCCGATGCGCTCGCGGTTGAGGCCGTGCAGATAATGGAGCAGTACAACATCACCCAGTTGCTGGTGATCGATGCGAACAAGAAAGTACTAGGTGCGCTGAACATGCATGACTTACTGAAAGCGAAAGTCATCTGATGTCGCTGACCGACCGAATCAAACCGCTGCGCATGATCGCCTTCGATGTGGACGGCGTGCTTACCGACGGCGGACTTTTCCTTTCCGATTCCGGAGAAGAATTCAAACGCTTCAACTCCCTCGACGGGCACGGCATGAAGATGCTCAAAGCTAGCGGTGTTGAGCTCGCCATCATCACCGGTCGGACTTCGCGCTGTGTCGAATTGCGCGCCAAGAACCTGGGTATCGCCCGTCTGTATCAGGGCGTGGAGAACAAGTACGCTGCCATGCAGTCTCTGCTGGCGGAGCTTGATCTGCCGCCGGAGGCCGCAGCATTCATGGGCGACGATGTGATCGATCTGCCGGTGATGCGCCGCATCGGCGTGTCATTCAGCGTTCCCGACGCGCCGCAATGCGTGCGCGATCGTGCCGACTATGTAAGCCAGCGTGCCGGAGGCCACGGTGCCGTGCGCGAGGTTTGCGAACTGATCATGTCGGCCCAGGGCACGCTTGAAGCACAACTCGCCCCCTACCTGGAACAATGAGCCGCTTTTCTTTTGCCAACCGACTGCGAGCCTGGCTACCGCTACTGCCCATCCTTGCCCTGCTGCTTGGCAGCTACTGGCTGAACCTGCAAGTAAAGCCGTTCGTACCCTCCACCGGCGCCCAGCGCCATGATGTCGATTTCGTGGTGTATGGCTTGCGTTCGACCGCCTTGAATACGGAAGGGCAGCCACGCCTTTCATTGCTCACCGAGAAGATGTGGCATTACCCTGATGACGACACCACGCATTTGCAGAATCCGAATCTGACCAGTTTTATCAAAGGCCAGGCGCCCACCAGCATCGATGCGCTGAGCGGCATGCTCAGCAGCAAGGGAGAAGAGATCCAGCTGCACGAGGATGTGCGCATCTTCCGACCGGGCAAATGGCCGTCACAAGACCAGCGTTTCAGTACCGAATTCCTGCGCGTACTGCCGGACAAGGGCTGGGCAGAGACCAATTTCCCCGTATTGATGTACGACCGCTACAACACCATCAATGCCGTCGGCATGGAACTGGACACCGAGGCACGTACCGTCAGATTGCTGAAACAAGTGAGAGCCGTTCATGAACAAGCTGACTGAACGCCTGCTGTTGCTGTTGCTGTTCGCAGTGACTTCCGATGTCGCGCTGGCAGAACAATCCGACCGCGATAAACCGGTGCATCTGGAAGCGAATCAGGTACTGATAGACGACGCACGCCAGTTCAAGAGTTTTGAAGGTCGCGTCCAGTTGCTCCAAGGCACATTGAACATCCAGGCTGATCGCATCGAGGTTCGCGAGGACAAGGAAGGCTATCAGCATCTCACTGCAACCGGCCATCCGGCCAAATTCCGCCAGCGCTATGAAGGCAGCGACGAGTATGCTGAAGGCTATGGTGAAAGGATCGAGTACGACACGCGCGCTGAAACCGTGGACTTTTACGACCATGCACGCGTCAAGCGCGGACAGGATGAAGTCCAGGGCGCCC
This sequence comes from Gammaproteobacteria bacterium, assembly GCA_018819205.1. GTDB lineage: Bacteria > Pseudomonadota > Gammaproteobacteria > Burkholderiales > Gallionellaceae > Sideroxyarcus. The sequence continues at coordinate 27,215 of JAHJQE010000095.1, forward strand.
GCATCACCTACAGCACCAAGACCGGAGTGTTCCAGGCCAGCGCGGGCAACGCTGCCAATAACACCGGCAATGACCGGGTGCGTGCCGTATTGCAACCCAAGCGCGACAAGCCACCGGAAACATCCAAGCCGACAGGCACGCTGACCATACAGCCCAGCGAGACCTTGTCGCCGCCTCTCACGCAAAAACACTGACATGAGCGAACTCCGTACCGAATCCCTGAAGAAGAGCTACCGCGCCCGTACTGTGGTACAGGATGCATCGCTGCATGTGAGCAGCGGCGAGGTAGTCGGCTTGCTGGGGCCGAATGGCGCAGGCAAGACCACCACCTTCTATATGATCGTGGGACTGGTCGCAGCCGATGGCGGAGAGATCACTATCGATGGCGAAAAGGTCACCCACCTGCCCATCCACCGCCGCGCACGACTGGGCCTGGCCTATCTGCCGCAGGAAGCATCCATCTTCCGCCGCATGACCGTCAGCCAGAACATCGAAGCCGTGCTTGAACTGCATGATTATTCACCGGAAGAACAGACGCAGCGCCTTGAAGCGCTGCTGAACGATCTGCACATCACCCACATCCGCAACAATCCGGCGATCAGCCTGTCAGGCGGAGAGCGTCGTCGCGTCGAGATCGCCCGCGCGCTGGCAACCGACCCGCGCTTCATCCTGCTGGATGAACCCTTTGCCGGGGTAGACCCTATCGCCGTGCTGGACATCCAGAAAATCATCCGTTTCCTCAAGGAACGCGGTATCGGCGTACTCATCACCGACCACAACGTGCGCGAGACGCTGGGCATCTGTGACCGCGCCTACATCATCAATGCCGGATCGGTAATGGCGGAAGGCACGCCCGAGGAAATCATCTATAATGAGGGCGTGAGGAAGGTGTATCTGGGCGAGAACTTCAAGCTATAAGAAGCGCCGTCCGACACCAAACACCCAAGATGAAACCCGCTCTCCAACTCCGTCAATCCCAACAACTCCTGCTCACTCCGCAGTTGCAACAAGCAATCAAGTTGTTGCAGCTTTCCACGCTGGAGATCAACCAGGAAGCAGCGCGCCTGCTGGACGAGAATCCGTTGCTGGAGCGTATAGACGATAACGCCAACCAGACCTACAGCGGCAGCAGCGATGCGCAAGCCCCTGCGCAGGAAAGCTCGGAGTCCGCCACATCCGATAGTGCTGCGCAAGACAACACGCCCGAATGGGGCGAACCCAGTTTCAGCCATTCCGGCAATGCCAGCCCGGACGACGAGGACGACGGCTATCAGGAAGTTGCCGCTGAACGTCCAAATTTGCGCGAGCATTTGCTGTGGCAATTGAATATGAGCCTGCTGGACGAGCGGGACAAAAAGATCATCGGCCTGCTGGTCGACGCACTGGATGAGAATGCCTACCTCGCCCAGCCTTTGGAAGAGATAGTTGATATCTTCCCTCCCGAACTGGACATCACGCTGGACGATCTGGAGACTGCGCTGGTGCAGCTGCAGCATCTGGACGCGCCCGGTATCGGCGCACGCGATCTGCGCGAATGCCTGACCCTGCAACTGCAGGCGATCCCGGAAGATGTTCCCGGTCGCGATATGGCCTTGCGCATCGTCAGCGAGCATCTGGATTTGCTGGCCGCACGCGACTTTTCCAAACTGAAACGCGTATTGCGCTGCGATGATGACGCCTTGCGCACCGCGCAGGATCTGATCGTGCATCTGCAGCCCAAGCCCGGCATGGCGTTCGAACATCGCGCGGCCGACTATGTGGTGCCGGATGTGCTGGTGGAAAAAGTCGGCGGCATCTGGAAAGCACGCCTGAACCCGGAAGCCATGCCGCGCCTGCGCATCAACCAGGTGTATGCCAAC
>JAHJQE010000096.1 GCA_018819205.1 Gammaproteobacteria bacterium
CGCTTCTTCCGGCACAGCTTCGAGTTGCACCATGGACATGTTGCAGCGCTGCGCGAATGTGCCGTCTTCGTCCAGCACATAAGCCACGCCGCCTGACATACCTGCCGCGAAGTTGCGGCCGGTGCTGCCCAGCACGATGACCATACCGCCGGTCATGTATTCACAGCCATGGTCACCCACGCCTTCTACCACGGCGACTGCGCCGGAGTTGCGCACCGCGAAACGCTCACCCGCCACACCGCGGAAGAACACTTCACCCGCAGTCGCGCCATACAGCACGGTGTTGCCGACGATGATGTTGTCTTCCGCGACCAGCTTGCTGTCGTCAGATGGTTTAACGATGATGCGACCGCCGCACAGACCTTTACCAACATAGTCATTGCCTTCACCTTCCAGCTGGAAGGTGACGCCGTGTGCGAGGAAGGCGCCAAAGCTTTGTCCCGCCGTACCCAACAGCTTCACGCGGATTGTGTCATCCGGCAGACCGACATTGCCGTGGCGCTTGGCCACTTCATGCGACAGCATGGTGCCTACGCTGCGATTGACGTTGCAGATCCTGGTTTCGATGGTGACCACGCGCTTTGCGTCCAAGGCTTCTTTGGCTTGGGCGATGAGGTCGTTGTCGAGTGCCTTTTCCAGTTCATGGTCCTGCACTTCGGCATGACGGCGCGCCACCTCGGCACCGACCTTGGGCTGGTGGAATACCTTGCTGAAATCCAGTCCTTTGGCTTTCCAGTGCTTGATGCCTTTGCGCATGTCGAGCAGGTCGCTGCGACCGATCAGTTCCTCGAATTTCCGCACACCCATCTGAGCCATCAGTTCACGCACTTCCTCGGCGACGAAGAAGAAATAGTTCACCACGTGTTCCGGCTGACCGGTGAATTTCTTGCGCAACTCAGGATCTTGAGTAGCGACACCGACCGGGCAAGTGTTGAGGTGACACTTGCGCATCATGATGCAGCCCTCGACAACCAGCGGTGCGGTCGCGAAGCCGAATTCGTCGGCGCCGAGCAGCGCGCCGATCAGCACGTCGCGGCCGGTCTTGATCTGGCCGTCGACCTGTAGTCCAATACGACCACGCAGTTTGTTCAGCACCAGTGTCTGTTGCGCTTCGGCCAGACCCAGCTCCCACGGCGTACCCGCGTGCTTCACGGAAGACAGCGGCGATGCGCCGGTGCCACCGTCGAAGCCGGAGATCACGATGTGGTCGGCCTTGGCTTTGGAGACCCCTGCGGCCACTGTACCGACGCCGACTTCGGACACCAGCTTTACCGACACGGAAGCGCTCGGATTCGAGTTCTTCAGGTCATGGATGAGTTGCGCCAGGTCTTCGATGGAATAGATGTCATGGTGCGGCGGTGGCGAGATCAGACCGACGCCCGGTACCGAGTGACGCAGCTTGCCGATGTATTCGGATACCTTGCCACCGGGCAACTGACCGCCTTCGCCTGGCTTCGCGCCCTGCGCCATCTTGATCTGGATCTGGTCGGCGCTGGACAGATACTCCGCAGTTACGCCGAAACGTCCGGAAGCGACCTGCTTGATGCGCGAACGCAGCGAGTCGCCCGCCTTCATGGTCTGATCTGCTTCGATACGGCCCTTACCGATGATCTCGGACAGCTTCTCGCCACCGTGCAACATCTTGAAGCGGTTGGCGTCCTCGCCGCCTTCACCGGTATTGGACTTGCCACCGATGCGGTTCATCGCGATCGCCAGTGTGGTGTGCGCTTCAGTAGAGATGGAACCCAGTGACATCGCGCCGGTAGCAAAGCGCTTGACAATCTCTTTTGCTGATTCCACTTCTTCCAGTGAAACCGGCTTGCCCGCAGGCTTGATCTCGAACAAGCCGCGCAGCGTCATCTGGCGCTGGGTCTGGTCGTTGATCAGTTTGGCGTATTCCTTATAGGTCGCGTAGTTGTTGGAACGCGTGGATTGCTGCAGCTTGGCGATGGAATCAGGCGTCCAGGTGTGTTCCTCGCCGCGTGCACGATAAGCGTACTCGCCACCTGCATCGAGCATATTGGCCAGAAGCGGATCGTTGCCGAAAGCAGCACTGTGTGTGCGCACCGCTTCTTCCGCCACTTCCTTCAGACCGATACCTTCGATCTGGGTCGCAGTACCCGGGAAATATTTCTCGATAAAGTCGCTGTTCAAGCCGATCGCTTCGAAGATCTGCGAACCGCAGTAGGACTGATAGGTAGAGATGCCCATCTTGGACATGACCTTGAGCAGGCCTTTGTTGATTCCCTTGATGAAGCGTTTGTGCGCATCCTTCGCATCCAGACCCGCCGGCAGATCGAAAGAAGAGATGGTGTCGAACGCCAGCCAAGGATAGACAGCTTCGGCGCCATATCCAGCCAGCAATGCAAAGTGGTGCACTTCACGCGCCGAGCCGGTCTCAACGACCAGACCGGTGCTGGTGCGCAGACCTTCTTTTACCAGATGATGGTGTACCGCTGCGGTTGCCAGCAACGCAGGGATCGCCACGCGCTTCTCAGACATGGCGCGATCTGACAGGATAAGCACGTTAAAGCCCGCAGTAACTGCTTTGTCTGCTTCCTTGTACAAAGCCTTGATCGCCGCTTCGCAGCCTGCTGCGCCGTTCTTGACAGGATAGGTGATGTCCAGCGTTTTCGACTTGTACTTGCCCTTGGTGAGCTTGTCGATATTGTGCAGCTTGGCGGCATCATCGGGCGACAGCACAGGCTGATGCACTTCCAGGCGCGGCGCCGGCTTGGTTTCGTCCACGCCCAGCAGGTTCGGCTTGGAGCCGATGAACGACGTCAGCGACATCACGATCTCTTCGCGGATCGGATCGATAGGCGGATTGGTTACTTGCGCGAACAATTGCTGGAAGTAGTTATACAGCACCTTGCTGCGACTGGACAGCACTGGCAATGCGGCATCGCTACCCATGGAGCCCGTGGGCTCTTCTCCAGCAGTCGACATCGGCAACATGATGAACTTGAGGTCTTCCTGCGTGTAACCGAATGCCTGTTGCGCATCCAGCAGGCTGATGCTGCTCGACTGCTTGTTAGCCACGGTGGGCAGATCATCCAGGAAGTAGCGCGATTGCTCGATCCACTTGCGATAAGGCTTGGCGGTGGCAATCTGCCTCTTCAATTCGCCATCGTCGACGATACGCCCAGCTTCCATGTCGATGAGGAACATCTTGCCGGGCTGCAGACGCCACTTCTTGACAACCTTGTTCTCTGCGATGGGCAATACGCCCATCTCGGAAGCCATCAACACGACATCGTCGTCAGTGATCAGATAGCGTGCAGGGCGCAGACCGTTACGGTCCAGTGTGGCACCGATCATACGGCCATCAGTGAACGCAACTGCGGCAGGGCCATCCCATGGCTCCATCAGCGCAGCGTGATATTCGTAGAACGCACGGCGCTCTTCATCCATCAGCGGATTACCCGCCCATGCCTCAGGGATCAGCAGCATCATTGCGTGCGGCAGCGAATATCCGCCAGCCACCAGCAATTCCAGCGCATTGTCAAAGCAGGCCGAATCAGACTGCCCTTCGGTGATTAGCGGCCACAATTTTTCCAGGTCACTGCCGAGGAAACTAGAGGACATGGCCGCATGGCGAGCGGCCATCCAGTTGACGTTGCCGCGCATGGTATTGATCTCGCCGTTATGGGCGATCATGCGGAACGGGTGAGCCAAATCCCATGTGGGGAAGGTGTTGGTTGAGAATCGCTGGTGAACCAGCGCAAATGCGCTCACGCAGCTTTCATCCTGCAGGTCGAGGAAATATTCACCCACCTGCGTGGCCAGCAACATGCCCTTGTAGACAATAGTTCGCGACGACATGGACGGGATATAGAAACCCTCGCCTTGCCCCTTAGGCAGTTTGCGTACTGCATGCTCGACTGTCTTGCGGATGACGAACAGCTTGCGCTCGAATGCATTCTGGTCTGCAGTCTTCTTGCCGCGACCGATGAATACCTGACGCACCAGCGGCTCGACTGCTTTCACGCTCTCGCCCAAGCCAGAACTGTCGACTGGCACATCGCGCCATCCCAGCAGAACCTGGCCTTCGGCCTTGATCTTGGCTTCGATAGCTTTCTCGCATGCCGCGCGTGCTGCCTTGTTACGCGGCAGGAACAACATGCCGACGCCGTACTCGCCTTGCGCCGGAAGTTCGATCTTGTTCTTGGCTGCTGCCTTGCTCAGGAAATCATGCGGAATCTGAATCATGATGCCGGCGCCATCGCCAGCCAGAGGATCAGCCCCGACCGCGCCACGGTGCGTCAGATTCTTCAGAATATTCAGACCCTCACTTACTCGGTCATGGCTGGCTATACCTTTAATATGCGCGACGAAACCGACACCGCATGCATCATGTTCATTGCGCGGGTCATACAGACCTTGCCGCGCGGGCATCGAAGAATTGTTCACCTTGCTCCTCACCTCAGACATTGCGACTAGGCGACAACCGGCCGCCAGTTCCTGGAAATTTTTTCAAAAGGGCGGCGATGTTACCCGTCCCGGCATGGCAGTGCAACATTCCAACCTTTTACATCTTCGCAGATTGCATGAATATATAGGCCAACAATTAAGTTGCGTAATTAAAACTAAGGGTTATAGAATGACCTTTATACATTTTCGCAATAGGGCGAAATTGAGGGTGCCATTTACTGGAGGGTTTCCGTGCGAACCATATTTTTGACTCAGCAAAGACTCTTTTTTGCCTTTATTATTTCGACGTTCGTCCTCTCTGGATGCGGAGGCAGTGCAGTTTCGACGACGACCACGACTGCAGCTAACGCCAGCGCCGCCTCTGTTCAGCTTTCAACATCTGCTACCAGTGTAACAAGTGACGGCTCTAGTTCAGCAACTATCACTGCCACGGTTCTCTCCTCAAGTAATGCCGTCCTCGCAGATCAAATAGTTGATTTTGCCAGCTCGACAGGCTTGCTATCTTCTGCATCGGCCACAACTGACGCAACTGGGCGCGCAACTTTCACTTTCTCCGCAGGAACTTCTGGCGTCAATCGTACAGCAACCGTGACGGCCACTGTCAATGGAACCGCCATCAGCGCCAGCCTGCCAATTCAGATTACCGGATCAACTTTGACTGCGACTACCAACTCAACCGCTGTTGCCGCAGGGACTCCGGTCACGATATCCATCGTAGCCAAGAATTCCGGTGCTGTTGCGGTTTCTGGTCAGACATTGAGATTTTCTGTTGCAGCATCTAGCACCGGCAGCGGGACACTCAATACCACTACCGCTACAACCGATAGCGTTGGGGCCGCCTCAGTTATTTTGACTGGCACGGCAGCAGGCATCGTCGATGTTCTGGTGGAATGGCTGGATGCAACTGGGGCCACAGTAAGCGCGTCTACCACCAAATCTATTACTATCAATCCATCCGGCGGATCCTTTTCGGTCAGCACGCCTGCGTCCTCTCCATTTGCTGCCGCCATCGGCACCAACCAAACTGTGACCGTGAATGTTCCAGCCGCGATAGGCGGTGTTGCTGTTGCGAACATTCGGTATGCAACAACCTTGGGAACTTGGCTTGCAAATGGCTTGAAAGCACTGACGGTAGTCCCCGCAGGCGCTACCGATACACAGACTTTCGTTCCCGGCAATAGCGCTGGCAATGCGAACGTACAGATAGATGCTTTGGATGCCAGCGGCAATGTACTCACATCTGCTTCGTTTATTTTCTCTATCACGTCGCCGACAGTAAACGCTTCATCTATCACACTGCAATCCAGCGTCTCAGTTCTTCAGCCCAGCGTAGGTGCAAACCTGAGCACGGCCGTCTTGACAGCACTGGTACGTGATGCTGCCAACAACCCTGTCGGTGGCGCTCCTGTGCTGTTTGAGCTTGTAAACTCTTCTGGATCTGGCGAATCTCTTAACCCTGTCGTCGTTACAACCGACAGTACTAGCACAGCCACGACACAAATGGGGAGGGCTCAAACTACGTTTACCGCCGGCACTTCTACTAATCAAAACGCGGCCATCAAAGCCACCGTAGTAGGCACTGCCATAACCACGACCACTCCCGTTACAGTCGGCGGGACTGCCGGATCAATCGCCCTTGGTGCCGGGACAAAGCTTTCGATTGTTAACCTTGATACAGCCTATCAGTTGCCCGTAACGGTTATGGTCACGGATTCAAATGGCAACGCCGTTTCAGGAGCCGTTGTTTCGATTTCTATTTGGCCTGTCAAATACTACAGAGGCACGCGCGCTAATGACTGCATCATTACCGGCTTTGGCCCCTACATCAATGAGGATGTGAATGAGAACCTGATCCTTGATCCTGGTGAAGATATTGATGGGCCAGGATTTGTTCCAGACGGCATGTTGTGGCCCGTACCTTCTGCTGCAGGATCAGTGCCCTCTACCGTCACTACGGGGGTTGACGGAACGGCCACTTTCAATTGGGTCTACCTAAAGCAGTATGCAAACTGGCTGGATGTTCGGATCCGTGTCACCACGCAGGTACAAGGATCATCTTCCACTTCTTCACTGGAACTGCCTTTGGTACCTGCTGCTATTGATACAGTGGCACCCTGTCAACTCCCAGACTCTCCGTTTAATTGATTCCAAACGCTGCCCCCCCTTATATCTGGGGGGGGCATCACATCCTTAAAATTCGTCGATTGAGAACAACCTGCGATATTCACGTATTGCAAAACGATCCGTCATACCGGCAATATAATCAGCTACAGCTCGCGGCATCTGCTCTCCGTTACGCTGTTTGATCTGTGGCGGTAGTAACCTAGGGTCGTCAATATATGCGTGAAACAATTCGCGAATTGTGCGGCGCGCTTTGGCGCTCATGCGCATAACGCGGTAATGACGATATAGTTCTGTACGAAGGAATGATTTGAGTTCGATATTTCGCTCCCGCATCAGGGGACTGAACGCCACCAAAGCAGGAGCTGCCTGCACTTCTCCAAGATTTTTGGGCGCGTGTTTTGCGATGTTAGCTTGCGTTTGAGCTATCAGGTCTGTAACTAATGTGTTTATCATGCGGCGCACTGTTTCGTGCACGACACGCCGCTCCGACAATTGCGGCCAAGCTTGCCTTACTTCATCTAGGTGGCTGGCAAACAAATCCACTTCAGCCATTTTTTCCACCGTCAACAGCCCGGAACGCAGGCCATCATCTACATCGTGATTGTTATAGGCAATCTCATCCGCTAGATTGGCAACCTGCGCCTCCAGACTCGGGCGTAGATCCAGCAGAAAACGCTTACCCACTTCATCCAAGCGCTCAGCATTTTCCCGTGAACAGTGCTTTAGTATTCCTTCTCGCGTCTCAAAGCAAAGATTCAACCCATCAAATGCTGCATATCGCTCTTCCAATACATCCACGACACGCAATGATTGCAGGTTGTGCTCGAAGCCTCCGAATTCAGACATACACTCATTGAGCTCATCTTGGCCTGCGTGCCCGAATGGTGTGTGGCCCAGATCGTGCGCAAGTGATATTGCCTCTACTAGATCCTCATTCAGTGCCAAGCGACGAGCTATGGATCTCGCAATTTGTGCTACTTCAATACTGTGAGTTAGTCTCGTCCGGAAAAGATCGCCTTCATGATTGACGAACACCTGCGTCTTGTATTCCAGTCGACGAAAGGCACTCGAATGAACGATGCGATCACGATCCCGCTGAAATTCGCTCCTCCCTGATGGGCTCGGCTCTGCAATTTGTCGGCCCAAGCGGCTTTCTCGAACTGCGTAAGGTGCCAATTGCAGCTCAGTCACAACACGCCTTTAGTGTTTCCTTCAGCAGCTTCTCGGGGACATCACTGGTAATGACCGCACTACCTAGTCCTTCCAGCAGAACGAAGCGGATCTTGCCGCCCGCCACCTTCTTGTCTAGCCCCATCAATTCCTGATATTTCTCAACCGCCATGTCAGGCCCGCGAACGGGCAGATTCGCACGCTGAAACAAGTCGCGCATCCGATCGACGTCAGATGTCTTCAACCAACCCATCCTGCATGACAAGTCAGCTGCCATCATGGTCCCTGCTGCCACGGCCTCTCCATGCAACCATACTCCGTAGCCCATGCCATTTTCGATAGCGTGGCCAAATGTATGCCCCAGATTCAGGAGTGCCCGCTCACCACTCTCTCGCTCATCATTTCCAACAACTTCTGCCTTGTTCTGACAACTGCGCGTGATCGCGTACTGGAGCGCATCTTTGTCTCTCGCCCGCAGCTTTTCGATGTTCTGTTCCAGCCATTCAAGAAAGGGTAGGTCACGTATCAAGCCGTATTTGATGACCTCTGAAAGGCCGGCGCACAATTCACGATCAGGCAACGTATCAAGCGTTCGTGTATCTGCCAGCACGACCTGCGGTTGATAAAAGGCCCCGATCATGTTCTTGCCCAATGGGTGATTGATTCCGGTCTTTCCGCCTACAGAAGAATCCACTTGTGCGAGTAGTGTCGTCGGAATCTGTATGAAGGGAACCCCACGTAGATAGGTTGCAGCTGCGAAACCAACCATATCCCCGATCACGCCACCACCCAGTGCTATTAGCGGTGTGGACCTCTCGCAGTGCGACCGCAGCAGTTCGTCGTAAATAGTATCTATCGTTTTAGAATTCTTGAATCTCTCACCATCTGGCAACACGATACGGTCGCATTGCACACCATGCTCATGCAACCCTTCGACCAGACGACTCATATACAGGGGAGCAACCGTTGTGTTGCTGATAATCACCGCCCGCCTGCCTGAAAGGTATGGCGACAGCAAATCATATGCCTGTATTAGGCCGTCCCCTACATATATTGGGTAACTTCGTTCAGCTAGGCCGACGTTCAATGTTTGCATACTGAAGGGATTCCGATTTGGATTTGTTTGACGACTGATACTCTGCAATCAGCTCTTGCAGTTTGGTTAGCAGAATTTGCACATTCTGCTTGCCAGTGTGAATCACGATGTCGGCTATGCTGTTATATATAGGATCACGTTTTTCATACAGCACCTGCAGAGTCGCGCGAGGATCTGCGGTCTGCAACAACGGCCTGTTGTGGTCATGCCTCGTGCGATGCCACAGGTCATGTACATTACTTTTTAGATACACGATGACACCGCCTCGCTTCAGTAATTCCCGGTTGCCCTCGCTTAATGGCACACCGCCACCTGTTGCAAGAACGATATTTTGTCGCTGCATCAATTCTTCCAACGCGGAAGCTTCCCGAATCCTGAACCCGGCCTCCCCCTCCACATCGAAGATATGAGGAATCGTCACACCTGTACGACGTTGAATTTCCTCATCACAATCAACAAAGTCCTTATGCAATTGCTTGGCCAATAGCTTGCCGACAGTTGTCTTGCCAGATCCCATCATGCCAATCAAGATGATGTTGCCTGTATTGAGTTTATTTGCTTCGACTGATTTCATGTTGGTGGATTGTAGCGGAATTAAGGTATTTTTCCTTAAACACAAGAGCCCGGACTTGCCGGGCTCTTGCTCACAACGAACAGCCAATAATCAGTTCGAACCCAACGTATCCTTGAGAATTTTCGGCGTGATGAACACCAGTAATTCCTTTTTACTCTTGACCTTGGTATTGGTCTTGAACATCCATCCCAGCACCGGGATATCTGCCAACCCAGGCACTGCAGAAGTCGAGTCGGTATCGTCTTGCGTGTAGACCCCTCCGATTACCACCGTTCCGCCATTTTCAACCAGCACTTGGGTATCCACTTTTTTGGTGTTGATGCTCGGGACACCAGAGTAGATGTTGCCCACCGAATCCTGGCTTACACTGATCTTCATGGTTACGCTGTCTTCTGGTGTAATCTGAGGCGTCACAGTCAGACCCAGCACCGCCTTCTTGAAGGCGACGTTGGTTGCACCACTGCTGCTGGCCTGCAAATAGGGTACTTCGACGCCGGACTCGATGGTCGCCGGAGTCTTGTCGCCTGTCACTACACGAGGGCTCGCAATGTTCTTCGTCGTGCCATCGATTGCAGATGCATTCAGCTCGAGTGTAAGCGTTTCTGTCGCCGCTGCATTGAAGAGCGACATGGTCAGGCCACCCAAACCCGAAGCAGCACCCGGGAGATTGAGGCTGCCGCCCGAAATGTTCGCCCTGCCAGAGCCTGCCACCGCCACCGTCGGACCTGTATATCCCAAACGACCGCCCAAAGTATGATTGAACGATTCCCCCGCTTCGACGAATCTTGCTTCTATCAGTACCTGACGAACCGGAACATCAATCAGCTTTATCAGCTTGCGGACCTCATCCAGACTTGAAGGAGTATCTTTAACAAACAACATGTTTGTCCTCAGGTCGAAATTTGCACTGCCACGCGTGGAAAGGATTTTCTGTTTGTCGCTTGAAATTAATTTCACAATGTCGGCTGCTTTAGCATAGGCCAACTGGAAATTCTCTGTGCGAAGCGGCTCCAGTTCGGTGATTTCCTGGCGCGCGGAGAATTCAATCTTCTCTTTAGCAGCGATCTCCTCGCGTGGTGCGACTTGAATAACATTGCCATTTTTGCGCATATCAAGACCACGGCTCTGCAAGATAATCTCGAAAGCCTGATCCCATGGCACATCCTTCAGACGGAGGGTTAAGCTACCAGATACCGTATCGCTGATCACCATATTCAAACCCGTGAAGTCAGCTATGACGCTTAAAGCTTCGCGAGTCGAAATGTTTTGGAAATTCAGCGTCAGCTTTTCGCCGGAATACCCAGGTATATTGCCCTTTACCAACCTGTTGGGATCTTCTGCAACCGCTTTGACTTCAATGATGAACTTGTTATCTGTCTGGTATGCCGAATATTCCCACAGCCCTTTCGGCTCGATTGAAAGGCGCGCACTTCCACCTTGTACATACGCATCTATCATCTGGACAGGCGTTGCAAAGTCAGACACGTCCAACTTCCGCTGCAAGTTGCGCGGCAACACTGCGCGCTGGAAATCTACTACCAATGCGCGGCCCTGTTGTTTGATATCTATTCCGATATCAGCATCAGATAGATCGATCTGGATTCGACCCTCACCATTCGTACCTCTATGGAAATCGATGTCTCTCAGACTGTGCATCTGCTCACTGGTAGAAGCATCTGCAAAGTGAGCTGTAGCAACCGGTGCAGCGCCTCCTCCCACACCTTTTTGCTGCAGCGTGATAAGAACTTCGTTACCTTCCACTCGCGTGTCGTAACCAGCCATTTGAGCCAGATTGATTACCAAGCGCGTCCTATTGCCCGCTTGCACAATGTTCGCACTGCGCAAATCTCCTTCTCCAAAGTTCTTTACAGAGGCACCCAGTCCATTCTCTGTATTTGGAAAGTCGAAAGCGATACGCGGGGGGGTGTTGATCGTAAAAGAGGCCGGCTGTCCTTGGGGAGAGGATTTCAATCCCACCCGAACCACTAGCATGCCGTTATCGCTACTTGCGCTAAGGGACTCAATGCTGTTGAGTTCCCCAGCTTCTTGTGCCTGCAGACCGAATGCACACAGCATCACAGGGATGGCAATCAATCGGTACCATTTGCGTAACGACATATCAAGCAGTTTCATTTTTCACTCCTAATCATTCGATCAATTGCAGGCTGCTTTCGCGCTCTGTCCAGTCACCGGCACTATCTTGTACCATTTCTTTGACTGTGAGTTCAGTCTCCGAGATCGATGTGATCTGGCCAAAGTTCAGGCCAATATAATTGCCCACCTTGACCTGATATATCTTTCCCTCCGAAGAACGCAGCACTGCGTGTCCCACGCCCTTTTGTGACAGATAGCCAACCATTTTCAAGCTCTCAAGAGGGTAGTCTTCCAGCTCCTCTTTGGGGCGGTCGAAATCTGGTTGATTCAAACCTCCTCGACCAGAACCGCCCGCTTTCGTTTTGCGAGGTTTAAACGGGTCTGGCAATGATGCAGAATTATCATATGCAAACGGTTCATAGGGTTTGATATCAGGCGGCGGTTCAACTTTACCTCGCATGTCCGCGCCTGCGTTGTTGACGAAGTCACGCAGATCCTGAAACTCTTCGCCGCCACAACCAGCTAGGAGCAAAGCCAATAGGACTGAAGATATTTTCGCCTTCATCACTTCTTCCTCTTCGCTGCTTGGGCCGCTCTTTTCTGAGCGGCGATCTCCGCCTCATCCAGATATCTATACGTTTTGGCAGTCGACTCCATGCTCAGCATGCCACCTGCAATCGGAGAAATACGTATATCGTTTAACGTCACGATGCGTGGCAGTTGCGAGATATCGCTGGCGAAGTTCCCCAAGTCATCATAGCTTCCTGTCACTTTCAATGCGATCGGTTGTTCTGTGAACACCCCCGTGGCGACCTCACCACCTGGACGAAAAAGCTCGAACTGCAAACCCCGCCCCAAGCCCGCTTGGTTAATATCGGTGAGCAAGGCGTCCATCTCGGATTTACTGGGCAGCTGCTTCAGTAACGCGCCAAACGATTGTTGAGTGTCTATCAGTTGCTTCTTGATGATATCGAGATTGATCGCTTCGCGCTTCTTGACAAGAAAGGTTTCTTTAAGGGTCCCCTCCTCCTGCTTGATGCGCGTCAGATTCTGATACTGATCCTGCCAGTCAAAAAAAGCGCCAGCAGCCACAACCAGCATGAACATGGTTAAGAATGCCACCAGCTTGACTAACCAAGGCCAATTTCCCGGTTTCTGGGGGTCAATATTTTTAATCTCTTCCAAAAAGTTCATGGCCATCACTTATCTCCCCTTGCCCGAACCTGAGGACGCTGCACCTGCGGAGTCAGCCTGCTTTGTCAGATTAAAATTCAGTGAGAACTCGTTCAGGCGCGAACCGCCGACATTTGCCGCATGTATCTCTACCAATGCGGGGGAATTCAACCATGGAGAATCCTCTATGGCGCGCATCAGCGTAGAGACTCGCGCATTTGATTGCGCATAGCCAACGAGGCTTATTCTCTGCCCAGACTGTCGTAGTGATTTCAAGTAAACACCTTCAGGCAAAATTCTCAGCATTTGGTCCAGAAGGTGCACTACATCTGAACGTGTGGACTGCAGATTCTCGACCACATTTTTTCTTGCCAACAACGATTGAGTCTGCTGACGAAGCTTTTTAATCTCTGCGATCTGCCTGTCCAATATTGCCGTCTCTTGCTTCAGGTATTCATTCCGCCTTTCTTGGTAGGATATCTGCGTGCCAATCGCCACATGCACCAGCCCAACCACGAACGCCCCCAGCACGATTGATAACACACTGAACACAATGAATTGCAACTGCTTTGCGCGCCGTTTCTCTGCGCGGTGTGGTAATAGATTTATCCGTATCATGATGGATCGAACCTCCGCATCGCCAAACCACACGCGATCATCAGTGCTGGCGCATCTGTCTGCAACTGGCGCGGCTTGATTCGTGATGAAAGTGTCATCAGTTCAAAAGGGTTAGCTACCAGCGTACTCACCTGAGTGCGAGTTGCCACCGCCTCATCAAGGCCTAGCAAGGCGGCGCAGCCTCCTGACAGCACTACATAACTCACCTCGTTGTACTGAGTGGAAGTAAAGAAAAATTGCAGCGCTCGCGCCACTTCCATCGCCACGTTTTCTCGGAATGGCGCCAGAACGTCACTCTCATAATTTTCCGGCAAGCCGCCGTTCCGCTTGGCCGCCTCCGCTTCCTCTGCCGTCAGTCCAAAAGCCGCTTGAATCTGCTGAGTAAGCTGACTTCCTCCCACTTGCTGGTCGCGCGTATATACCGACTGCCCGTTCCGCAATATGTTTACATTCATTACGCTGGCGCCTATGTCAACAACCGCGATGCACTGGTCTTCAGCGCCACCGGGCAACTGAGATCTGATTTGATCAAAAGCGGCTTCTGCCGCATAGGGCTCAACGTCCATAACTACTGCCTTTAGTCCTGCAGTCTGCGCCGCCGCTACCCGATCCTCAACGTTCGCTTTGCGCGAAGCCGCCAACAGAACCTCGATTTCGTCGGGGTTGTTTGGTGAGGGGCCAATTACCTGGAAATCCAGATTCACCTCATCCAGCGCAAAGGGAATATATTGGTTTGCCTCAGATTCGACCTGATATTCCAGATCATCCTCGCGCAATCCAGCTGGCAACATGATCCTTTTGCTGATGACTGCAGCAGCCGGCAGCGCCAAGCTCACATTCCTGATGCGCGTACCCATACGCTTCCACGCGCGCTGCAATGCTTCTGATACGGCATCCAAGTTATTGATATTGCCATCACTTACCGCATCTGATGGCAGAGGTTCAATCGCATACCTCTCCACCACGAACCCGTTCTTTTTGGGCGCCTCACTCAGCTCAAGCATTTTTACTGAAGACGAACTGATATCCACGCCGATCATGGGAGGCGTGGAGGTTTGCAGAAAATCTAACGGGATGTCAAAATTTCCTTTAATCATAGGATAGTTAGCGAACTTCCGTATAAACTGGTTTAAATCCTAGCAATAACTCCCATGGGTGTAAAGTTTTTTCTATCTTCGTCCTTTTCCTTGCTTGGGCGATATAATAAGAATCTAACTTTATCAAGAATAGATAGTTATGACTTCACGCTGGTGGTTTTATCCTGCGGTAGGTGTTTTATTGCTTCCGCTCTTACCGTTCCTGCTTCTTCTCTTTGCAGCGATTCTAACCTATCCGACCCTACCTTCCCTTGAGGCGCTAACCGACTATCGCCCCAAGTTGCCGTTGCGTATCTACAGTGCGGAGGGGGTGCTCATAGGTGAATTCGGAGAGGAACGTCGCGAGCTTGTAAGAATTGAAGAGGTCCCGGAGCGCATGAAACTTGCCATTCTTGCTGCTGAGGATGATCGATTCTATGAGCATGGCGGCGTCGATTACGTGGGCGTCCTTAGGGCTGCTTATTCCAATTTTGCCTCTGGCGGTGTCAAACAGGGCGCCAGCACCATCACTATGCAGGTAGCCAGGAACTTTTTTCTTTCCAAGGAGAAAACACTTAGCCGCAAATTCAATGAGATGCTGCTCGCATTCAAGATCGAGCACAATCTGTCAAAAAACGAGATTCTTGAACTTTATATCAACCATATATATCTCGGTCAGCGGGCTTATGGCTTCGGCGCAGCTGCGCAAGCTTATTATTCCAAGCCCATCAGCCAATTGAGTATTGCCGAGATGGCCATGCTGGCTGGCTTGCCCAAAGCACCCGGCGCCTACAATCCAGTGGTCAACCCTTCTCGGGCCAAAGTCAGACAGGAATACATTCTGCGTCGTATGCGCGACCTTGGCTACATCAACGAGGAGGAGTTCAACCTTGCCCTTACCGACCCCATTCAAACCAAGCAATCTGCCTACCACCAGGAATTCTCAGTAAACGCGAGTTTTGTTTCCGAGTTGGTACGCCAGGAAATGTATGACCGATTCCAAGAGGACATCTATACACAAGGCTACAACGTCTACACAACCATACGTGCTACAGACCAAAGGGTCGCTTATGCTTCCTTACGTAAAGGTGTTCTGGATTATGACCACAGACATGAGTATCGCGGCCCCGAAGGTTATGTCGACCTGACGAAGAACAATACAGAAGCGCTACTCGACAAGGCTTTGCAGGACGTGTCCAACAGCGATGAGTTGATCCCTGCTGTCATATTAGCTATCAACCGCAAAGGGATCTCCGCGCGCACCAAAGGCGGGCAAACAGTTGAGATATCCAAAGAAGGCTTGCGCTTTGCTCAGCAATTGGTTGCGGAACGCTGGGTACTGCACCCCCGCCTAAAAAAAGGTGCCTTGATCCGCATCTTCAAGACCCCCTCGGACACATGGGAGATCACCCAACTCCCGGAAGCAGAGGCAGCGTTTGTATCCGCAGATCCACGCACCGGTGCTATCTACGCATTGGTTGGCGGCTTCGACTTTAACCGTAAACAGTTCAACCATGTCACTCAGGCTTGGCGCCAACCCGGATCCAGCTTCAAACCCTTCATCTACTCCGCCGCATTGGAAAAGGGGTTTACCCCTGCCTCCATCGTCAATGACGCACCGCTTGTGGTCAATTTGTCTGATACCGGTGGTGAGCTGTGGGAACCTAAAAATTATGAAGGCCGTTTCGAAGGCCCCATGCGTTTGCGTCAGGGGCTGATCAAGTCGAAAAACCTGGTTTCAATTCGCGTGCTTCAATCCATTGGTCTTGAATATGCTCAGGACTATGTCACCAAATTTGGCTTTGATCGAGACAAGGTAGGCCCTTACTTGACCATGGCGCTGGGTGCTGTTTCCGCAACGCCTTGGCAGATGCTGGGTGGGTACGCGGTGTTTGCCAATGGTGGCTATCGTGTCGCGCCTTACTTGATTCAACGTATCGAGGATGGCCAAGGTAATGTCATCAGCCAGACCATCCCTGTCGCAGCGGGCAAGGATGCGGAACTGATTCTAGACATCAGAAATACGTTCACTATGGTCAACATGATGCAGGATGTAGTCAAGCACGGTACTGCCATCCGCGCCATGCAGCTTGGCCGGCATGATCTTGCCGGCAAGACCGGAACCACGAGCGAATCCATGGATGCATGGTTCTGTGGATTCCATCCAACTTTGGTTGCCGTTACTTGGCTGGGCTACGACACTCCTCATAGCTTGGGCGAAAGAGAAACAGGTGGGGGAGCTGCCCTGCCGATCTGGATGGACTACATGGGCGAGATGCTCAAGGAAACTCCTGAGATCGAATACACCGTCCCGCCCCATATGGTGACAGCCCGCATCAATGATGAGGGTTTGCGCGACCCTGACGGAACGCATGTCGAATATTTCTATGAAGAGAATGTACCAGCCGAGCAAAGCTCCAGCCTTCTTGAAATATTCAAACCGACCGAGTCCGGCTCCGATCAGCTATTCTGATGCGCAAGCCACACTCCCTGCATCGAGACCTGATGCGCGCTCAACTTGCGCATCAGGCCGCCAAGATAATGTCTGATGGCGGCATCACAGACTACGCTTTTGCCAAGCGCAAGGCCGCGCGTCAACTTGGAGCAGACGACACTCATCATCTGCCGAGCAATGAAGAGGTCGATCTGGCGTTGCAGCAATATCGCGCTCTCTACCAGCAGGAAGAACATCCTTCCGTCCTGCGCAGCCTGCGTCAGGAAGCCTTGGACAATATGCAGCAGCTGGCGCAGTTCCAGCCCTACCTTACTGGTTCTGTACTGAGCGGTTCTGCAGGTATGAATTCAGACATCAATCTGATGCTATTTTCGGACGATGCTAAAGCTGTCTTGTTGTTCTTACTCAAGAACAAGATCGATTTCGAGAGTGGTGAATGGCGGATGCGAATTAGCGGCCGCGAAGAAACTGTACCCAGTTACACGCTGACTGGAAGCTCCGGCATTCAGACCCATATCGTAGTACTACCGGAAAGCGCCCGATTCAGTGGCAGCCGCCATCCCCAAACGCATGCAGATGCCGCCGCAGTGGAGGCCCTGTTAGCTGCCTGATTTCAACCAGCGGGCCGCATCCAACGCAAAATATGTCAGCACCCCATCGGCACCTGCACGCTTGAAAGACAGCAAGGCTTCCAGCACGCACGCCTCCTCATTGAGCCAGCCATTCTGTGCAGCCGCCTTCAACATCGCGTATTCGCCGCTCACCTGATAGACAAAGGTCGGGGCCTTGTATTCGTCTTTTACGCGACGCACGATATCCAGATACGGCATGCCGGGTTTGACCATTACCATATCCGCACCTTCCTGCAGATCCAGGCCGACTTCCCACAGCGCCTCATCCGAATTCGCCGGATCCATCTGGTAGGTGTATTTGTTGCCCTTGCCCAGATTGCCGCTGGAACCCACCGCGTCGCGGAACGGGCCATAGAAGCTGGAGGCATATTTGGCCGAGTAGGCCATGATGCGCGTGTAGATGTGCTTGTGTGCATCCAGCGCCGCGCGCACCGCACCGATACGGCCATCCATCATGTCGGATGGCGCGACGATGTCTGCGCCTGCCGCAGCATGGGCCTGCGCCTGCCGGGTCAGCACCGCGATGGTCTCGTCGTTGAGCACATAACCGCTGTCGTCGATCAGACCATCCTGGCCGTGGCTGGTATAGGGGTCAAGCGCGATGTCGGTCATCACACCTAGTTCAGGAAAGTTCTTTTTCAACTCGGCAACCACGCGCGGCACCAGCCCCTCAGGATTGTATGCTTCTTCTGCCCCCAGACTCTTCTTCGCAGCATCGATCACTGGGAATATCGCCATCACCGGCACGCCCAGCTTCATGCATTGCTCGGCATCCTTAAGCAACAGATCCAGCGTCTTGCGCTGCACACCTGGCATGGACTTCACATCCTCGGTCTTGTTGCTGCCTTCAAGCACGAAAACCGGATAGATGAAGTCAGCTGGTGTGAGCACATGCTCACGTATCAAGTCCCGTGAAAATTGATCTTTGCGCATCCGGCGCATTCTGGATTGAGGGTATTTTCCGAGTATCTGCATGGCTATTCCCAACATTTTTGTAAAGTAATGGAACTATTTTCGCATAGCTCCGTCTGAGCGAACGAGTAGCGAGAGCTGCTTCCCGTTTCTCCTCCCTGAGCGGGCGTCTTTACCCTGTAAAGACCTTCTGCCCCTGAATCTTTCCCCTTTGGTTCAGGGGCATTTTTTTGCCTGTCAGTCTTGCAGCCAAGATGTGATCACTGCTTCTGCCTCGTCCGTACCCGTCTTTTTCAGGCTGGAGAACAGCTGTACCGTACATTGCGGAAAGTGTTCGGCCAGAAATTCCTTCACCTCACGCAGTGTCTTGGTCGCTTGCTGGCGGCTCAGTTTATCGGACTTGGTCAGCAGGATATGGATCGGCTTTCCGGTCGGCGCAAACCAGTCCAGCATCCCCTGATCCCGCTCTGTCAGCGGATGACGCGAGTCCATGATCACGACTAGTCCGGCCAGCTCCGAGCGCGTTTGCAAGTACTGACCCAGTAGATGTTCCCAATGCGCCTGGATGTCCGGTGGAACTTTGGCATAGCCATATCCCGGCAGGTCGACCAGGAACCGGTTGTCGCCGAGGTCGAAATAATTGAGATGCTGGGTACGCCCCGGCGTCTTGCTGGTAAAGGCCAGACGCACATGGTTGGCCAAGGTGTTGATCGCACTGGACTTGCCCGCATTGGAACGCCCGACGAACGCAACTTCCTTGCCGCCATGCAGCGGCAGGTCTTTCATATGGTTGACGGTGGTGTAGAACACCGCCTGGGAGAAAATTCCCATTATTTCCAAGCCGCGAAGACTCTGTCGGCGGCCGCTATGGTCGCCGCGATATCGGCATCGCTATGTGCTGCCGACACGAAACCTGCCTCGAACGCCGACGGTGCGAGATACACGCCCTCGGCCAACATCGCGTGGAAGAAGCGGTTGAATGCTTCCTTGTCGCTGGCCATCACCTCGGCATAGGAAGTCGGTGTTTTTTCGCTGAAATACAGACCGAACATGCTGCCGATGGATTGGGCGCTGAACGGGATGCCGTGCTTCTTCGCACTGGCTGTGATGCCCTCGGTCATGTCCTTGGCGATCTTCGTCAAACGCTCGTAGAAACCCGGTGCCTGCACCAGCTTCAGTGTCGTCAAACCGGCCGCAACGGCCACCGGATTGCCGGACAACGTACCCGCCTGATACACCGCACCCAGCGGCGCAAGGCATTGCATGATGTCACGGCGACCGCCGAATGCCGCTGCCGGCAGGCCGCCGCCCATCACCTTGCCCAGCGTGATCAGGTCCGGCTTGATGCCAAAATGACCGTGCGCGCCCTGCAGGCCGACGCGGAAGCCGGACATCACCTCGTCCAGGATCAGCACGGTGCCGTGCTTGGTGCAAAGGCTGCGCATCGCATCGAGGAACTCGCGCTTGGGCAAGATCAGGTTCATATTGCCTGCGACCGGCTCCACGATCACCGCGGCAATCTCGTCGCCGTATTCGGCGAAGGCTTTTTCCAGACCGGCTGCATCGTTGTAATCCAGCACAGTAGTCAGCGCGGCAATCTCGGCCGGCACACCGGAAGAGCTCGGCTGGCCGAAGGTCAGCGCGCCGGAACCGGCTTTGACCAGCAGACCGTCGGAATGGCCGTGGTAGCAGCCTTCGAATTTGATGATGCGGGAACGGCCGGTGAAACCGCGTGCCAGACGGATCGCCGTCATGGTCGCCTCAGTGCCGGAGCTGACCAGACGCACCATTTCCAGCGACGGCAATATCTTGCACAGCAGCTCGGCGATCTCCAGCTCGCTGGCCGTCGGCGCACCGAAACCCAGCCCTTCGGCAGCCGCATCCTGCACCGCCTTGACCACCTCGGGATGACAATGACCGACGATCATCGGCCCCCAGGAATTCACGTAATCGATGTACTGCTTGTCATCCGCGTCCCACACGTACGCGCCTTTGCCGCGCTTGAAGAACAGCGGCGTGCCACCCACCGATTTGAACGCACGCACCGGCGAGTTCACACCGCCGGGAATGATCTTCTGTGATTCGTCGAACAGTTGTTGATTATGCGAAGTCATGCTGGATTACCTTGTTCAAATAATTGGGAAAAATCTTTTGCTGCTTGTGCGATGTCCGGCGATTGCCACAGTGCCGAGATCACTGCCAGTGCATCCGCGCCCGCCGCAACCAACTGCCTGCCGTTTTCAACTGAGATACCGCCAATCGCAACGATAGGCACCTTCAGCTCGCGACGAACACTTTGCAACATGGAAACTTCGGCTGCCACGGCCCCGGGTTTTACGCTCGACGGGAAGAACGCACCGAACGCCACATAGTCTGCACCTTGCCGCACAACTTCGGCCGCCAGCGGTGCGCGATTATAGCAAGAGGCACCGATCAACCTGTCGCGCCCCAATAACGTCCGGGCAGCGGCGATATCGCCATCTTCCGCGCCCAGATGCACGCCATCGGCGGACACCTGAAGGGCCAGCTGCACATCGTCATTGACGATGAAGGTAACGCCGAGCTCGCGCGCCATATCGCGCAAGGCTGCTGCCTGCTTCAGCCGCAAGGGTGCATCGGCAAGCTTGTTTCGATATTGCAGGACAGCTGCGCCACCGCGCAAAGCCTGTTCCACCTGCTGCATCAGTATTGCCGTATCCAGCTCGTCCGGCGTGATGGCATACAAGCCTTTAATGGCGCGTCTCCTCGCCTGCATCATCTTCGTCTCTCGCCCAGAACAAACGATCCGGGATATGCTGCCCCATGCCGGGCCGGAAGCCATACTTCAGTGCTTCCCAAGTGTATTCCTGAGCCTCGCGCACGGCATCTTCCATGCTCAAGCCGTTGGCGAGCAAAGCGGCGATGGCCGAAGCCAAGGTGCAGCCGGAGCCATGATAGATACCCGGCAGGCGTGGCCAATCATCACTGCGTAACTGCCCGCGCTCGCCGTACAAGGTATTCACCACCTTGGGCGTGTGTTCGTGTGTACCGGTGATCAACACATATTCGCAGCCCATTCCTAAGATGCGCTTTGCACATTCTGACAAAGAAGGATCATCTTCCTCATTGTCTTCATCCACCACCAAGCGGCGTGCTTCCATGCTGTTGGGCGTAAGAATGGTGGACTGTGGCAGCAACAGTTCGCGCAGCGCATCCAGCATATCCTCATTGGCCAGTTCATCACCGCGTCCAGAAGCCAGCACGGGATCGAGCACCAACGGGATATCTGGGTAATCCGAGACTATTTCGGCAATGGCTGCGATGTTGTCTACGCTGCCCAATAGGCCGATCTTGAACGCAGCGACCGGCATGTCTTCCAGCAGCGTGCGCGCCTGATCAATCACCAGATCGGCATCCACTGCCTGAATATCCTCAACGCCGCTAGTGTCCTGCACAGTGATGCCTGTGATCACGGACAAAGGATGGCAGCCCATGCTGGCGATGGTCAGGATATCGGCCTGCATCCCTGCGCCTGAACTGGGATCACTGGCCGCGAAGGTCAAAACGATGGGAGGGATGTCGGACATGGAAAAAAGCGCCGTCTAAGGGTGATAAAGAGGTGTGATTCTACCCGAAAGACAGCCGTTCAGCGGCTCAAGAGGCGGTATCTGCCCGCCCGTGAAGGAAATTCGCGATGCGAGTGAATTCCGTCACTGCAAGGTTTTCGGCTCTCAACTGGGGGTCGATGTCCAACTGCGCGAAATCGCTTTCCGTGAGATGGGCTTTAAGCGTATTGCGCAAGGTCTTGCGGCGTTGGCCGAAAGCCGCAGTGACAACCTTGGCATACAAGGCTTCATCCTGCACAGCTATCTGCGCTGCCGGCAACGGTATCATGCGCACGATGGCCGAATCCACCTTGGGTGCGGGACGGAAGGATTGCGGCGGCACATCCAGCAGCTTTTCCATGTAGAAACGATACTGCAACATCACCGACAAGCGCCCAAAAGCCGCCGTGGAAGGCTCCGCCACCATGCGCTCCACCACCTCGTTCTGCAGCATGAAATGCATGTCGATGATGCCTTCTGCATAGTTGGCAAAATGGAACAGCAGCGGCGAAGAGATGTTGTAAGGCAGGTTGCCGACGATACGTAGCGGCGCACCCAGTGTCGCGAAGTCAAACTTCAACGCATCGCCTTCGTGGATGACGATCTTGTCCTGCGGATAATCGGTTTTCAGACGCGCGATGATGTCGCGGTCGATCTCCACCACATGCAATTTATTCAGCTGCTTCAGCAGCGGCCGCGTCAGCGCGCCTAAACCAGGGCCGATCTCGACCATGTTGTCGTCCGGCATCGGGCGGATGCAACGCACGATGTCGGCGATGATGTTCTGATCGACCAGAAAATTCTGCCCAAACTGTTTTTTGGCTTTATGCAAGGTTCACCCCAAAAAAACAGTTCAGAGAAGGCTCATGCGCTGAGCGCGTGATGCCGGAACTAAATTGTTTTTTAGCTTTATGCCCGCTCATATTGCGCCATCTCCGTTGCGACCTTGATCGCCTCCAGCAAGCTGCCAACATTGGCCTTGCCTGTACCCGCCAGTTCCAGCGCTGTGCCGTGATCGACCGAGGTGCGTATGATGGGCATACCCAGCGTGATATTCACGCCCTCGCCGAAACTGGCGTGCTTGAGCACCGGCAGCCCTTGATCGTGGTACATTGCCAGCACTGCATCGCTTTCGCGCAAGCGATGTGCAGCGAACAATGTATCGGCAGGCAGCGGCTCGCTCACATTCATCCCTTCCCTGCGCAGCTTATCCAGCACGGGGATCATCACATCTATCTCTTCACGCCCGAGATGCCCCCCTTCGCCAGCATGCGGATTCAACCCGGCCACCAAAATGCGTGGCTGGATGATACCGAACCGGCGTTGCAGATCGCGATGCAGGATACGCAGGATTTGCTCCAGCAGCTGCGCAGTGATGGCATTCGCCACTTCGCGCAAAGGCAAGTGAGTAGTGGCCAATGCCACGCGCATGCCTCCACCTGCCAACATCATCACCACCAAAGGCGTATGAGTCTGCTCGGCGAGGAATTCCGTGTGGCCGGTGAATGCGACACCGGCGTCATTGATGACGCCTTTGTGAACCGGGGCAGTGACCATGCCCGAGAACTCTCCCGACATACACCCCTGCGTCGCACGGCGCAGCATCTCCAGTACATAGCCAGCGTTCGCCGGATCAAGCCGGCCGGCTTGAACGGAGTGCCGCAAGGGCATATGCAACACGCTCAGCTTGCCGTCGACTGTCGGGAGCACAGAAGAATAGTCATGCAGCTCAATTGCCGTGCCAAGCTGCATGGCGCGCTGCAAAAGCAGCTCTCTATCGGCGATCACCACCAGCGGCTGGGCTTCCGCTGCCAGTTGCAAGCAAAGGTCTGGACCTATACCTGCCGGTTCGCCGCTGGTGATGACGAGAGGAACTCTCACCTTATTCGCGATATTCGATGAAGGCGCGGTCGCGCAACTGGCGTAGCCAGTCCTGGTAGGCGTCATCAGATTTGTAAGCGCGGATAGCCTTGCGCGCCTGCTGTTTCTTCTGCTCGGCGCTGATGTCGGTATTCCTTCGCTCCAACACCTGGATCAGATGCCAGCCAAAACCGGATTGCACCAAGCCGCTGACTTGCCCGACCTTGAGCACATCCATCTCTTTCTCGAATTCCGGCACTGTCTCACCGGGGGAGATCCAGTTCAAATCACCGCCTTGCACAGCACTACCGTCTTCTGAGTACAAACGAGCCTGCTCTGCGAAATCCGCACCCTTATCGATGCGACGCTTGATCTCCTGCAAACGCGCCTTCGCTTCGTTCTCCGATACCAGCTCACTGGTCTTGATCAAAATATGGCGCGCATGCGTCTGGGTGATGAACACCGGCGTATCCGAGCTGCGACGCTCGAGCAGTTTGATGATATGGAAACCGGAAGGGCTACGCAGCAACGGGCTCAATTCACCCGGCTTCATATGCGCCAGTGGTTCGCTGAACAGGGCAGGCAACTGATTGGCCGGACGCCATCCCAGTTCACCACCCTGCAATGCGTCCCTTGCATCGGAGTATCCTGCAGCCACTTGCGAGAAAGGTGCGCCCCCCAGCAATTTGGCCAGCGCCTCTTCTGCCTTGCGCTGGAAGTTGCGGATGCTGGCGGCGGTCGCCTGCTCCGGAACAACAACCAGTATGTGGGCCAGTTTCAGCTCTTCGCCCTTGTTGCCTTGTGTCTCTTGGGTGGCCAGGAATGCCTCGATATCCGCCTCACTGATGACCAGCTTGCTGTCTACTTCGCGCTCACGCAGACGCCCGGTGAGCATCTCGCCACGTATCTCTTCACGGAACTTGGCAAAGTCTATCCCTTCCTTTTCCAGCTTGGCGCGGAAGGCCGACAGTGATGGAAACTTGTTCTGCTGGGCGATGCGCTGCATTGCACCTTCGAGTTGCCCGTCATCCACTTGCACACCCGTCTCTTTGGCGAACTGCATCTGCAGTTTCTCCATGATCATGCGTTCCAGCACCTGCTTCTCGAGGATGGTCCTGTCCGGGAGGCGCGTGCCTTGGCGTTGCAACTGGCTGATGACCACCCGCATACGTTCATCCAGTTCCAGTCGGGTGATGACGTCATCGTTCACCACGACGCGAATGTCATCGAGAAGCTGGGGGCTCGAGGAGGTTTCAGCCGCCGCAACTGAACTGGCAAGCAGCATCAACGTGAGCACGATTCGTATTTTCAGCATGTACTTCTTTCGTAAAAGGAGGTCAATGCAAGCCTTGTTCCGGCTTGTCGGAAGGTAATTCATTCAGTTTGATATAGCCGGGCACGCTGATGCGCAGCGCCTCAAGCGGATCGGATCCGATACGAACCAGATCACTGAGTTCGAGTTGGGCGAATATCCCGGTAGTCCGTTCCGCGGTAGCCGTGGTGAAGCTCTGGACCACCAGTCTGATCGACCAGCACGCGGCATTATACTCAAGGCCACCCAGTGCCTCCAGAACACGGTCATCCTGTAACGAGTAATTGAAACGCCCTACGCCGTGCCAGCGGCCGAACAGGGGCCACTGCGCCGAAACATCCATCTGGCGCAGGGTATCACGCGTATAGCGGTAGCCGAGATTCAGCAGCTTGCCTGCTTCCGGGTTGTAGCGGGCTGCCGCACTGTAGGTCTGTGTATGATTCTGATTCGGGTTGAATTGCAACTGGCTGTCCAGATTCCAGGCGCGCGTCATCTTGCCACCCAACATCAACAGGATGTCCGAACGGCTGTTGCTGTCCGCCACGTTGCCCAGGTTCACCTGCGGAGTCTTGAAGGTGAATCGCTCCGCCACCGCAACTCGCAAACGCTCCACACCATCGTCGCCATCGATCACACGCGAGGTCAGTGCCAGCGTCAGCATATCGGCATCGCCCACGCGGTCGCTGCCCAGAAAGCGATTCTCGGTGAAGATCTGGCTGAAACTGAACGGTGCCAGTGCCGAATCGAAGTTAGGCAGTTGCGACTGGTTGCGATAGGGAATACGCACATAATAAGCGCGCGGCTCCAGCGTCTGCATGTAGGCGTTCCCAAGGAACGAGTCGTTGCGCTCGAAGATCAGGCCACTGTCCAGACTGAAAATCGGCACCGTGCGCTGTGTATCAGGGGAATTGGAGATGTTGTTCGCATCCAGCGCATAGCTGCTGTAATGCACACCCAGCTTCGGCGTCATGAAATACCCGGGTTCGTTCAACAATTGATAGCTGATCGATGGATAGAGCACCATACGCTGTCCGTTCACCAGAGTCGGATGGCGATAGTCCACGTATTCACTCGTGAAACTCACCGTACTGTCTTCGTATTGTCGATTCGTGTTCAACGTCAATTGCGGCTGGCGCCGGTAGGGCACTGCTACCGGCGCCAAGGGATCCTGCAATGTCTGGTAGCGCTGCACTCTGGCCGAGGCATTCCAGCCATAACCGGTATAGGCAACGGCACCTTCTCGCAACAGGTTGGCTTGCGACGTACCACTGACGGCGCCGGAAAGGTCGCGGTAATACGCATCATCCGACACCACGTTCGCATTCACCGCTGCCGAAAAGCCATTGCCCAGGATATGCAAGTGTTTGATGCCGAAATGAGAACGGTCCAGGTTGCTCACCCGATCTGCGGCCAGCACATCCGCATTGATCTCACCACTGTAATACGGCTGCAAATAGCGGAACTCGTTGTTGAATTGCGTCCCACGCTTGCTGATGAAGCGCGGCGAGAAAGTCATATCCAGATTGGGGGCGATGTTCCAGAAATATGGCAGGGTGATCTCACTGCCGCCGGAGTTGGTGCTGCCGAAGGTCGGCCCCAGGAAACCCGAACGTTTGTCATCGTTCAACGCAAAGTCCATCCATGGCGTGTAGAGGAATGGAACACCCTTGAATTCGACCCTGGCGTTGTAAGCGATACCGACCTGCTCCTCGCGATCGATCTCAAGGGTGCTCATGCGCACCAGCCAATCGTCGTTTCCTGCAGGGCAGGTCGTATACGCGGCTGAGCGGAAGGTCTGGCGGTAGCGGCCTTCGATGTTCACCTTTTTTGCGGACCCTCTTGCGAGATTCTCGCCAAAGAAGAATACCGGACTGGTCATCTCACCCGTATCAAGGTCCAGATTCATTTTCAGTTCAGGACCGCTCACCACCGTCTCACCCTGCACGATGCTCACATTGCCATCGGCGTACACGTCCTGCTTTTCCTGTTCATAGAGCATATGATCCGCCTTCACCACGCGCCCTTCCTGGCGCAGCTCCACCTTGCCACTCGCTTCCAGTTGCTCACCCTGTCTTGCCTCCAGGCGCTGTGCACTGATGAAGGCCACCCTAGGCTCTTCCTGCTGCGGAAGACGCTTGAAGGTGCGATCCAGCTTGAGCGGCAAGGTCTCGGCAACTGCCAGACAGGGCAGGATGAATAGCAGGAATAGTGCGAACGGGCGCGAACGGAAAAGCATGGGCGGGTCGATCAAATTAAGGTGCTAAAATCGCACAAAACCCTTACAAAGGCAATCAAATGCAGCGCCAACAACAGCTTACCGAGTGGCTTTCATCCCTTTTCCCCGACCAACCGTTCACCCTCGCGCCCGCTTCCGCCGACGCCAGCTTCCGCCGCTATTTCCGTGCCACCTTCGGCGACGGCTCGACCCGCGTGGTAATGGACGCTCCGCCACAGCATGAAAACTGCGAACCGTTCCTACACATCGGCAAACTGTTCGAGCAGGCCGACACCCATGTGCCGCATGTATACGCACAGGACCTGGCGCAAGGATTCCTGCTGCTGTCGGACCTCGGCAACACCACCTATCTGCAGGCCTTGAACAAGGACAATGCCAAGCACTTGTATGGTGACGCCACGGACGCCCTGATCAAGATCCAGCTCGCCTCCAAGCCGGACGAACTACCGCCTTATAACGAAGCCTTGTTACGCCGCGAGCTCGACCTGTTCCCCGAGTGGTATATCGGCAAGCATCTGGGCGTGACGCTCAACGACAAACAAAAGGCCAAGCTGGAGGAAGTGTTCCATCGCATCCTCGCCAACAATCTGGCGCAGCCCTACGTCTATGTGCACCGCGACTACCATTCGCGCAACCTGATGTTCGTGCCGGACAACAATCCCGGCATCCTCGATTTTCAGGACGCCGTGTTCGGCCCCATAACCTACGACCTCGCCTCGCTGTTCAAGGACGCCTATATCCAGTGGGAAGAGGCCGATGTCATGGACTGGCTGATCCCGTACTGGGAGAAGGCGCGCAAAGCTGGCCTGCCGGTACGCGAGGACTTCGGCGAGTTCTATCGCGACTACGAGATGATGGGCGTGCAGCGCCACATCAAAGTGCTGGGCATCTTCGCGCGTCTGTACCATCGCGACGGCAAAGACGGCTACCTGAAGGACATGCCGCTGGTGATGGAATATCTGCACAAGGCCTGCGAACGCTATATCGACCTCAAACCACTGCTGAACATTCTGCTCGAACTCAATATGCAGATGGAAAAGGCCTGATCCATGCGTGCCATGATCCTGGCCGCCGGTCGCGGCGAGCGCATGCGTCCGCTCACCGACCACACACCCAAGCCGCTGCTGCTGGCGGGCGGAAAACCGCTCATCGTGTGGCACATCGAGCGTCTGGTACGCGCGGGCATCACCGACCTCGTCATCAACCACGCCCACCTCGGCAGACAGATCGAGCAGGCGTTGGGCGACGGGGCGCGCTTCGGTGCTCACATCGCATATTCGGATGAAGGCAGCGCGCTGGAAACGGCGGGCGGCATCGCATTCGCCCTGCCACTACTGGGCGATGGGCCTTTCGCAGTGATCAACGGCGACATCTGGTGCGACTACGACTTCGGCGCTCTGCACACCCGTGCCACCGCACTCGCCAGCAGTGACGACATGGCGCATCTGGTGCTGGTGGATAACCCGGAGCACAACCCCAAAGGTGACTTTGGGCTGCATGCTGGTCGTGTTGCGAACTCAGCACTCAACACTCAACACTCAGCGCTGACCTTCTCCGGCATCGGCCTCTACCAACCCGCTCTGTTCTCCACCATCCCGCGCGGCAGCAAAGCTCCGCTGGCACCCCTGCTACGCGCGCAGATCGCGCTGGATAGGATAAGCGGTGAACATCATCGTGGTCTGTGGATGGACATCGGCACACCGCAGCGGCTGGATGAACTCGACAAGCAATTGCATGCGTCGCAGAATGCGGGCCATGTCTGATCTCGCCCATTTCCAGCAGCGTCGTCACTGTCTTTTTGAAAAGATTGGCAAGGGCATCGCCGTCATCCCTACCGCCCCCGAAGTCGCGCGCAATGCCGATACGCACTATGACTATCGCCACGACAGCCATTTCTATTACCTGTGCGGCTTTCCGGAACCCGAAGCGGTAATGGTGCTGATCGCTGGCGACAGGATGCAGGCTATCCTGTTCTGTCGCGAGAAGAATGCCGAGCGCGAGATCTGGGATGGTTTCCGCTACGGCCCTGATGCCGCCGCATTACACTTCGGCTTCGATGCAGCTTTCCCTATCTCGCAACTGGATGAGAAACTGGTCGAAATGATGGCCGATCAACCGACCCTGTATTACCCGATGGGCGCAGACTCCGAATGGGACGCTCGCCTGCTCAAAATGCGCGAGGCGGTTAAAGCGAAGTCGCGTAGCGGCATCCAGGCGCCTTCACATCTGCGTGACGTGCGGGAGCTGTTGAACGAGATGCGCCTGATCAAGGACAGGGCCGAGCTGGACATCATGCGCCAAGCTGCAAGCATCTCGTGCGAGGCACATCGGCGCGCCATGCGCTTCACCCGACCCGGACAATTCGAATACGAAGTGGAAGCTGAACTGCTGCACGAGTTCTGCCGCCACGGCGCTCGCCATCCCGCCTACACCAGCATCGTGGCCGGTGGGGCCAACGCCTGCACCCTGCACTACGTAGGCAATGACGCGGCGATGCACGACGGTGAACTGTTGCTGATCGATGCCGGTTGCGAACTGGACGGATACGCCGCCGACATCACGCGCACTTTCCCCATCAACGGCAAATTCACCCCTGCTCAGAAAGATGTGTACCAGATCGTACTGGACGCGCAGATGGCGGCCATTGCAGCAGCGCGGCCGGGCAAGCTGTGGGATGCGCCGCATCTGGCGGCGTTGCGCGTGCTGGCGCAAGGTTTCATCGATCTCAAGCTTTGCCAAGGTTCGGTAGAGTCCGTGCTCGAGACCGAGAGCTACAAGCAATTCTACATGCACCGTACCGGTCACTGGCTGGGCATGGACGTGCACGATGTCGGGGAATACAAACTGGACGGAAAATGGCGCCCGTTGCAATGCGGCATGACGCTGACAGTCGAACCCGGTTGTTACATCCGCCCCGCCGACAATGTGCCGCAGGCGCTCTGGAACATCGGCGTCCGCATCGAAGACGATGTCTTGATCACGCCGCACGGCAATGAAGTACTGACCCGGGAAGCACCCAAGACTGTCGACCAGATCGAGGAGGAGATGCGTCATGAATGAACACTACGATGTCGCCATCATCGGAGGCGGGCCGGTCGGGATCGCCTTGGCGCTGGCACTGCGTGACAACGACCTGAAGGTGGCGCTGCTGGAAGCACGCAAATCGGAGATCAACACCACCGACCCGCGCGCGCTCGCCCTCTCCTACGGTTCACGCCTGTTGCTGCAACGACTGGGCGCATGGCAAGCACTGCAGGATGTCAGCGGCATCAAAGTGATCGAAGTCACCCAGAAAGAAGGCACCGGCCACACCACCTTGCGCGCCGATGATCTGAACGTGCCGGACATGGGTTACGTGCTGCCCTACACCGCATTGCATGCGGCTTTGCAGCAGGCACTGCATCAGTCCGATGTCGATTGCCTTTATGGCGCTGCCGTCAGCGACCTGTCCAGCAGCAACGAACAGTCGACCATCGTCTATCAGCAGCAAGGCACTCCGCACACTCTCACGGCAAAACTCGCCGTGGTCGCCGACGGCGGCAAACTGCTGGAGGCCAGGCGCCCGCCGCAGATCACAGACTATGGCCAGAGCGGCATCATCGCGCACGTCAATTCCGACAACCCGGACAACGGTGTCGCCTTCGAACGCTTCACCGCGCAAGGCCCGATGGCCTTACTGCCCTACATGGACGGCTATGAGCTGGTGCTGACTGCCACCCATGCACAAGTGGAGACCATGCTGGGCTGGGACGACGCGACCTTCCTGCATTATCTGCAGGGCCACTTCGGCGACCGTGTCGGCAACTTTATCGCCATCGGCAAACGCAGCAGTTACCCGCTACGCCTAAAGCGAGCACCCGATCTCACCTTCCCGCACACGGTACTGATCGGCAATGCCGCACAGACCCTGCACCCGGTTGCAGGACAGGGATTCAACATGGGCATCCGCGATGCATGGGAACTGGCACAGGCCATCCTCGACCACGCACCGGACGGCATCGGCTCTGCCGCCATGTGCGCTGACTACCGCAAGTCGCGCCGCATCGACCGCAACGCGGGCATCCGCTTCACCGATGGTCTGGTGCGTCTGTTCTCCAACGACCTGCCGCTGATGGGCCCTTTGCGTTCAGCCGCACTCAGTCTGCTCGACCACGTTCCGCCCGCCAAGAAGTTCGTGGCCAGACGCATGATGTTCGGCGCCAACGGCTGATGTCCACCCAATCGCAGTATCTCGCCATCCTGTTCGCCGACATCAGCGGCAGCACCGCGCTGTATGACCAACTGGGCAACGAGGTCGCCATGCGCATGGTCACACGCACTTTGGCCATCCTGACTCGAGTTGCTCTTGATCATCAGGGTAAGCTGATCAAGACCATAGGCGATGAAATCATGTGCACCTTTCCGGATGCCGTATGCGCTGTAAACGCCGCGCGCGCCATGCAGCTGGAAGTCGACAACCTGCGTCCCGGTGGCGAGCATCAAATACATGTACGCATCGGCCTGCATTACGGCGAGGTCCTGCTGGAACGTAGCGATGCCTTCGGCGACACGGTGAACCTCGCGGCACGCATCACGGCCATTACTCGCGCCCGTCAGATACTTACTACGCAGGCAGTGATACGTGAATTGCCGGAAGCCATGCTTTCACGCACCCGACCTATACGGCGCACGGAATTTCGCGGCATGGCGGAATCCTTTGAAGTCTTCCAGATATTGTGGGAGCAGGAAGACACGACCAGTACGCGCATCGGCATGCAGACCTACCGCAAACCGACTTTGTCCCGTAACGAACTGTTGCTGCGCTACGGGACCAAGGTGATCACGCTCAGTGAGCAACGCAGAAGTGCGACTCTCGGCCGCGCAGAAGACTGCGACATCGTGATAATGGACAACCTCTCCTCCCGTCAACATGCCCGCATCGAATTCAATTTCGGCAAATTTCTGCTGACCGACCACAGCGTGAACGGCACCTTCGTGCACTTCAGCGACGGCCAGGTGATCGAGCTGAACCACCAGCAGATCCTATTGCATGGAGGTGGGGCGATCAGTCTGGGCCGGACATTCGAGGAAGCCGGCGGTGATGTGATCGAGTATCTGACACAGTAGACTCTTCCCGCTTGCACTTGAATGCACCATGGCTTGCTTAAAGGGAAGCCGATGATGAACTCCTTCTGGACATGGTGGCAGCCCTGCATCGTTCGCCGCCACTCATCATGGAAGAGTGTGGACGCCTTAAGCACGTCTGATGTGGATCTAGGCCAGTCGCTTCAGCAGCTTCTCGTGTATCCCGCCGAAACCGCCGTTGCTCATCACCAGTACATGGTCTCCTGACTTCGCTGCAGCAACGATGGACTCGATGAGTTCGTCAAGATCATCCTTCACCACCGCCTTGTCGCCCAGCGGGGCCAGCGCGCCGCGCACATCCCAACCCAGATTGCCGGCATAGCAGAAGGTCAGGTCTGCATCCTTCAGACTGCCGGGCAACGCGTCCTTCATCACACCCAGTTTCATGGTGTTGGAGCGCGGTTCCAGCACGGCGAGGATGCGCGCCTTGCCTGCCTTGCGGCGCAACCCGGCGGCCGTAGTGGCTATGGCGGTCGGATGATGCGCGAAGTCGTCATACACCGTGATGCCGTTGACCGTACCGCGCACTTCCATGCGGCGTTTCACGTTCTTGAATTCAGCCAATGCAGCCAGACCCTGTGCCACCGGTACGCCTGCATGGCGCGCAGCGGCCAGCGCGGCCAGTGCGTTCATGCGGTTATGCTCACCCATCAGTTCCCATTGCAGCTTGCCTTGCAGTTTGCCGTTGAACGACACCTGTTCTTGCTCGTCGATGTTCCAGCCATCGCCGCTGCCGAACTTCTCCTCCGGCGTCCAGCAGCCGCGCTGGATCACGCGCGCCAGTGATGCCTCGCGCCCGTTGCTCACCACCAGCCCGTTGCCCGGCACCGTGCGCACCAGATGATGGAACTGCGTTTCGATGGCGGCGAGGTCGGGGAAGATGTCGGCGTGGTCGAACTCCAGATTGTTCAGGATGGCAGTACGTGGACGGTAATGCACGAACTTGGAACGCTTGTCGAAGAAGGCGGTGTCATATTCGTCCGCCTCGATCACGAAGAACGGCGACTCGGTGATGCGCGCCGAGATGCCGAAGTTCTGCGGCACACCGCCAATGAGAAAACCGGGGTTCAGCCCCGCGTATTCCAGTATCCACGCCAGCATGGAGGTGGTGGTGGTCTTGCCGTGTGTACCGGCCACACCCAGCACCCACTTGTCGCGCAGCAAAGTATCCGCCAGCCACTGCGGGCCGGAAACGTAAGGCAGTCCGCGATTCAAGATCTCTTCCATCAGCGCATTGCCGCGCGACACCACGTTGCCGATGACGAACACGTCCGGCTTCAGCTCAAGCTGCTCGATGCCGAAACCCTCGATCAGCTCGATGCCCTGTGCTTCCAGTTGCGTGCTCATCGGCGGATAGACGTTCGCATCGCAGCCGGTGACGCGATAGCCCGATTGCTTGGCGATGGCGGCGATGCCGCCCATGAAGGTGCCGCAGATGCCGAGGATGTGGATGTGTTTGCTCATGGATTACGTTCTGAAAATAAAATACACCGCGCCCACCAGGCACAGTCCCGCCCACAGATAGTCCAGCTTCAACGGCTGGTTCATATACATCACCGCGAACGGCACGAAAATGGCCAGCGTGATGACTTCCTGCAGGATCTTCAGCTGGCCCAGACTGAGCTGAGTGTAGCCGATACGGTTGGCCGGCACCTGCAGCAGATATTCGAACAGTGCGATACCCCAGCTCACCAACGCTGCCACATACCAGGGCGAGGTCGCCATGTTCTTCAGATGGCCGTACCAGGCGAAGGTCATGAACAGGTTGGACACGGCGAGCATCATCGCCGTGATGAGCAACGGATTGGAAAGATGATTCATAGCGGAGTCAGGTCAGATGTCTTCCGGCACCATCTTGATCGATCCGCACGGGCACTCGGCCTCGCAGATGCCGCAGCCCTTGCAGTAGTCGTAGTTGAACTCGAAGCCCTTGCCGGGGCCGAGCTTGATCACCGCGTTGTCCGGACACACGCCGTAACAGTTGTCGCACTCGAAGCAGTTGCCGCATGACAGACAACGGCGTGCCTCGAACAGTGCGTTGGTCTCGTCCAGCCCACCCTGCACCTCGTCGAAGCTGGTCTGGCGGCGGATGATGTCCAGCATCGGGCGCACCGTCTTGTCGGCGTCGGAGTAGTACCACGGGTTGAGTTTGTCGAAAGTGGCGATCTCGTGCTTCGGTTCCGGCACGTAGGTGATCCCGCGCAGCCAGGCATCGATGTTGCGCGCCGCCTTCTTGCCGTGTCCCACACCCACCGTGACCGTGCGCTCCGACGGTACCATGTCGCCGCCGGCGAAGATGCCGGCGTGGCCGGTCATCATGTTGGGCGCGACCTGCACCGTGCCGTCCTTGATCTCCAGACCGGACACGCCGTTGAGTAGCGACAGGTCGACATCCTGCCCCAGCGCCAGCACCACCGAGTCCGCCTCCAGCTTCTCGAATTCGCCGGTCGGCTGCGGAAAGCCCTTTTCGTCCAGCTCCATCTTCTCCACGGTGATCTCGCCCACGCCGGCCTGCTTGATGGTGGACAGCCACTTGATCATCACGCCTTCCTGCAGCGCTTCCTCGATCTCGAAGTCGTGCGCCGGCGCTTTGTCACGCGTGCGGCGATAGACGATGAGCGGCTCGCCGCCCATGCGTTTCACGGTGCGCGCCACGTCGATAGCAGTGTTGCCGCCGCCGTACACCACCACCTTGCGGCCCAGCATGGGCTTGTCCTCGCCCTCCATGGAACGCAGTACCGACACCGCATCCACGATGTGCGCCGCGTCGCCGGCGGGGATCATGGCGCGTTTGCCGATGTGCGCGCCGACCGCAAGGAAGGCCGCATCGAAACCGCCGTCCTGCATGCTCTGCTCGATGTTCTCGACCTTGGTATTCAGCTTGAGCGCCACGCCGAGGTCGAGGATGCGCTGCACCTCGGCATCCAGCACATCGCGCGGCAAACGGTATTTCGGGATGCCGAAACGCATCATGCCGCCGGCCAGCGGGCCGGCTTCCTGGATCTCGACCTGATGGCCCATGCGCGCCAGATGATAGGCGGCAGACAGGCCCGACGGACCAGCGCCCACCACCAGCACCTTCTTGCCGGTCTCGGTCGCAGGGGCATCGAACTTCCAGCCACGCTTGATCGCCTCGTCGCCGAGGAAGCGTTCCACCGAATTGATGCCGACCGCTTCGTCCAGCTGACCGCGATTACATGAGGTTTCGCAGGGGTGGTAGCACACGCGCCCCATCACCGACGGCAACGGGTTGTCGCGCACCAGCACGCGCCAAGCCTGTTCGTAATCGCCGGACTCGGCATGGAACAGCCAGCCTTGGATGTTCTCCCCCGCCGGACAAGCGTTGTTGCACGGCGGCAGGCGGTTCAGATACACCGGCCGCGACGAGCGCCAGGAGCCGGTCAGGTTGGCCAGCGAAGTGCCCGGTTTAAGCGTGATGGCGAAGGGTTTGTTAGCCATGAGCCTTCTCCTCGTCGAGCAGACCGTACTTGCGGATGTTGCGGTCGGCGATAGCTTGCAGGTGCGCCACCATCTCGGGATGCGCATGCTTGCCGAACAGGTGCGCAAAACGCTTCTGCGGTTTGAGGTATTCCTCGATGGGCTGCTTGTTGCGGATCTTGAGGACGCCGGTCACTTCGCCGTGCTCGGCCTCGAACACCGGGAACATGCCGGTCTCTTTCGCCAGCCGCGCCAGTTTGATGGTGTCGTGCGAAGCCGCGCCCCAGCCCAGCGGGCAAGGCACGAAAATCTGGATGTAACGCGCACCATGCATCTTCATCGCCTTGCGCACCTTGTATTCCAGGTCGCGCAAGTCGGCCACGGTCGCGGTCGCAACATAGGGGATGTTGTGCGCCATGGCGATCTCGGGCACGTTTTTGCCCTGCCCGAAAACGTTGCCCGGCTCCTTGCCCACCGGCATGGTGGTCGCGGTGCGCGCCGTTGGCGGCGTGGCCGAAGAGCGCTGCACGCCGGTGTTCATGTAGGCCTCGTTGTCGTAGCAGATGTACAGCACGTCGTCGTTGCGCTCGAACATGCCGGACAAGCAGCCGAAACCAATGTCGGTGGTGCCGCCGTCGCCGCCCTGCGCCACCACGCGCACCTCGGTCTTGCCCTTCACCTTCATCGCCGCCGCCACGCCGGTCGCCACCGCCGGCGCGTTGCCGAACAGCGAATGGATCCACGGTACCTGCCAGGACGATTCGGGATAAGGCGTGGAGAACACCTCCAGACAACCGGTCGCGTTCACCGCGATCAGCTGGTTGTTGCTCTCCGCCATTGCGGCGTCGATGGCATAGCGCGCACCGAGCGCCTCACCGCAGCCCTGACAGGCGCGGTGGCCGGAATTGATCGAGTTGCTGCGCAGCTCACCGGCCTGCACGCTGCGTTCGTCCGGCGCGAGCAGGCGATTGCCCACGGTGTAGGTGCCGGTCTGGTAGAACTTGACGGTCTGATAGCCCATGACGATCTCCTCAACCGAATTTCGCAGAAGTGGACATCCCCTTGTCGAAGAGGATGTTCTCTGCGATGGGACCGGAGTGGCGGTTCTGCCGCTCGCGTTCCAGTTGTTTGTTGACCACGTCCCAGTCGAGGTCGACGAAGGTCACCGGCTCCAGCTTCTCCTGCTCCGCTTCCAGGAACAGCTTGTGCAGCGAGGCCTTGGTGATGTTGCGTCCACCCAGTCCGGCAATGGCAGTGAAGCCCTTGAGGCCGGTGCCGCTCACCGCCATGCGCACGTCTGTGGCGACGATGCCGCCCATGCCGACCGCGAGGCTCTTCTCCAGCACCACGAAACGTTTGCAATTCACCAGCGCGGCGCGCACTTCTTTCAAGGGGAACGGGCGGTAGCTGATGATGCCCAGCACACCGATCTTGTGGCCCTGTTCGCGCAGCTCATCTACCGTGTCTTTCACCGTGCCCAGCACCGAACCCATCGCCACGATCATCGTCTCGGCATCGTCGGCGCGGTAGGTGCGCACCAGTCCGCCGCTGTCGCGCCCGAACTGCTGCTTGAACTCCGCCGCCAGTTGCGGGATCAGTTCCAGCGCCTGCATCTGCTTGGCATGCGCCAGATACTTCACTTCCATGAACGCCTCGGGGCCGACCATGGCACCGATGGAGATCGGCTCTTTCGGGTCGAGCGACTGGCGCGGGTCGAACGGCGGCAGATAGCCATCCACCTGTTCCTGCGTCGGGATGTCCACGCGCTCGAAGGCGTGGGTGAGGATGAAGCCGTCCATGCACACCATGATGGGCATGGAGAGTTCTTCGGCCAGCTTGAACGCCTGGATGTGCAGGTCGACCGCTTCCTGATTGGTCTCGGCGAACAACTGCATCCAGCCGGAGTCGCGTTGCGAGAGCGAATCGGAATGGTCGTTCCAGATATTGATGGGTGCGCCGATGGCGCGGTTGGCCACGGTCATCACGATAGGCAGGCCGAGACCGGCGGCGTTATAGACCGCTTCCACCATGAACAGCAATCCCTGCGAGGCAGTCGCCGTGTAGGAGCGCGCGCCGGCAGCGGAAGAACCGATGGCCACCGACATCGCGGCGAACTCGCTCTCCACGTTGATGAACTCGCAAGGCGTCAATTCGCCCGACTTCACCATCTCGCCCAAGCCTTCGACGATGTGCGTCTGGGGCGAGATCGGATAGGCACAGATCACTTCCGGACGGCACAGCGCCACTGCTTCCGCGACGGCCTTTGAACCTTCAATCTGCTTAAGCATGGGCGCGTTCCTCCATCTGCTTTTTCACCAGCGCATAGGCTTCCGTCGCGGCAGCAATGTTGCCCGCGGCCACTTTGCCCGAGAATTTCTCGTTGATCGCCTTGACTACGGATTCCAGTTTGAACATGCCTGAGAGTGCGGCGAAACCTGCGATGAGCGGCACATTGGGAATAGGGCGGCCGACGTGCTTCAGGCCCAGTTCGGTCGCGGGCAAGGTGCACATCCGCGCATGGCCGCGCTGCTTCACCAACTCACCCAGCCCGATCTGCTCGAAGCTGTGTGCGGAATTGAGCAGCACATAACCGTCCGGTTTGAGTCCTGAGAACACATCGATCTGGTGCAGCAGGGTAGGGTCCTGGATGATGAGCGCATCCGGCTCCATGATCGGCTCACGCAGACGGATCTCTTTGTCGTCGAGGCGGCAGAACGCCACCACCGGCGCACCTGTGCGCTCAGAACCAAAACTGGGGAAAGCCTGTGCATGGCGACCTTCCTCGAAAGCCGCGACCGACAACATCTCCGTCGCGGTCACCACGCCTTGACCGCCCCGTCCGTGTACTCGAATCTGGAACATCTGCCGCTCCTTTTGCTTGCTTATTCTGTCACCGGAATGTTACGCCAGTTTGTGCGGTATGTTTAATTGACTGCGAGCAACTCCACATCGAACACCAGCGTCGCGTTGGGCGGGATCACCCCGCCCGCACCATGCGCGCCGTAGCCCATCGCGGGCGGGATGACCAAAGTACGCGATCCCCCCACCTTCATGCCTTGCACGCCCACGTCCCAACCCTTGATGACTCGACCTTCACCGAGCGGGAATTCGAACGGACTGTTGCGGTCACGCGAGCTGTCGAACTTCTTGCCTTTGTGTTCGGGCGCAGCCTCGTCATACAACCAGCCGGTGTAATGCACCGTGACCGTCTGACCGGCACTGGCGACCGCACCCGCGCCCGGTTTGACTTCGATTTGCACCAGTTCGGTCACATTGCTGGGTTTGGCCGTCTGCAACTCGGTCTGCGAGCACGCACTGAACAACAGGCTGCTCGCTCCGAGCAGTGCGGCGAGCGGAATGAAGGTGAAGCGCTTCATTTAATTCACACCCAGCAGTTCGACTTCGAACACCAGCGTCGCATTGCCAGGGATCACGCCGCCCGCGCCGCGCTTGCCGTAACCCATCTCCGGCGGGATCACCAAAGTGCGCTGACCGCCCACTTTCATGCCCTGCACGCCCATGTCCCAGCCCTGGATCACATGGCCCATGCCCAGCGGGAATTCGAACGGCTCGTCGCGGTCGCGCGAACTGTCAAACTTGGTGCCCTTGTTGCCCTCCGCATTCTTGTCGAACAGCCAGCCGGTGTAATGCACGGTCACATGCTGCCCGGATTGCGCCTCGTCGCCCTCGCCGACCTTGGTATCCACCATCTCGGTGCGGATCACCTTCAGCAGCTTCACGTCGAACACCAGCGTCGCATTCGGCGGGATCACGCCACCCGCACCGCGCGGGCCATAGCCCATCTCGTGCGGGATCACCAAGGTGCGCGATCCGCCTTCCTTCATGCCCGCCACGCCCTCATCCCAACCCTTGATGACGCGCCCGCCGCCGAGCGGGAAATCGAACGGCTCGTTACGGTCCAGCGAGCTATCGAACTTCGTGCCCTTGTTGTCTGCAGCGCTCTCGTCGAACAGCCAGCCGGTGTAATGCACGATGACGGTCTGTCCGGCTTGGGCCTCCGCGCCTTCGCCCAGTTTGGTGTCGGTTTTGATGAGGTTAATCACTTTGCATTTCCTTATTCAGTTAAATTACTTTTACCCAAATTGCAGCTTGAGCATAACGTTTGAAGATTTTCTATTGTAGTTTCCCCGCCCTTGCTCCAAGGAAAAACGTGATCCACATGCAACTCAACTTCCGGGTTTTTGGCAGGGCTAGCGCCGCATTGTTTGCAAACGAAATTATCTCGACTCAACACCTTAAATCGAAGGCGCAGTGATGGGTCTCGCCCAGTTTTTCTTTGATTCAAATATTCTTCTTTAGGAAGCGGCGCATTGAGTTCAGTCGCATTAGCAAAATCGACAAACTGTTCTAATGCTGCATTCCAAGAGCCAAACCGACGGTTGTAGGGTCCCTGTGAAATGGTGGATGGAGTATTTGCCAATTCTGCACGTTTAGGCTGGCGGCCATAGTGTTGCCACAAAACTAGAATATTTTCGAAGAGTTGCTCGTCTGAATACTGTTGGTTGGAAATTGAAAGTCCAGCAACCAGAAGTGCTTTATTCCAAGTACCAAAGCGACGGCAAATATTCGATTCGTCGTACTTTCCGTGTTCACGGTATATCTTCTGAGTGATTTTTTCAGTACCAATTTCTCCCGCAACTTTTTGCAAGTCTGAAATCATCTCCTCATCAGAGACTGGCGAATTCTTTGCTTTAGTAAACTCAAACATCAATAACTCAACACCGGTGCCAACCACCGCTCCGCTTCTTCCACCGTCCAGCCCTTGCGCTTGGCATAGTCCGCGACCTGATCCTTGTCCACCTTGCCGGTGGCGAAATATTTCGCTTCGGGGTGCGAGAAGTAGAAACCGCTCACTGCTGCGGTGGGCAGCATGGCGAAACTCTCGGTGAGCGTGATGCCTGCATTCTGCGGTGCTTGCAACAGTTCGAACAACGGCCCTTTCTCGCTGTGCTCTGGGCAGGCGGGATAGCCGGGGGCGGGGCGGATGCCGCGGTATTTTTCGGCGATGATGTCTTCGTTGCTCAAGGCTTCATCTGAGGCGTAGCCCCAGAACTCGCGGCGCACGCGCAGGTGCAGGTGTTCGGCGAAGGCTTCGGCGAGGCGATCGGCTAATGCCTGCAGCATGATGGCGCTGTAGTCGTCGTTGGCTTTCTCGAACTCCTTCATTTTCTTTTCGATGCCGATGCCCGCCGTCACTGCGAAGCCACCGATGTAGTCCTGCACCTTGCTTTCTTTGGGCGCGATGTAGTCGGCCAGACAGTAGTTGGGGATGTCGGCGGGCTTCTTGGTTTGCTGGCGCAGGTTGTGCCAGGTCATCTGCACCTTCTTGCGCTTGTCGTCGGCGTAGATCTCGATGTCGTCGCTGTTCACTGCATTGGCGGGGAACAGGCCGAACACGGCATTGGCGGTGAGCCACTTCTCTTTGACGAGTTTATTCAGCATGGCCTGCGCATCGGCGAACAGCTTGGTCGCTTCCGCACCCACCACTTCGTCGCTCAATATCTTCGGATAACGGCCAGCCAGTTCCCATGCCTGGAAGAACGGCGTCCAGTCGATGAACTCGACCAGCGCTTCCAGCGGGTAGTTCTCCAGCTTCTGCACGCCGAGTAGCTTGGGCTTGGGCGGCGCATAGCTTTTCCAGTCGGTCTTCAGGCCATGCTCACGTGCTTCCTGCAGCGGGACATAAGTCGCCTTGCCCTGCTTGCCCGCGTGCTGGTCGCGCGCTGCCTGATAGTCGGCCTTGATCTCGGCCACGTAGTCGTCGCGCAGGGTCGAGGAGAGCAGGTTGCTGCACACGCCCACGGCGCGCGAGGCGTCGGTCACGTACACGACCGTGCCGCTCGGGTAGTTGGGTTCGATCTTCACGGCGGTGTGCACGCGCGAGGTGGTCGCGCCACCGATCAGCGGCGGGATGGTGAAGCCTTGACGCTCCATCTCTTTCGCCACATGCGCCATCTCTTCCAGCGAGGGAGTGATGAGGCCGGAGAGACCGATGATGTCGACCTTGTGTTCGCGCGCGGTGTCGAGGATCTGCTGAGCGGGCACCATCACGCCCATGTTGATGACCTCGAAGTTGTTGCACTGCAACACCACGGTGACAATGTTCTTGCCGATGTCGTGCACATCGCCCTTCACCGTCGCCATCAGGATCTTGCCCTTGGGCTTGGTGTCGCCGGAGCGCAGTTTTTCCGCTTCGATGTAGGGGATCAGATGGGCCACGGCCTGCTTCATCACGCGCGCCGATTTCACCACCTGCGGCA
The DNA here is from genome assembly GCA_018819205.1 of Gammaproteobacteria bacterium. Taxonomy (GTDB): domain Bacteria; phylum Pseudomonadota; class Gammaproteobacteria; order Burkholderiales; family Gallionellaceae; genus Sideroxyarcus. The sequence goes on from JAHJQE010000096.1 coordinate 42,194, forward strand.
GGAACATCTTGCCCGCGCCGAACAGGTCGCCGACCACGTTCATGCCGGTCATCAGCGGGCCTTCGATCACTTCGACCGGGAACTTGGCTTGCAGGCGCGCTTCTTCGGTGTCTTCAATGATGAAGGTGGTGATGCCGCGCACCAGCGCATGCGTCAGGCGTTCCTGCACCGTGCCTTTGCGCCATTCCAGGTCTTCCACCTGCGCCTTGCCGCCGCCCTTGAAGTTCTCAGCCAGTGCGACCAGCTTCTCGCCCGCGTCGGGGCTGCGGTTCAGCACCACATCCTCGACCGCCTCGCGCAGGTCTTTCGGCAGTTCCTCGTACACGCCGAGCTGGCCGGCGTTGACGATACCCATGTTCATGCCCGCCTTGACGGCGTGGTACAGGAACACGGTGTGGATGGCTTCGCGCACCGGCTCGTTACCGCGGAACGAGAACGACACGTTGGACACCCCGCCGCTGATCTTGGCGTAGGGCAGGTTCTTCCTGATCCATGCGCAGGCTTCGATGAAATCCACGGCGTAGTTGTCATGCTCCTCGATGCCGGTAGCAATGGCGAAGATGTTCGGGTCGAAGATGATGTCCTCGGGAGGGAAGCCGACCTTGTTCACCAAAATGTCGTAGCTGCGCTTGCATATCTCGGTCTTGCGCGCGTAGGTGTCGGCCTGTCCTGCTTCGTCGAAGGCCATCACCACCGCGGCCGCGCCGTATTTCTTCACCAGCGTGGCGTACTTGACGAAGTTCTCCTCGCCTTCCTTGAGCGAGATGGAGTTGACGATGGACTTGCCCTGTACACACTTGAGGCCCGCCTCTATGATCTCCCACTTGGAGGAGTCGATCATCACCGGCACCTTGGAGATGTCCGGCTCGGAGGCGATCAGCTTGAGGAACTTCACCATCGCGGCCTGACCGTCGAGCATGGCGTCGTCCATGTTGATGTCGATCACCTGCGCACCGGCTTCGACCTGCTGCTTGCAGATCTCCAGCGCTTCCTCGTACTGGCCTTCCATCACGAGGCGCTTGAACTTGGCCGAACCGGCCACGTTGCAACGCTCACCGACGTTGACGAACAGCGACTGGTCGCCGATGTTGAACGGCTCCAAGCCGGACAGGCGACACTCGACCGGGTTCTGCGGGATCTTGCGCGGCGCGATGTCCTTCACCGTCTCGGCGATGGCCTTGATGAAGTCCGGCGAGGTGCCACAGCAGCCGCCGATGATGTTGAGGAAGCCGCTCGCAGCCCATTCCTTGATGTGGCCGGCCATGTTCTCGGGCGTGTCGTCATAGCCCGTCTCGGCCAAAGGATTGGGCAGACCCGCGTTGGGGTGTGCGCTCACATAGCAGTTGGCGACACGCGACATCTCTTCCACGTACTGGCGCAGTTCTTCCGCGCCCAGCGCGCAGTTGAGGCCGATGGAGATGGGCTTGGCATGGGCCAGCGAGTTGTAGAACGCCTCGGTCACCTGGCCGGTCAAGGTACGGCCGGAAGCGTCGGTGATGGTGCCGGAGATCATGATTGGCAGTGAAGTGCCGCGCTCCTCGAACACCGACTGCACCGCAAAGATGGCGGCCTTGGCATTGAGCGTGTCGAAGATGGTCTCGATCAGGATCAGATCCGAACCGCCGTCCATCAGGCCGCGCGCGGCATCGGAGTAATCGCTCACCAGCTGGTCGAAGCTGATATTGCGCGCCGCCGGGTCGTTCACGTCGGGGGAGATGGTCGCGGTCTTGTCGGTGGGGCCGAGCACACCCGCGACGAAGCGCGGCTTGTCTGCGGTGGCGTATTCGTCGCAGGCCACGCGCGCCAGCGCGGCACCGGCCTTGTTCAGTTCGTAGTTCAGCGCCGCCATGCCGTACGCCTTGAGCGTGGTCGCGTTCGCGCCAAAGGTGTCGGTCTCGATGATGTCCGCGCCCGCCGCCAGGTATTCGCAATGGATGCCCTTGATGACGTCCGGCCGTGTCAGCACCAGCAGGTCGTTGTTGCCCTTGAGGTCGCTCGGCCAGTCCGCGAAGCGCGCGCCGCGATAATCCGCCTCGGTCAGCTTGTGGCGCTGCACCATGGTGCCCATGGCACCGTCGAGGATGAGGATGCGTTGCTGGAGGAGTTTTTCGATGGGATGTGACGTTTTGTTCATATTCTGTAGGCCTTGCGCGAGGCGCGGATTCTAGCATGTGGGCTATTGCCGCTTGCTGCACAGGGAATAACCCTTTATTTCCGTGCACTTTGCCCTTCGGGTGATACCGACTCGGCAATCAATCAGGTAGTGGCTTTCAGTTCGACTTGTCCATCCTGCGATACTGTATCGCCTCGGCGATATGGGCTGTCTGGATAGCGTCACTCTCGGCCAGGTCAGCGATGCTGCGTGCTACTTTGAGGATGCGATGATAGGCACGGGCCGAGAGATTCAATCTGGTGATGGCCTGCCTCAACAGGGCCGCACCTTGTGCGCCCGGCGTGCAATGCGCGTCGATCTCAGTCACCGAAAGTTGCGCATTCGGTTTGCCCTGACGGGCGAGTTGTCGCTGGCGAGCAGCTTCGACGCGTTGCTGGATGTCTGCGCTGCTTTCCCCAACCGATTGCTTCAACAGGTCTTCCTGCGGCACTGCCGGCACTTCGATCTGGATGTCGATGCGATCCAGCAGCGGGCCGGAGATTTTGCCACGATAACGCGCGACCTGATCCGGCGTGCAGCGGCACTTGCCGCTGAAGTGGCCCAGATAACCACAAGGGCAGGGGTTCATCGCCGCGACCAACTGGAACTGCGCCTTGAAGTCGGCACGACGTGCCGCACGCGAGATGGTGATGCGCCCGCTCTCCAGCGGTTCGCGCAGCACCTCCAGCACACTGCGGTCGAACTCCGGCAATTCATCGAGGAACAATACGCCGTGCATCGCTACCGAGATCTCGCCCGGACGCGGATTGCTGCCGCCGCCCACCAATGCGACAGCGCTGGCTGTGTGATGTGGCGCACGGTAGGGACGCGTCTTCCACCTGCTCAGTTCGAACGCACCACCAAGCGACTGCATCGCCGCACTCTCCAGTGCTTCTTCCTGCGTCATCGCCGGCAGGATGCCGGGGAAGCGCGCGGCCAGCATGCTCTTGCCGGTGCCGGGTGGTCCCGACATCAATACGCTGTGTCCACCTGCAGCGGCGATCTCCAACGCACGCTTGGAAGCGGACTGTCCCTTCACTTCTTTCATGTCCGGATAGTGCGGTGCAGCGCTTTCCACTTGCGGGATGAAGCGGGGTATCGGCTCACGTCCGGCGAGATGTGCTGCCACCTGCAATAAAGCTCTGGCGGGATAAACCACTGCGTCGTCCACCAGTGCCGCCTCGGCTGCATTGGTTTCCGGCAGCATGAAGGCGCGGCCAATGTCGGCCGCGCGGTAGGTCATCGCCAATGCACCGCGTATCGGACGCAGCTCGCCGGTCAGCGCCAGCTCGCCGGCGAACTCATATTCATGCAGTTTGTCTGCGGGTATCTGTCCCGATGCGGCAAGGATACCCAGCGCGATGGGCAGATCGAAACGCCCGCTCTCCTTGGGCAGGTCGGCGGGCGCGAGATTGACGGTGATGCGGCGTGCGGGGAACTCGAACTGGCAGTTCTGCAAGGCGGCGCGCACGCGATCCTTGCTCTCTTTCACTTCCGCTTCAGGCAGGCCCACGATGGTGAATTGCGGCAGCCCGTTGGCGAGATGCACTTCGACCGTGACCAGCGCGGCCTCCATGCCTGACAAACCTCTGCTGTACAGAACAGCAAGGCTCATGGTGGTTTACTTGTTCGACTCCAGTGCGGCCAGGCGCGCTTCCAGCTTGTCCACGCGTTGCGCCAGCACCTCGTATTCCTCGCGCGTCACCAGATCGAGCTTGGAGAATCCCTGTGCCAGCAGGGCACGGGCATTCTTCTCGAAATCCTTGGCCGGGCTGTTGGCGACAGCTTCGTTCAGTTTGGCCGACATGTCTTCAAAGAACTTTGCGTTCAGCATGATGTTTCTCCCTGTTTTTCGTGTGGCCGCAGTGTACCAAAAACTGCTGCACCAACACTGTGCGTCAGCTCCGACTTCCGCGCCTACACGGTGCACTATCCGCGTGCACAGAAATCCCATCATTTGCCACAAAGCCCGCCGTTGTTGGGATTCATGCGTCTGGCACGGAAGGTGCTGAATGGAAGGCGTGGATACTCTTGTCCCGCTTTGAAACTTAACGAAAGGAAATACCATGTTGAAGAAAAAACTGCTCGTTGCTGCTCTGGCTTCCGCTTTTGCTCTGCCCGCAATGGCGGAAGATTCTCCTGTCTCCTTCAATGTCGGCCTCGTGTCTGACTATCTGGTGCGCGGCATTTCTCAGACCTCTGCCAAGCCCGCGTTGCAAGGTGGCGTGGACTATGCGCATGAGAGCGGCTTCTACATCGGCGCTTGGGGTTCAAACATCAGCTGGATCACCGACTTCGGCGCAACCGGTACAGCCAACATCGAAGTCGACACCTATGGTGGTTTCTCGAACTCGATCAATGACGACACCAGCTATAACGTTGGTTTCATCCGTTACAACTATCTGGGTTCCTACACTCCGGTAGCGGGTACCGTCAAGGCCGATACTCAGGAACTGTATGGCGCGCTCACCTACAAGTATGTCACTGCCAAGTATTCCTACAGCCTGGGTGATTTCCTGACTGTGCCCAATGCAAAAGGCACCAGCTACTTCGAGCTGAACGGCAGCTACACTCTGGAAGACATGGGTGTGACGCTGGATGCCCACTACGGCACACAGAAGTACAAGGGTGCTGATGCAGATGCTCTGGCTGCAGCCGGATTCGATGCTTCCTACTCCGACTACAGCCTGAAGGCCTCCAAGGATTTCAGCGGCTATACCGTAGGCGCAATGCTCAGCAACACGAACGCTACCGACTTCTACACAACGCCTGCTGGCAAGAAGCTGGGTCGTAGCACACTCGTTCTGTCTGTGACACACGGCTTCTAATTAAACGCAGGGGGTGAGTGATCGCCCCCGCATTCAAGGAGAAACATGATGAAAATGGTTACTGCAATCATCAAGCCGTTCAAGCTGGACGAAGTGCGTGAAGCACTGTCCGCCATGGACGTGCAAGGCATCACCGTCACCGAAGTAAAAGGTTTCGGTCGCCAGAAGGGCCACACCGAGCTGTATCGCGGTGCTGAATATGTGGTGGATTTCCTGCCCAAGATCAAACTGGAAGCCGCCATCAAGGACGACCAGCTGGACCGCGTGCTGGAAGCTATCGAGAAGGCCGCCCAGACCGGCAAGATCGGCGACGGCAAGATCTTCGTATCGGATCTGGAACAAGTGATTCGTATCCGCACCGGCGAAGTCGGTCCGGAAGCCCTTTAAGGAGAATGGAAATGAAGAAACTACTCGCTTCTTTCATGCTGCTGGCCGTGTTGTTCGGCGCAGTCAGCCCCTCGTTCGCCGAGGAAGCCGCGCCTGCAGCGGAGGCCGTGACGGCAACTGCTGAAGCCGTTGCTGCTGCCGCACCCGTGCCGGACAAAGGCGACACCACCTGGATGATGTTGTCCACGCTGCTGGTGATCCTGATGATCGTGCCGGGCCTGTCCCTGTTCTACGGTGGCCTGGTGCGCGCCAAGAACATGCTGTCCGTACTGTCGCAAGTGTTCGGCATCTTCGCCCTGATCTCCATCCTGTGGGTGTTCTACGGTTACTCGCTGGCCTTCGGTGACGGTGGCTCGATGAACTGGGCGATCGGTGACCTGAGCAAGATGTTCTTGGCCGGCATGACCGGTGACAGCACTGCTGCCACCTTCACCGACGGCGTGGTGATCCCCGAGTTCACCTTCGTGGCCTTCCAACTGACCTTCGCGGCTATCACCACCGCGCTGATCATCGGCGGCTTCGCAGAGCGCATCAAGTTCGGTTCGCTGATGGTGTTCTCCGCACTGTGGTTCACCTTCGCCTACCTGCCGATCGCACACATGGTATGGGCAACCGGTGGTTACCTGTTCGAGAAGGGCGCGCTGGACTTCGCCGGCGGTACTGTGGTGCACATCAACGCCGGTATCGCGGCACTGGTCGGTGCGATCGTGATCGGCAAGCGTATCGGTTACGGTAAAGAGCCGATGGCTCCGCACAATCTGCCGATGACCATGATCGGTGCATCCCTGCTGTGGGTGGGCTGGTTCGGCTTCAACGCCGGCTCCAACCTGGAAGCCACCGGTGGTGCAGCACTGGCCTTCCTGAACACCATCGTCGCTACCGCCGCCGCTGCACTGGCTTGGATGGGCGCTGAGAAGATGATGCGCGGCAAGGCTTCCATGCTGGGTATCGCATCCGGTGCAGTCGCAGGTCTGGTTGCCGTCACACCGGCTGCCGGTCTGGTCGGCCCGATGGGCGCCATCATCCTCGGCCTGATCGTCGGCCCGGTCTGCCTGTGGGCGGTGTCCGGTCTGAAGAAGTCGCTGGGCTATGACGACTCGCTGGACGTGTTCGGCATCCACGCAGTCGGCGGCATCATCGGCGCGATCGGCACCGGTATCTTCGTATCGCCGGCACTGGGCGGCGTGGGTGTAGACGGCTACTCGATGGGTGCACAAGTGATGACGCAAGCCACCGGCGTGCTGATCACCATCGTCTGGTCCGGTGTGGTCGCCTTCGTCAGCTTCAAGCTGGTCGACATGGTCATGGGTCTGCGTGTCTCTGAAGAAGATGAACGCGAAGGTCTGGACACTGCGACTCACGGCGAGCGCGCATACAACGTGTAACTTCTCCTCCCTGGAGCCTCCCGGCTCCATTTCAGGGCACCTTCGCGGGTGCCCTTTTTTTACCGAACCAACATATCAAGGAGAGAACTATGGCTGGAGAAATGGAAAAGCTGTTCGCCCTGGCCGGTCGCATCCATGTCCTGTTGCGGCGCGAGCACAACCGAATCATTGACGTCGAATGGATGTGTAACGACGAAAGCTACGCCAGAGAGGTCCTCAAGCTGGCACGCTCTGCTGAATCTGAAGAACTGCTGGCACTGGCCGAACGTGTCGAGGAAGTGCATCCCCTGCTGCCGCGCCCTCAACGCATCGAAGCAGCGATACCCCCCAAGGCCGAATCGAAGTACGTCGCAAGCTTGCGCTGATTCTCGCCAGCCCAAGCGAAGCACCATACAGAGGGCGCCGCAGAGCGCCCTTTCCCATCCTTTTGGTCTGCTATTACATTCACAATCGTTGAATGTTTCGCCAAAAAGGAATAGATTTATCCTCGATGCATGTTTTCATGGGATCTCTCGCTTCTTGTCGTTTCGATCCCCGATGATTCCAACTTCTTCGAAGGAATATCACCATGACTGTCACCCGCCGCGATTTCCTGAAGCAAAGTGTCGTTGTCTCCACCGCCGCTGCCACAGTCGGCCTGCCAGTCGGTGAACTGGCGGAAGCTGTGACGCAAAGTGTCGAATCCGGCTGGCGCTGGGACAGGGGAGTGTGCCGCTTCTGCGGTGTCGGCTGCGGTCTGCAGATCGCCACCCACAAAGGCAAGATCGTCGCCACCAAGGCCGATGCAGATGCCCAAGTGAATCGCGGACTCAACTGCGTCAAAGGCTATTTCAACGGCAAGATCCCCTATGGACATGACCGGTTGACCAAACCGCTGCTGCGCATGAAGAACGGCCGCTTCGACAAGCGCGGTGATTTCGTGGAAGTCTCATGGGAGCGCGCCTTCGACGAGATGGAGAAGCAGTTCAAGCGCTATCACAAGGAGCTGGGGCCGACCGGCGTCGGCTTCTTCGCTTCGGGACAGCATACCGTCCAGGAAGGCTACGCCGCGGTGAAGCTGTTCAAGGCAGGCTTCCGCACCAACAATCTGGACCCGAACGCCCGTCACTGCATGGCGTCCGCAGTTGCCGCTTTCATGCAGACTTTTGGCATCGACGAGCCTGCAGGCAACTATGATGACATCGAGCACACCGACACCATGGTGCTATGGGGCGCGAACATGGCCGAGATGCACCCGGTGTTGTGGACACGCGTGACGGATCGACGTCTGTCCTCACCAAACACCCGCATCGTCAACCTGACCACCATCAGCAACCGCTCATCCGATATCGCGGATCTGGAGATCATCTTCAAACCGAGTACCGACCTTGCCATAATGAACTATCTGGCGCGCGAGATCGTGAAGCGCGACGCGGTGAACTGGGACTTCGTCAACAAGCACTGCGCCTTCGCCACCGGCCCGAGCGACATCGGCTACGGCATGCGCGGTGCGGACAAGTACGACTATGAGGCCGAGAAGGATACGAACGGCAAAGAGCTGACCATGCAGCTCGACGCGGCCGAGGCAACAGGACAGGGTAAACAGGCAGGGGAGACGGTGGAGCAGAAGAATCGGGCCAGTGCAGGGAAACACTGGCTGATCAGCTTCGAGGATTTCAAAAAGGGGGTAGAGCCCTACACGCTGGACTTCGTCGCCGAACTGGCCAAGGGTGACGCGGATGAGTCCCTAGAGGACTTCAAGGCCAAGCTCAAGCAGTTGGCTGACCTCTATATCGAGAAGAACCGCAAGGTGGTGAGCTTCTGGACCATGGGCTTCAACCAGCATCAGCGCGGCACCTGGGTCAACGAGCAGGCCTACATGGTGCATCTGTTGCTGGGCAAACAGGCGATGCCGGGCAATGGAGCCTTCTCACTGACCGGCCAACCTTCCGCCTGCGGAACGGCGCGCGAAGTGGGGACCTTCTCACACCGCCTGCCGGCAGACATGGTGGTGGACAACGCCGAACACCGTACTCACTCCGAACATATCTGGAACCTGCCTCCCAAGACACTCAACCCCAAGATCGGCAGCCACTTCACCAAACTGCTGCGCGACCTTGAGGATGGACAGCTCAAGTGGGCATGGATACAGGTGTGCAACCCCTTCCAGGACACTGCCAACGCCAACCACTGGATCCATGCGGCACGCGAGAAAGACAACTTCATCGTGGTGTCGGATGTGTATCCCGGCATCTCCACCAAGGTGGCCGACCTGGTCCTGCCTTCCGCCATCATCTTCGAGAAGTGGGGCGGCTATGGCAACGCCGAACGTCGCACCCAGTTGTGGCGTGAGCAGATCCCGCCACCCGGCATGGCACGTTCGGACATCTGGCAGATCATCGAGTTCTCCAAACGTTTCAAGTTGAAAGAGGTATGGGGAGAGCAAAAGATCCCCGGCCTCAAAACGGAGGGCTTCGAGGATGGGAAATTGCCGGACTTGCTGAGCGGGTCCGGCTATTCGCCGGATGCCACGTTGTATGACGTGCTGTTCGCCACCGAGACCAACCGCAAGTTCAAATGGCCGGATGCCATCGCCAAGGGACATGACAACCATACCGCCACGCTGCTGGGTGACCACTGGTTCCCGGAGAAGGCGCTGTTCGAGGAATATGCACAGTTCGGACGCGGCCATGCGCATGACCTGGCCGATTTCGACATGTACTTCCGTGATGATGTGCGCGGCCTGAAATGGCCGGTAGTGAACGGCAAGGAAACGCACTGGCGCTTCAATGAAGCGTATGACCCTTACGTCAAGAAAGGGAGCGGCTTCGACTTCTACGGACCTGCCGGAAAATCTTTGCCCAGTGGCGATCTGAACGGTGTCACTACACAAGAGAAGACCAATATCGCCGGCAAAGCGAAGATCTTCTTCCGCCCCTATGCCGCACCAGCCGAGCAGCCGGATAAAAATTACGACCTGTGGCTGTCCACTGGCCGGGTACTGGAACACTGGCACTCCGGCACCATGACCCGACGCGTGCGCGAGCTGCACTGGGCCGTACCCGCCGCGCAGATCTTCATGCATCCGGACGATGCCAAGGCGCGCGGCCTGAAACAGAATGCCACGGCATGGATCGAATCCCGGCGCGGCAAGATCAAGGCGACCGTGGAGACGAAGGGACGCAACCGTCCTGCCAAAGGGATGGTGTTCGTGCCGTGGTTCGATGAAGGCGTGTTCATCAACAAGCTGACGCTGGATGCCACTTGCCCGATCTCCAAGCAGACCGACTTCAAGAAATGTGCCGTGAAGATCTACAAGGCTTGAACCCAAAGAACACGCCCAGGAGAACAACCATGAACCAGCACTCCGGATCTCGTTTCATACAGACAATGGCAGGCATCGTACTGCTGCTGGCAGGCCCTGTCGTCGCATCGGCCGCCCCGCCCATCAAGGCTGACAGCATGGGGCTTAGCAAGAGCAGCGTCTTTTCCGTCCCTGAACCCAAGGCCTATGACTACCCCGCGACCCAGCCCGGAGCAAGCAAGGTGCTGCCCCGCGCCTACAAGGATGCACCGCCGCAGGTACCGCACAGCATCGACGAGTTCCAGCCGATCACGGCACAGATGAACATGTGCGCCGCCTGCCACGGGCAGCCCGCGCTATGGGGACAGAAGCTGGAGAAGGGCACACCGACGCCGATTCCGCCCAGCCATTACACCGACCTGCGCAATGCACCCGGCAAGGTGACTCAGAACCTGATCGGTGCGCGCTACAACTGCAACCAGTGCCATGTGCCACAGACCAACGCGCCAGCATTGGTCAAAAACACCTTCTGAGGCAGTCAGTCCAGGCACACCTTGTGTGCCGGCTCACTCATGGAACTTCGGAAACTGCTGCAGCGTGTGGAAGAACTCGATGTCATGATTCGGCCACAGCTGGGCATGTTCTGCCTGCTGCAGACTTTTTAATTTGCGGATACTGTCCAACGCAAGGTCTTCGCGATCCTGCCAGCACAATCCCGGTGCGATCTCCTTGACCAGGTTCTCGGACAAGTCTGCCGCGTCGCCGCACAGCACAACCGGCGGGCCCTTGGGCAGCTCGATCCATAACGACATATGACCCGCGGTATGGCCGGGTGTAGAGACCGCCCGCACCCCTGGTACCAGATCGTACTCGCCCTGCTGCACCTTCCACGGATAGTCGCCCGCGAAATCATCGCTGAAATAGGCAGGATCAAGGTCGGTACGCGCCGCTTGCAGTTCATCGTGCTGCACGTGCACCTCCTTGCCGCACACGTCGCACAACCCGCCCGCATGGTCGAAATGCAGATGGCTGAGGAACACCACATCCACATCGGCAGGCGTCAGCCCCATCTTTGCCAGGTGGTTGGGCAGGCGCTGTTCGGCTTTCATGTCCGGGGCACCGAAGGCGAAGTTCTCTTCGTCATAGTATCTGGCACGCTGCTTCGGCTCGGCGATCTTGCCGTAGTCGCAGCCCACATCGAACAGGATGCGACCGTTGGCGGTCTCGATCAGATAAGCGAGGATGGGCGCTTCGATGATCTGCCCCTGTCCGCGGTTACGCGTAGACAGCGATTTGTCGTAACGATGGGTTGCGGTCAGTAACGGCCACAGACGAAGTACCTGACTCATTTCGACACCTCCATTTCAGTGATGACAGTTTGCGTATCCGCGACGCGACCGAAGATGCCACCCTCGACGGCGACCATCTGCAAGGCTGCTTCATGCAGGTACGGATGCGCGGAGCCGCAGGCATCCGCCACCAGCACGCACTCGAAGCCGCGATCCGCCGCTTCGCGCAGCGTGGAATGTACGCACACCTCGGTGGTGACCCCGCACAGGTACAGCCGGCGGATGCCGAGTACAGCCAGGATCTGCGCCAGATCGGTCTGATGGAAGGCACCGTAGCCGGGCTTGTCCACCACCGGCTCACCGGCCTGCGGTTGCAACTCATCGACGAAATCATGCCCGTACTCACCGCGCACCAGCAGGCGCCCTAGCGGCCCATTGCTGCCGATCTCGGCACCGGCCTGGCGGCTGCGCGCCAGCTTGGCCGGTGGACAATCGCTCAGATCTGGACGATGACCTTCGCGCGTGTGCACCACCAGCATGCCGTGGCGGCGGGCGTGATCGAGCAGCGTACTGATGAAGGGGATGGGCTGGCGCAGGGCGCTGACATCCATGCCCGCAGTGGCCGCATAGCCGCCGGGATCGAGGAAATCCCGCTGCATATCGATCACGATGAGTGCGTCAGGCCGCTTGTCCATGTGCCGCCCCTGTGGATTCGGTACGTGCCTCGATGACGGCGGCGGAGAGGATCAGCGTTCCGCCGATCGCTTCACGCCAGGAAAGATGTTCACCACCGATCAGAACCGCCGAGATCACCGCCACTACCAGTTCGCCCAGCAGCAGGATGGCGGCACGGCCTGCATCCAGCCGCGCGACGCCGTAGAAAGTGACCAGCGTGCCGGGCAGTATCCACAACAAGCCGAGCGCCAGCATCGTACCGACCTGCTGGCCCTCGAGTGTGGGCAACGGTTTCCCGCCGAAAGTCAGGAAGCCCAATGCGATCAGCGCGCAGCCGCCTATCATCGCGCTCGCCCGTACCGAGTCGGTCAGATGATGGCCGACCCGCACCGCCACGTTGTTGAGCGCGAACGCCAGGCCGGACGAAAGCGCCAGCAGGTCGATCATCGACAGCGGCGCGGAGAACAGTTCCGGTCCACCCAGGGTCGCCACCAGGCCGGCCAGCGCCAGCAACAGCGAGATGAGGCGCAGACGCGTGAACGCCTCGCCGAGAAAGATGCGCGCCGCGATGATGGTCCACACCGGCGCAAGGAAGAACAGCAGCATCACGCGCACCACGCTGCCTTCGGTGAGCGCGGTGACCAGCGAGGCATTGGCCCAGCCGCCCATCAGCATGATGATCGCCAGCAAGCCGAGCTGGTCGCGCCACTGCGCCATACTGCGTAAGGCAAACGGCAACAGCAGCAGGGCAGCCAGTCCGTAAGCGAACACCTGCACGATGCTGCCGGCGACGCCGATGCCGTCCAGCGCCTTCAGCGGCCACCACAGCATGCCCCAGAACAGCGCGCCCACCAATAGCGAGCTGATCGCCATGCGCTCGCGGCGCGGCGCCAATGCTGTCATCGTCATCTCACACCGCCGTCAGGAAAGAGACCGATACCGCGCCGATGAAACCCTCCGCCTTGCCGGCTGCAGTATCGACCACGCCGTAATCGTCGGACAACACGCGCGTCACGCGATGGCGATGGAACGGCAGCAGCAGTCTGGACATGGGAATGACCTGCCCGTTACTGTCGCCATACAGCTTGCGATGCAGCGCCGGTAATCGGTACCAGGGCACAGCCAGCTGCTCGTGATGCGCATTGTGGTAGGGGAAGTTCAGGATCAGCAGGTTCAGCCACGGCCGGCACACGCTGACCAGATTGGAATAAGTGTTGCCCTGCTCATAGGCTTTGTCGCGCAGCTTTTCGTCCGGCACCTTGTCGCTCTCCAGGATGGCATACGCATCGTAGGTATGCTGGAAGGCATCGGCGAAACGCAGCACGGTGACCATGACCAGGTAGGCAACAACGTACAGCAGCAGCGCCTGCATCGAATAATAAGCCAGCATTGCGAACGCGATGCCGCGCAGCAGCAGGATCAGCGCGACGCGCTTGCGGTCCGCGCGCCGTTCTTCGCGCAGGAACGGCAAAGCGATGACGAAGGCGTGCATCAGCAACTCGACTGCCGGGATGTACAGCCACTCCAGCAACAGCATGAAGCGGCGAAGTGGCGCAGGCAGGGACCGGACCAGCGCCTTGGTGTCCAGACTGATCACGTCGGCGCGATCGACATGATGGCGCACATGTTTGTGTCGCAGATGCTCATAGCGCGCGTAGCAGCTGCCGGTGAGCCAGATCATCAACACACCACCCCATGAATTTGCGTCGTGGCGCGCAAATATCGTGTCGTGTGCGAACTCGTGGAACAGATAGGCGGCGATGATGAGCGCGTGGGCGAACCACAGCGTGGCCAACGATGCCACGGCCAGATTGCTGCTCGTCATCAACCACAAGCCGACCCCGTAGCCGCTCAGGGCATAGGTGATGGCGAGGGAATTCGGAAGGATGCCATCTGCATGGCGAAAGATGCGCGTGCGCATAGTGACTCCTTAAGAACGCCCCTGCTTGCGACAACGCTCGCAGGGGCGATACCGCATTACTTCATGACTGCCTTGACGAAGCTGTCGTCGATAGTGGTCTCGATGGCGACCGGCTTCTTGATCTGACCGCTCTTGATCAGGATCTCGTTGATCACCTCACCGCTGACGAAGTAGGACTTGGTGTCCTTGCCCGGCTTGAACGGCTGGCCCATCTCTTTCAGCGGGATGTTGTACACACCTTCCAGCTGTTCCAGCACTTCCTTGCCCGACACGCCGATGGCCTTGCCGATGATGTCGGAAGCTTCCTTCGGATGCGACTTCATGTAGGCCAGACCTTCCAGATAGGCCTTGATCAGCGCAGTGACTTCCTTGCCGTTCTTCTTGATATACGCCTCGTCGAACACCAGCACGTCAGCGATCAGGCCGGGTGCTTCTTTCGAGGAATAGATCACGTGGAACTGCTTGCCGTCACCCATACCGAGGATCTGTGACACGTTCGGCTCGTAGGTCGTACCGGCTGGTACAGCCTTGGAAGCCATTGCGGACGGGATCGCTTCCGGTGTCATGTTGATCGGGCTGATGTCCTTGTCGCTCATGCCGTTGATCTTCAGCGCATAAGAGATCAGGAAATCTGAAGGGGACAACGGTGCATAGGCGACCTTCTTGCCTTTCAGGTCGGTGATCTTGTTGATCGACATATCCGCCAGCACGGCATCGCCGCCGTTGGAATAGTCGATGGGCATCACCACCTTGAACACCTGACCCTGCGCCGCCGCACCGATCACTTGGTCGAAGGTCATCAATGCACCGTCCACTGCCTTGCCCGCAACGGCGGAAGGCAGCATGGCCGGATCGGCGAAGGTCTGCAGGGTGACTTTCAGGCCCTGCTTCTTGTACATGTCCATGCCTTCTGCCACGTAGAACGGCGAGTAGCCGATCCATGTGGTCAGCGCGATCTTGACCGGTGTCGCAGCGCCTGCCGAGAACGAAGCCGCCAGCAATGCTACGGCTGCCATAAGTTTCTTGATATCCATCATGCTATCTCCTGTTTAAGTTGACCAACCGTTACCGGGGGCGGTGTTTACCCCCACTGACTACAAACCTTTCACAGCAGATTGCATGCCAACCATGCTGTGCGGCGTTCTGGCCTGCTCCGCCGGTACTGCCACTGCTTGATACTGTGATCTGCGCACCCGTTTCGGGCGTCGCATACACGCGATGCACGATGTTGGATTGCTATGCATCGTTCGCCTGTGCGATACCCTTTTTCCATTCCTGGAAATGTCCACGCTCCGTGTCGCCCATCCAGGCATTGATCTCCCACAGATCGGCGACCGGCTGTTTCGTGAAAGGCAGGGTGTGCAAATAACCGTCCGGACCGAACTCGGGTGTCATGCTGCTGAGCGCGCGACCTTCAGCCAATTGCACGCTCCAGATCGCCTCCCAATAACGCTGATGTGAGGCCAGCGCCGCGGCATATTCCGGTGCAGCCGGATGCGGCACCTGTGGCCCTTGGTCATAGCCGACGCGCGCGTGGATGTGGTGCGCATGTTTCGCCACCTCCAGTACGGCATCCCAGTCGTCATCCAGTTGCCGTTCCAGCACCACCACCCAGTGGCTGAAATCGCAGGTGAGCTTCAGTTCCGGCAAGCGTTCCAGCACAGCCAGCGTGACCCACGGGTTGAACAGCGAACGGCTGCGATGCGTCTCGAAACTGCACGCGATGCCCATGCGTGCCGCGATCTCCTGCGACTCACCGAGGAAACGCACGCTCTGCTCCAGCGTCCACGCATCGCAACCGCCGATCACCGTGACCCATTGCGGATCGAGTGAGCGGCCCAGTTGCAACTGGCGTTCGACATCGGCGATGTGTTCCAGCACCGTGTCATGGCGGCGCGGCACATAGTTGCCGCCGGTGACGATCTCCTGGATGTAGGCCAGCCCGCGCGCCTGCAACACGTCGCGCAATTCGTCGCGCGGCAGGTTATCGGCATTGCCTTCCAACCCGGCGAAGCCTGCGTCCAGCGCCTGTGCGGCCGCGACATCCAGTGCGCCCTGATGTCCCCACATCGTCTTGTACAGTTGCAGTTCCATGCTCAGGCGCCGCGCTGTGCCAGATACGCGCGCCAGCCGCCGTAGCCAGTGATGTCTTCCGCCTCCGCGACTGCGTACTGCTCGCACATGAAACCCGCTACCGATGTTCCGTCCGCAAGCATCAGCGTGCCGATGCCGAGCGGAGCGGGAATGCCCGCCACAAAAGAACCGAACTCGCGGTCTGCCATCTCCCACACTTCCACTGCGATGGCATCGCCGCCCTGTGCCACGCGCACCATGCCGGGACGATACGGCGGGCCGCCGGGCAGGGCATACAGTTTGTAATCGGGGCTGCTGTGCGTGCGTGCGACCAGATGTGCGCCGCGACTGGTGAGCTGATGATTGAGCGGCAGACCTGCGAGGTGTGCACCGCACACCGCGACACGCACGCGACCGCCTTGCACCTGCGGCAGCGGCAGGTCCGGGCTTGAGCTGTGGCTCAGACGTTCTGCCAGTTGCAGCAGCGGCACATCCTGATGCGCCTGCGCCACCAGCGTGACACCGAACGGCAGGCCGTCCTGCTGAAAACCGGCAGGCACCGCGAGCGCCGCGCAATCCAGCAGATTCATGAAGTTGGTGTAATAGCCCAAGTTCGCATTCAGCCTGATCGGGTCGGCTTCCATCTCGGCGATGCGATAGATGGTGCCGGCGGTCGGCGTCACCAGACAGTCGATCTTGCCCCAGGTCAGAGCGGCTTCGGCGCGCAAGGCTTGCAGTTTGTACATTCCGTCAAAGGTGTCGGCGGCGGAGAACTTCTTTGCCCCCGCGATGATCTCGCGCACCACGGGATTGATCGCATCGGCATGTGCATCGAAGAATTCACGGATCGCGGCATAGCGTTCCGCCACCCAGGGGCCCTCGTACAACAACCGCGCAGATTTCAGGAAGGGCAGGAAATCGATCTCCACTTTCTGTCCGCCGCTGGCTTCCATTGCCGCGACACTTTTCTGGAACAGCACCGCCGCATCCTGATTGCCGAAGAACTGCAATTGATCCGCACGCGGCACACCGAAACGGAAAGACTCGGCGCGACCAAAATCGAAACCATGAGTGAGCGCCTGACGCGAATAGGCATCCTGTTCGTCCAGCATCGTTGCGACAGACAGCACGGTAGATGCGTCCGCCGTGTTGAGCGCGAAGATGGACACGCAATCCAGCGAGCGGCAGGCAGGCACCACGCCACGCGTGGAGAGCCAGCCGCGCGTGGGCTTCACGCCGACCAGATTGTTGAATGCGGCCGGTACGCGACCTGAGCCGGCAGTGTCGGTGCCCAGACTGAAACTCACCTGCCCCAGCGCGACCGCCACCGCCGAACCGGAGCTGGAACCGCCCGAGATGTAATCCGGGTCATACGCATTGCGGCAGGCACCATGCGGTGAGCGCGTACCGTTCAGACCGGTGGCGAACTGGTCGAGGTTGGTCTTGCCGATGGGGATCGCCCCGGCGTTGATGAGCAGACGCACCACCGTCGCATGCCGTTGCGGATGGTAGGCGTACTCGGCACAACCGGCCGTTGTCGGCGCACCGGCCAGATCGATGTTGTCCTTGATGGCGAATGGGATGCCATACAGCGGCAACTCGGCCGGGTTCTTGTCCATCAAAGCGGCAACATAATTTTCAATTTCTTCCAGCGGCAAGCGATAGATCCACACATGGTGCGGATCGTCGCCGATGCGCGCGACGATGTCCTGCATCACTTCGCGCGGATGGATCTCACCGGCCAGATAACGGCGGCGCAGGGTGGCGATGTTCAGATCGTGCTTCATAGCGTCCTCACACCTCACCCTGGATGACCAGCAGGTCCTGACCTGCCGCGACCTGACCGCCGGTGCGGCAACTCATCTGGATCACCTCGCCGTCGCACGGTGCGACCACGGCGATCTCCATCTTCATCGACTCGATCACCACCAGCGTGTCACCCGCTTTGACCTTGCTGCCCACTCCGGCCGGGATCGCCCACACATTGCCTGCGACGTGTGCCGCGACCGCACGGCTGCCGGGCGGCAGGTCGAGTTCGCTGTCCGCACCGGCCTCTGCCACGCTGCTGTCGCTCGCGTATTCGGCCTGACCGTTGGCCTTCCACATCTCGCGCTCGGCCGCGAAGGCGGCACGCTGTGTGTCGCGGAATGCGCTGATCTCTTTATCGTTGTCCTGCAGATACCGGTTGTAGTCCTTCAGACTGAAAGTGCTCTCTTCGACCTTGAGCTGGAAGCGGCCGGCCACGAAGTCTTCGCGCATCTTCAGCAGTTCCTGCTCAGACACCGGGTAGAAGCGGATCTGGTCGAAGAAGCGCAGCAGCCATGGCTTGCCTTCCTTGAAGTCCCGCGTCTGCTTGTAACGGTTCCACATCTGGATGGTGCGGCCGACGAACTGGTAACCGCCGGGACCTTCCATGCCGTACACGCACATGTAAGCGCCGCCGATGCCGACCGCGTTCTCCGGCGTCCAGGTGCGCGCCGGGTTGTATTTGGTGGTGACCAGACGGTGACGCGGATCGAGCGGCGTGGCCACCGGCGCACCGAGATACACGTCGCCCAACCCCATCACCAGATAGCTCGCCTCGAACACAATGTTCTTCACCGTCTCGATATCCTCGATGCCGTTGATGCGGCGGATGAACTCGATGTTGCTCGGGCACCAAGGGGCATCCTTGCGCACCGACTGCATGTATTTCTCGATGGCCAGCTTGGTGGACGGATCGTCCCATGACAACGGCAGGTGCACGATGCGGGTCGGCACCTGCATGTCGTCTATCGGCGGCAGTTTCTTCTCGGCCTTGACCAGCAGCTTCACCAGCGCCTCGCGCGCCAGCACACGGCTGTCGAAATGGATCTGCAGCGAACGGATGCCCGGTGTCAGGTCGAGGATGCCGGGCAGGCTGCCGTCGGTTACCGCGCCCTGCACCCATTCCATCAGCGCATGCACGCGGAAGCGCAGGTTGAGGTCGAGCACCAGCGGGCCGTATTCGATGAGCAGATTGCGGTCGCCGGACTGGCGATACACCACCTGCACCTGTTCTCCCTTGGCGGGGATGGTATGCACGATGGGGCTACCCATCTTTTGCTCAGCCGGGTAGTCGTCGATCTGCTGCGGCAATTGCAGTTGCGCGATGGTCGCGTCCTGCAAGCGTTCCAGATGGTTGGCCTGTTGCAGCGACATGAAACGGAAACGCACCGTATCGCCCGGGCGCAGCTGGCCCATCTTCCACAACTCGGCCTGCACGATGGTGACCGGGCACACGAAGCCGCCCAGGCTGGGACCGTCCGGGCCGAGGATGACCGGCATGTCGCCGGTGAAATCCACCGCGCCGATGGCATAGGCGTTGTCGTGGATGTTGGACGGATGCAGCCCCGCCTCGCCGCCGTCCTGCCGCGCCCATTGCGGCTTGGGGCCGATCAGGCGCACGCCGGTGCGGCTGGAGTTGTAGTGCACCTCCCAGTCGGTGGCGAAGAAGGTCGCTATATCGGCTGGAGTGAAGAAATCGGGCGCGCCGTGCGGGCCGTATAGCACACCGATCTCCCATTGCTTGCTGTAGCTCGGCAACAGCTCGGACGGCAACGTGCGCTGCTCATAAGTTTCCGATGCCACACCCAGGTGAAGCACATCACCGGTGCGCAAGGTGCGCCCGCCGTGACCGCCGAACTGGCCCAGCGTGAAGGTGGATCTGCTGCCCAGATAATCCGGCACGTCGAAACCGCCCGCCGCCGCCAGATAGCTGCGGCAACCGCCGCCCTGTACCGCGCCCAGGCGCAGCACGCTGCCAGCCTTCACCGCATGGCTGCGCCAGAATTTCAGCGGCTTGCCGTCCAGCTCGGCTTTCATGTCAGCGCCGGTCAGCGCGATCACGATGTCCTGGTTGAACTTCAGCGTCGGGCCGGACACGGTCAGTTCCAGTCCGGCGGCCTCGGCCGCATTGCCCACCAGCTGGTTACCCAGACGGAACGCCAGCGCATCCATAGGACCGGAAGGCGGCACGCCGATGTTCCAGTAACCGAGACGGCCGGGATAGTCCTGGATGCTGCTCTGCACACCGGGTTCCAGTACGTCGATGGTATGCGGCTGGTAGTGGAAACCGTTCAGGTAGCGCGTGATCTGCCGGCCTTCGGCGAACACATTGTCGGCCACGATCTGGCGCAGGTAATCGAGGTTGGTCTCGATGCCGTCCACGCGCGTTTCGGCCAGCGCCGCACTCATCTTCTCCAGTGCGGACTCGCGGTTCATCGCCTTGACGATGATCTTGGCGATCATCGGGTCATAGTAGGGCGGCACTTCGCTGCCGCGCTCCACCCAGGTCTCGTTGCGTGCATTGGCGGAGAATTCGACGCCGCTCAGCACGCCGCTGGAAGGCTGGAAGTTCTTGTTCGGGTCTTCCGCATACAGGCGCACCTGGATGGATGAACCCTTGGGCTTGATCTCGATGTTCACCAGCGCGGGTAACTCACCTGCGGCCTGTAACATCATCCACTCGACCAGATCGACACCGGTCACTTCTTCGGTGACGCCGTGCTCCACCTGCAAGCGCGTGTTCACTTCGAGGAAGTAGAACTCGCCGCTCAAGGCATCGAATACGAACTCCACCGTGCCTGCTGACTGGTAGCCGACGGCCTTGCCCAAACGCACGGCCGTATCCAGCAGATGCTTTCTGACTTCCGGGGTGATGTTGGGCGCGGGCGTCTCTTCGATCACCTTCTGGTTGCGGCGCTGCACCGAGCAGTCGCGCTCGCCCAGTGCGATCACGCCGCCTTTGCCGTCACCGAACAACTGCACTTCGATGTGGCGCGCATGCTCGACATACTTCTCCAGATAGATGCCGGCGTCCTTGAAGTTGGCGCGTGCCAGACGTTCCACCGACTGGAACGCTTCGCTCAGTTCGTCCGCGCTCCAGCACAGGCGCATGCCGATACCGCCGCCACCTGCCGTGCTCTTGATCATCACCGGGTAGCCGATGCGCGAGGCCTCGGCATGCGCGTGCCCGACGTCGGTCAGCAGTCCGCTGCCCGGCAACAATGGCACACCGTTCTGTTCGGCCAGCTCGCGCGCGGTGTGCTTCAGGCCGAAGCGGCGCATCTGGTCCGGTGTCGGGCCGATGAACACCACGCCTGCTTGTGCGCATTGTTCAGCAAAGCCCGCGTTCTCGGACAGGAAACCGTAGCCGGGATGGATAGCCTGCGCGCCGATCTTCAATGCGACTTCGAGGATGTGCTCGCCGCGCAGATAACTGTCCGCTGCGGCTGCAGTGCCGATGCATACGGCTTCGTCCGCCATCTGCACATGCAGCGAACGGGCATCGGCTTCCGAATACACCGCCACGGAGCGGACACCCATCTTGTTCAGGGTGCGGATGATGCGGCAGGCGATCGCGCCGCGATTGGCTATCAAGACTTTATCGAACATGGTTCTTCACCTGTATCGCAGGTCGTCCTGCGTATTGGTCAGGCATCCGGTCGTCCGGATGCGCGGATTCATCAAGCAGCGGCGTCCCAGATCAGCAACTGCACCGGCGTCGGGTTGTAGGCGTTGCAGGGGTTGTTCAGTTGCGGGCAGTTGGAGATCAGCACGAACACATCCATCTCGGCGCGCATCTCGACATACTTGCCGGCTGCGGAGATGCCGTCGGCGAAGGTCAGCTCGCCCTGCGGTGTCACCGGCACGTTCATGAAGAAGTTCACATTGGCAGTAAGGTCGCGCTTGTCCATGCCGCAATCGCAATGGCCCAAGGCGTGCAGGAAGCTGTCGCGGCAGCTGTGCATGTATTTCTTGTCGGTGGCGTAACGCACCGAGTTGCTCTCGGCGGCGCAGGCACCGCCCAAGGTGTCGTGACGGCCGCAGGTATCAGCGACGATGGTCATCAGCACATTGCCTTCGGTGGACATCAGCTTGGTGCCGGCAGTGAGGTAGAGGTTGCCCTGTTCGCGGATGGTATCCACCGCGCTGTAGCGCTCCTGCGGATCGCGTGCGCTGTAGAACAGGGTGTCCACAGCCTGATTGCCTTCCAGGTCGAGGATGCGGAACACCTGTCCGCGCTTCACTTCATGCAGCCAGGATTCACCGGCGGGCAGCACCAGGTCATAGCTGGCCTGTTGCGGGTTCAGTTTGCTTTCAACGATGCTCATGTTCTCTCCTGCGCTCAACGGAACAACAGTTCGGTGTTGTGGAAGCCGCGCACGTTCTCGGGACGGAAGTTGCGGCACAGGTCTTGTTCGTCCGGCGTGCCGCAGCGCCATGCCTGCAGCAACACCGGCTTGGGGGCGTAGTCGGGATTCGGGTCAAGCGGATGCTGGGTGGCGCTCAACACCACCAGCACGTCCATCTCGAAACGCAGTTCGACGAATGCACCTGCTTTTGAATGGTTCGCCGCGAAGTGCAGTCCGCCACTCTCGTCGCTACTCACCTTGCTGAAGAAGTTCACGTTGGGCACGATGTCGCGCTTGCCCAATCCCCACTTGCCCAGCTCGATCAGCATGCTGTCGCGTGCGTTGCGGTGCATGGCGTTGCGCGCCTGCTGGTAATCGGCCTTGCCGTATCTCTTCTCCACCAGCGCGGCGTTGCTCATGCCGCTGATGGTGTCGTGCCAGCCCACGCTGTCGCCGATGACCGAGGCCAGCACGCGCCCCATGTCGGAATACAGCACGAAGCCGGTGGTGAGATGCGCGGTGTGCTGCGCCTTCAGCGTGTCCGGCATGTTGTAGCGCTCCAGCTTCTCTTCCTGGTTGTAGAACAGCGCGCTCAGGTTGGCGCCGCCTTCCACATCGGTGAGGCGCAAGGCGGTGCCGCGCTTCATCACGAAGGAGCTATGCGCACCGCCGGGAAGCGTCTCTTCCCACAGCAGATTGGTTTTGGATAAGTGTTCAGTCATCTCGTCGTTCCTCATTGCATGTCGTTCTGTTGTGCGGCTTGCTGTGTCATGCGTTCCAGCAGTTCGTAATCGGTGTGCATACCGGCGGTCTCGCGGATGCGGGTCAGGATGGCTTTCTTCTGCTGCAGGAAGCCGGGATCAAGCTTCATGTCCTGATTGCGCTCTTCCGGCAGCTCGACCTGATAGATGCTGTCGACACGGCCCGGTCGCGGCGCCATCACCACCACGCGCTGCCCCAGGTAGATGGCTTCTTCCACGTCATGGGTGACGAATACGATGGTGGTCTTCTCCAGCTTGGAGACGTGCAGGATCATGTCGTGCATCACTTCCCGCGTCTGTGCATCCAGTGCGCCGAACGGCTCGTCCATCAACAGGATCTGCGGACGCGGCAGTAGGGCGCGCGCGATGGCGACACGCTGCTGCATGCCGCCGGAGAGCTGGTTGGGATAGGCGTCGCGCACGTGGTTCAAACCCATCAGGTTGATCAAGGCATCGGCGCGTCCCGACGCGGCTTCGACATCCGACGAGGTCAGATCTTCACGACCGGCACGCAGCTTGCGGCTGAACTTGATGTTCTCCGTCACCGTCAGCCAGGGGTACAGGCTGTAATGCTGGAACACCATGGCACGGTCCACGCCGGGTCCGTTGATGTCCACGCCATCCACCTTGATGCTGCCGGATGACAAGGTCTCCAGACCGCCGATGCAGCGCAGCAAAGTGGACTTGCCGCAGCCCGACGCGCCGACGAAGGTGACGAACTCGTTGCTGCCGATCTCCAGATTCACTTCCTGCAGGGCGACGATGGCCTTGTCGCCGCTGCCGAAGGTCTTGTGTGCTGCCTGTATGCTGATCTTGATGGTCATCGTTCGCCTTATTTCTTGTACATCCAGGGGAAGTTCCTGCGATGCAGCCAGCGGAACAACTGGTCTATGGTCAGACCGATGAGGCCGATCAAAATGATGCCGGCGAAGATCTTGTCGGTCTGCATGAAGCGCTGTGCGCGCAGGATGGAATAGCCGAGGCCGGAGTTGGCGGCGACCAGCTCAGCCACCACCAGATAGGTCCACGCCCAGCCCATGGTCACGCGCAAGGTGTCGAGCAAGGCGGGCTTGGCCGACGGCACGATCACCAGCGACACGATCTCGCCACGGCTCGCGCCCATGGTCTGCGCCGCCTCGATCTGGGTGATGGGCACGCGGCGCACGTCTTCGGCCACCATCAGCACCATCTGGAAGAAAGTGCCGATGAAGATGATGGCGATCTTGGAGCTCTCGTCGATACCGACCCACAACATCACCAGCGGGATGAAGGCGACGGCGGGCATGTAGCGGATGAAGTCGGTGAGCGGCTCCAGCATGGCCTGCACCGGACGGTAGGTGCCGATCATCAGGCCGATAGGAATGGCCAGCACAGCGGACAAGGCAAAGCCGGCCATGACGCGATAGGTGCTGATCCAGATGTCGTGCGACAGCTCGTCATCCATGAACCAGGTGTAGGCACGGGACACCACTTCCATCGGCCCCGGCATGAACACCTTGTCCATCCAGCCGCTGACCGAAAGCCCCCACCATGCGGCCAGCGGAACCAGCATGCCGAACAGCGCGAACAGCAGATAGGTGCGGCGGCTCAACTCTCCGCGTATCACCCAGAGACTGTCCCACCTAGCGAGAATCTTGTTACGTGACGACATGACACACTCCTGAAAATATCAAAGCCCGGGAGGGTGCCAACCGTAACGTGGTCACAACCTCCCGGGCTTTTATCCCTCCGTGGAGCCTTGTCTCCGACAAGACCGAGCACTCTCGGACCAGACATCGCCAACTGACAAGCCAACGATCGGAACCCTAGTTCTCACAAGTGACTGATCGACATGATCAGCACCCTCGCTGGCTATACAGCAGGATGTGTGCCAGCTTCTTCATGCTTGTAGATACAGCGGGTTACGTAATGACGGGATATAGGTTTGCCTGATAGCAGTGCATGGGAAGGGGCTGCGCACCAGAAGTGGGCGGTGCAGTTTCCGTATGAGGCAGGGCTATCGAAGATCGCGGGCTGTGTAGGTTGGGCGCAACGTTACCCAACAAAAGACAACACCCGGACCGTTCGTCCTGAGTAGGCGTAGCCGTATCGAAGGATGGGCGAAGCCCGCAGGTCTGCAAAGTCAAAACCGTCGGGGGTTGCCCGACGGTTTTGATTTTGAAGTTAAAGTGAAGACAAAAACTTTCACCCGCCTCCATAAGTATCCGGCACCGTACTCCTGGAAAACCCGCTCCTTGAAAACACACTGCGCGAGAACACTCTGGACTGCGACATGTAATTCGACAACTCGGCCTGTGTGTTCATACTGAAGCCGCGGTACAAGTCCATGTCGTAGTCGCTCGCTTCGATCAGCTGGATCGCCTTGTTCAGATCAGCGATGAATTCATCCCAGTTGGCATAGCGTTCGGCCGGGTTCTTTTGCATGGCGCGTTCGACCACGTCGGTGAGCACTTTGGGCAGTGCCTTGCGCCAGGTGTCGATGGGGGTGATGGGGAAGTTCAGGATCGCGATACGGGCGTCGAACTGGTTGTCCGCTTCGAAGGTGTGGTGGCCAGTCAATAGCCGGTACAGCACGGCACCCAGCGAGTAGATGTCAGAGCGCTGATCCAGCGCTTCGCCTTCGATCTGCTCCGGCGACATATAGGCCAGGCTGCCGGCCACCACGGCGCCCATCTCGCTGACCGGGATGGCGCAGCCGAAGTCGGCCAGTTTGGCGACACCGTTGGGCATGAGGATGATGTTGCCGGGTTTGACGTCGCGGTGCACCACGCCCATTTCTGCCGCATATTTCAATGCCTCGGCCACTTGCGCGGTGACGGAGAGCACCTTGTCCAATGGCAGCAGGTTCTCGACCTTGTCGTGCCGGTCCAGCGGCTTGCCATTGATGTATTCCATCACCAGATAGGCACCGGTCGGTTCGTTCAGGTCGGCATCGATGACGCGCACGATGTTGCGGTGCTGCATCCTGTGGCCGAGTTCGACCTCGGCGGTGAACATGGATTTGTGCAGCTCGGACTGGCTGGCACGGCGCAACTGCTTGAGCGCGACCGAGGCATAGGAGCCGTCGCGCAGGGCGAGATAGACGTTGGAAGTGGCGCCTTCGCCCAGTTCGCGCACGATGGAATAGGGGCCGATACGGAGGATGGGCGGGCTTACTGACATGCGGGCGCGATAGGCATTAAGCGGTAAATGAATTCTAACGGTGCCATAGAGTAGGCATCGCCTGAATTAGTTTCCGACGATCCGCAATTGAAGCAAGGTCAGGCAGCGATCTCTACCCGGTTGCGGCCGCTCTCTTTAGCGCGATATAGCGCCTCATCGGCTTGGGCGAAGCTTGATTCCAGATCGTCCTCGTCGTCGATGGAGGCGATGCCGCTGGAAACAGTGATCTTGAAAGCCACGCCGTTGCTCACCAACTCATTGGCCGCGACCATCTGGCGTAGACGCTCGGCGATAGAACGTGCTTCCTTCAGTCCGGTATCCGGCAGCAGGATGGCGAACTCTTCACCGCCATAGCGCACCAGCAGGTCATGCGGGCGCAGGTTGTGCTGCATGATGTAAGCCAGCGATTTCAACGCCGCATCGCCGACCAGATGGCCATAGCTGTCGTTGACGTTTTTGAAATGATCTATATCCAGCACCATCACCGCACTATGCTGCTTGTTAAGTGCACAACGGTGCAGCACGCGCGGAAAAGCGTCGCTCATCCAGCGCCGGTTATGCACGCCGGTGAGCGCGTCGACGGTGGCCTGATGTTCATATTGCGCGCGCTGGTTGTGCGAGGAGATGAGGGCGGAATTGTCGTGGCGCATACGCCCGGCGATGATGGCAAGCAGGTTGCGCGCCACGTCGTGCGACTGGTCCACCAGCGACCACACCGTGTCGTGCGGCACCGCCAGCACACGCGTGGGTTTGGCGGCGACCACCAGTGCGGAAGGGTTCTTGCCGTCCACCAGTGATATCTCGCCGGTGCATTCGCCGGCCACCAGCGAGGCATGTTCCATCGTCTGCTGTGCAGCCAGATGAACGCGCAGTTCACCTTCCAGGATGAGATACAGCCAGGTGTTGGGAACTTCCGGCTGCAGCAGCTTCTCGCCGGTGGCAAGAGTCCGCACCTGGCTGCGTTCCATCATGTACTCGACACTGGTGAAGTCTACGTTGTGGAACAGCAGGTTCTGCGCGGTCAGCGCGCGATCACGATCCAGATTTTCCATAGCCCCCTCCGGCTTGATGAATCAACGGAATACGATGGTCTTGTTGCCGCACACCAGCACGCGGTCCTCCACATGGTAACGCAGGCCGCGCGCCAGCACGGTCTTCTCGATATCGCGCCCGTAGCGCACCAGATCGTCCGGCGTGTCGCCGTGGTCGATGCGCACCGTGTCCTGTTCGATGATGGGGCCGGCGTCCAGTTCGTCAGTGACATAGTGGCAGGTGGCGCCGATCAGCTTCACGCCGCGCTGGTAGGCCTGATGGTAGGGCTTGGCACCGACGAAGGAGGGCAGGAAGCTGTGGTGGATGTTGATGACGCGGCCCGGATAACGCTGGCACAACCAGGGCGGCAGGATCTGCATGAAGCGCGCCAGCACCATGGCATCGCCGCGATGCTGGTCGAACAGGGCGGCGATGTGCTGGAACGCCTCCTCCTTGTTGCCGCTCATGTCGACATGTATGAAGGGGATGCCGTGCCATTCGACGAAGCTGCGCAAGTCCTCGTGGTTGGAGATGACGCAGGGGATGTCCACCTGCAGTTCGCCGCTGCGCCAGCGGTGCAACAGATCGTCCAGACAGTGGTCCTGCTTGCTCACCAGCACCACCAGCCGCTTCTTGTTGGCGGAATCGGTCAGCTGCCATGTCATGTTGAATTCGCCCGCCAGCGGTTTGAACTTCTCGCGGAACGTCGCCGCATCGAACGGCAATGAATCCGCGCGCATCTCCTGACGCATGAAGAAGCGCTGCGCGTCCTGTTCGGTGTGATAGCTCGCCTCGGTGATGAAGCCGCCGTGTTCTGCGATGAAGCCGGTGACAGCAGCGATGATGCCGGAACGGTCGGGGCAGGTGATGGTGAGGGTGTAGCGATGCGTGTTGCTCATGCGGCGACTCCTGATGTCAGTCCGCAGATTCTAACGGATATCCCTCGCGTGGATGCACCCACGGCTAAGGATGCGTCGTGCTATGGGATCAACGATACGCGTGCGGCAACGGTTCGACCACGACCTGCTTGCCCCACAACTGGGACACGATGCGCGCAGCTTGCTCGGCATCGCCGCTGGTGTAGAAGCTTTCGCTGCCGGCCACCCCCTGCATCTCGCATGGTGACAGCTCGCTATCGACACGGCGCTTGAGTTCACGCGCGACGGCTGCGCCGGTGTCGATCAGTGTGATCTGTTCACCCACCACTTCGCGGATCAGCGGCGCAAGAAAAGGATAGTGCGTGCAACCGAGGATGAAAGTGTCCGCCCCGGCTGCCAGCAAGGGTGCGGTGTAGCGTTCCACCAGACTTCGCGCTTCAACGCTGTGCAATTCGTCACGCTCGACCAGTTCGACCAGTCCGGGGCAGCCCTGCGTGACGATCTTCACATTCCCGGCATATTTATCCAGCAGCGCGGCAAAACGTGCACTCTCCAGCGTACCCACGGTTGCCAGCACGCCCACCACATTGCTTCTGGTCGCGGCGACTGCCGGTTTGACGGCGGGCTCCATGCCGATGAACGGGATATTGCTGAACTGTTTGCGCAAGGGCAGGGCGGCGGCGGCCGTCGCGGTATTGCAGGCGATGACGATGGCTTCCGCTCCCTGGCTGAGCAGGAAGCGCGTCAGCGCCATGGAACGCGCTTCGATATAAGCGGCCGATCTGCCGCCGTAAGGGACATGGGCTGAATCGGCGACGTAGATCAGCCTGGCTTCCGGCAGCGCATCACGAATGTGGTGCAGAACGGAGAGTCCGCCCACACCCGAATCGAACACGCCGATGGTTCTGACCACGATCGCCCTTCGTTACTCTTCGGCGCCCTGACTGCGCAGGTACTCTTCATAAGTACCGTGGTAATCGGTCACGCCCTTGTCGGAGATCTCGATGATGCGCGTGGCCAGCGAGGACACGAACTCACGGTCATGGGAGACGAATATCAGGGTGCCCTTGAACAGGTCGAGCGCGGTGTTGAGCGATTCGATGGCTTCCATGTCCATGTGGTTGGTCGGTTCGTCCATCAGCAGCACGTTGGGCTTGGCCAGCATCAGCTTGCCGAACAGCATGCGGCCTTTCTCGCCGCCGGACAGCACCTTCACGCGCTTCTTCACGTCGTCGCCGGAGAACAGCAAACGGCCCAGCGTGCCACGTACCACCTGGTCATCGTCGGACGGCCCGCGCCAGTCGGTCATCCATTCCATCATCACTTTGTCTTCGGCGAAATCGTGCGCATGGTCCTGCGCGTAGTAGCCGAGCTTGGCCTTCTCCGCCCACTTTATGCTGCCGGTATCCGGCTCCAGATCGCCCGCCAGACAGCGCAGCAAGGTGGTCTTACCGATACCGTTGGGGCCGATGATGGCCACCTTCTCGCCCGCGTCGATGCGGAAGTTCACATTGGAGAACAGCACGCGGTCGTAGCCTTTGGCCATATGCTGCACTTCCACCGCCGTGCGGTGCAGCTTCTCGCGCTCGTCGTATTCGAAGCGGATGAAGGGGTACTGACGGCTTGAAGGTTTGATGTCCTCGATCTTGATCTTGTCGATCTGGCGCGCGCGCGAAGTGGCCTGCTTGGCCTTGGAGGCGTTGGCCGAGAAACGCGCCACGAACGCCTTCAGTTCGGCGACCTTTTCCTTGGCCTTGGCATTGTCCGCCGACTGCTGCTCACGCGCCTGCGTGGAGGCCAGCATGTAATCGTTGTAGTTGCCCGGATAGACGGTGATCTTGCCAAAATCCAGGTCGGCCATGTGTGTGCACACGCTGTTCAGGAAGTGGCGGTCGTGCGAGATGATAACCATGGTGGAGTTGCGCGCGTTGAGTACGTTCTCCAGCCAGCGGATGTTGTTGATGTCCAGGTTGTTGGTCGGCTCGTCCAGCAGCAGGATGTCCGGATTGGAGAACAGCGCCTGCGCCAGCAGCACACGCAGTTTGAAGCCCGGCGCGACCGCACTCATCGGCCCCTGGTGCAATCCGATATCGATGCCCAGACCCAGCAGCAACTCACCCGCGCGCGCTTCGGCGGTGTAACCGTCGTATTCGGCGAAGGTCGCTTCCAGATCGGCCGCGCGCATATAGTCTTCTTCGCTGGCGTCGGGATTGGCGTAGATCGCGTCGCGCTCGCTCATCGCCTGCCACATCTCGTCGTGGCCCATCAACACCACGTCCAGCACGCGATTGTCTTCGTACGCGAACTGGTCCTGGCGCAATTTGCCGAGGCGCTCGCCCTTGTCCAGCATGACTTCGCCCGAAGACTGCTCCAGATCGCGGCCCAGGATCTTCATGAATGTGGACTTGCCGCAGCCGTTGGCACCGATCAAACCGTAACGGTTACCGTCGCCGAATTTGACGGAGACGTTCTCGAACAACGGCTTGGCGCCGAACTGCATGGTGATGTTTGCTGTAGATAACATGGGACTGCCTTTTTTTCGAAGGCGCGCATTCTACCACTGACAGCAGGGTTCGATCCGGTAGCGGCTGGTTTACACTGCCGCCCTGACCAGAACGACCATTGAGCCGATCATGCAAGAGCAGACCATCAACATTACAAAACTCGTCAACGACAGCAACGACGGACTGAGCGCGGAAGAGCGCACCGCGCTGAAAAAACAACTCGCCGAGCAATTGCAGGCACTGGACGGTGTGTCTGATGCAGAACCGCTATCCCGCGCCCGCCTGCAACTGGACGTGGCCGAATCGCTGAATGCACTGGAGCGCGGCAAGGAAGCATGGGACATCGCGCGCGATGCGTTCTTCATTTGCATGCAGCAGGAAGCCTGGGCGGATGCGGTGGAAGCCTGCGACGTACTGTTCCAGGCGCAGCAACCCGACTCCCTCGCTGCGCTGGGCATGGGCATCTGGCTGTCGGTCACCTTCCCGGTCGATCCCGAGCTGACGGTCGCCATGCTGATCCACGTGGTGGACGAGACGCCCAACGATTCGGACGGCGCGGCCGTGGCGGCGATCACCGCACGCTATGTGGTAGACCTGCGCGCCGACGATACCCAGCACGAGAGCCAGAGCTTCCTGGTGAACAACCTGATCGCCATGGTCGCCCAGCGCCACAGCAACGTGCAGGATCAGGAAGGACTGGACCGCTGGCTGAACCACCTGCAACTGCGCGACCCGCAGATCTTCCTGCCGCGTCTGGCGACCGTCGTAGAGGCATTGGTCGGCGACAAATGGTGGTTCGACCGGGATGTGTTGCGCAGTCGAATACCTGATTGACTGTAGGGGCGTCCCGCCGCCGCCCTCATTTGCCAAGGACTAAATCGGCTAGAATGCCTGCATCAGTTTCCCGCAGGTAAATCATGGTCCCCCATCTCACCACCGCACTCAAAGGCCCGCTGCTCGATCTGGAGCGGCGCTTCCTGACCAAGCAGCCCGACATCGAACGCTGGTTCCGCACCCAGTGGCTGGAACACACGGTGCCGTTCTATGCCTCGGTCGATCTGCGCAACTGCGGTTTCAAACTGGCGCCGGTGGATACCAATCTGTTCCCGGGCGGGTTCAACAATCTGAATCCGGACTTCTTGCCGCTGTGCATCCATGCGGCACAGAGCGCAATCGAGAAGATCTGCCCCGAGGCGCGCGGTGTACTACTGATCCCCGAGAACCACACGCGCAACCAGTTCTATCTGCAGAACGTGGCGATGCTGGTGCGCGTGTTGCGCCAATCCGGCCTGAACGTACGCATCGGCAGCCTGCTGCCCGAGATCACACAGCCCACGGACATCCAGCTGACGGATGGCAATACGCTCACGCTGGAGCCGATCACTCGCAAAGGCAACCGCCTGCTAATCGGCGACTTCGATCCCTGCGTGGTGTTGCTCAACAACGACCTGTCGGCCGGCGTACCTGATCTGTTGCGCAATCTGGAGCAGAACGTGTTGCCACCGCTGGAGGGCGGCTGGACCACACGCCGCAAGTCGCGCCACTTCGCGGCATATTCTCGCGTCGCACAGGATTTCGGTCAGATGCTGGGCATCGATCCGTGGCTGATAGACCCATATTTCGATGTGTGCGGCGAGGTGGATTTCCACGCGCGCACCGGCGAGGAATGCCTGGCCGCCAAGGTGGACGCCGTGCTGCAGAAGATGCGCGTGAAATATGCCGAGTACGGCGTGAAGGACGAACCGTTCGTGATCGTGAAGGCGGACGCCGGCACCTATGGCATGGGCATCATGACGGTGAAGGACGCGAGCGAGGTGAAGGACCTGAACCGCAAACAGCGCAACAAGATGGCAGTGGTGAAGGAGGGGCTGTCGGTGTCCGACGTGCTGGTGCAGGAGGGTGTGTACACCTTCGAACAGATCAACGAGGCCGTGGCCGAACCGGTGGTGTACATGGTGGATCACTTCGTGGTCGGCGGTTTCTATCGCGTCCACACCGGGCGCGGGGTGGACGAGAACCTGAACGCTCCGGGCATGCATTTCGTGCCGCTGGCGTTCGAGAGCAGTTGCACGCTGCCCAACCCAGACCGCGCGCCCGACGATACGCCGAACCGTTTCTATGCCTATGGCGTGGTGGCGCGTCTGGCACTGCTGGCGGCATCGATCGAACTGGAAGAACTGACTGCATCATGAAGACCGTCTGGGCCTTGCTGGTCGCATTCCTGGCGCTGACCGGATGCAGCAAGCAGCCCTTCCACCAGGAGCAGGCCTATGTGTTCGGCACCATCGTCGAGGTCAGCATCTACGGCGAGGACGAGGACAAGGCACACCGGGCCACAGCTGCCGTACTGGCTGAGTTCCAGCGTCTGCACGACATGCTGCATGCCTGGCAACCCTCCGAACTCAGTTCATTGAACACAGCCATCGCTCAGGGCAAGACATTCAAGGCATCCCCAGAACTGGCGATGATGCTGCGCGATGCTGCGCGGGTTTCAGCGCAATCCGGCGGCACGTTCAATCCTGCCATTGGCGCCCTGGTCCAGATCTGGGGCTTTCAGGCAGACGACTTCAAGCCGGTTTTGCCCGATATGGGCAAGGTCGCCACACTGCTGAAAGCGCATCCACAGATGAGCGACCTGGTTTTCAAGGGAGACCGGATCAGCAGTCGTAATCGTGCTGTCAAACTCGATCTCGGCGGTTATGCAAAAGGCTACGCGCTGGATCGCGCGGCGACGATTTTGCACACAGCTGACATCCGCCATGCGCTGATCAATATCGGCGGCAATGTGCTGGCACTGGGTGCACACGGCGACCGACCTTGGCGAGTGGGTATCCAGCACCCGCGCAAGCCCGGCGCGATCGCGACGCTTGAGCTGCGCTCTGGCGAGGCCATCGGCACATCGGGAGACTACCAGCGCTACTTCGAGCTGGATGGCAAACGCTACTGTCATCTGCTCGACCCGCGCAACGGCCAGCCGGTACAGGGCGTGCAGGCAGTGACCATCCTGACACATGGCGAGCATGCCGGCTTGCGTTCCGACTCAGCCTCCAAGCCCTTATTCATCGCCGGCGTGGCAGGCTGGCCCGCAGCTGCAAGCGCAATGGATCTGAACGACGCCCTGCTGATCGATGCCGCAGGCAAGATTCACCTCACCGCATCCATGCAGAAGCGACTAGAATTCACCGACAAGCAAACAGTCCTTTCCGTCGAGCCATGAATACGGACGATCCTTTGCAGCAGAACATCCGCCGCAGCGTTGCACACCACGCACTGAAGCAGATTCGCGGCATAGTCGAACATGAGAACGCCGACGACGCTTTCAAGGCACGTGCATTGAGCCGGCTGTTACGCTACGGCTGGCTGCTGCTGTTGGCCATGGCATTGTTATTTGCACGTTATTTAGGAGTCTTCTGATGGCTGGCATATTGGTAGTGGCGCACAACGCGCTGGGAGAGAGTCTGGTGGATTGCGTCGCCCATGTGCTGGGCAAAGCGCCGGAGAACATGAAAGTTTTGTCGGTTTATGCCGACGACGACCCGGAGCAGAAGCTGGCCGAGGGACATGAACTCATCCAGCAACTCGACAGAGGCAATGGCGTGCTGATCCTCGCCGACATCTACGGTGCCACGCCCAGCAATGTCGCCCGGCAACTTTGTCGCAAGGAACACATCATGGGTGTGGCCGGCGTGAACCTGCCGATGCTGCTGCGCGTGGCATGCCATCCCAGCAAGAACATGCCTGAACTGGCGCAGATCGCGCTGGAGGGCGGTCGCGAATGCATCGTGACCATGGGTGAAGAAATAAGGTAGAGATATGCAGATTCAGGAAGCACAGATCATCAACAAGCTCGGCTTACATGCCAGAGCATCCGCCAAACTGACGCAGACAGCATCCCAGTTCCCGTGCGAGGTATGGTTGTCCCGCAACGGCAAGCGCATCAATGCCAAGAGCATCATGGGCGTGATGATGCTGGCAGCAGCCAAGGGATCGACCATCTCCATCGAGACCAACGGCGATCGTGAGGATGAAGCGATGAGTTCCTTACTCGCGCTGATCAACGACTATTTCGGAGAAGGCGAATGAGTTTCACCATTCATGGATTGCCCGTCTCAAGCGGTATCGCGATCGGCCGCGCGCACCTGGTCTCGCATACCTCGCTCGAGGTCTCGCACTATGTATTGCCCAAGGCGCTGGTAGATGAAGAAGTCGCGCGTCTTGACGCGGCCCTGCAGGCGACCCGTGAAGAACTGACCGACTTGCGCACGCATCGCCCACAGATGGCAGCGGCGGAGTTCGATGCATTCCTCGATCTGCACCTCATGATCCTCGGCGACGAGCACATCAGCCATGCCGCCCGCGAGATGGTTAAGGCTGAACTATGCAATGCCGAGTGGGCTCTGAAGACCCAGATGGATGCACTGGTCGCCCAGTTCGAGGCTTTCGACGATGCCTATCTGCGTGAGCGCAAGACCGATGTGATCCAGGTGGTGGAGCGCATCCTCAAGGTACTGGGCGGCCATCCCGGTCATGTGCCGCCTTCATCCCAGAGCGATGGTGAGATGGTTCTGGTCGCACACGATGTCAGCCCGGCCGACCTGATCCAGCTCAAGCCGCACCAGTTTTGCGCCATCCTCACCGATCTCGGCGGCGCCACCTCGCACACCGCCATCGTGGCACGCGGTCTGAACACGCCATGTATCGTCGGTCTGCACCATGCACGTGAGCTGATCAAGGATCGCGACATGCTGATCGTGGACGGCGGCCAGGGCGTGGTCATCGTCAACCCCGACAAGAATCTGCTTGCCGACTACAAGCTGCGCCAGAGCGAATGGCAGCTGGAACGCCAGAAACTGAAGCGCCTGAAGACGGCGCGAGCCAACACTCTGGATGGTACGGTCATCGATCTGATGGCCAACATCGAGATGCCGACCGATGTGCAGCAGGTGAAAGACAACGGCGCTGGCGGCGTCGGCCTGTTCCGCAGCGAGTTCCTGTTCCTCAATCGCGATGATCTGCCCGACGAGGAAGAACAGTACCAAGCCTATCGTGCCGTGTTGCAGGGACTGAAGGACAAGCCGGTCACCATCCGCACCTATGACCTGGGCGCTGACAAGCAACTCAAAGGTGTGACCCGTGTCGCCAGCAACCCGGCATTGGGTCTGCGCGCGATCCGCCTGTGTCTGGCTGAGCCGCAATTGTTCCGTACCCAGTTGCGCGCATTGTTTCGTGCATCGGTATACGGCAACCTCAAGATCCTGGTGCCCATGCTTTCGGGCGCCTCCGAGATCAATCAGACGCTGCAACTGATCGACTCGGTCAAGCAGGAGCTGGCTGCGCAGAACGTACCTTTCCGCGAGGACGTGCCCGTCGGCGGCATGATCGAGATACCGGCCGCCGCACTGGCGCTGGGTGCATTCATCAAAAGACTGGATTTCCTGTCTATCGGTACCAACGACTTGATCCAGTACACGCTGGCCATCGACCGTACCGACGAAGAGGTCGCACATCTGTACGACCCGCTGCATCCCGCGATCCTGGAGCTGTTGTCGCACGTGATCAACACCGCCAACAAGGCCGAGATTCCGGTCTCGGTTTGTGGTGAGATGGCGGGTGAGTTGGCATACACACGTTTGTTGCTGGGTATCGGCTTGCGCCAGTTCTCCATGCATCCGGCCCAGTTGCTGGGCACAAAACAGCGTGTTCTGACCACCAGTC
This sequence comes from Gammaproteobacteria bacterium, assembly GCA_018819205.1. Lineage (GTDB taxonomy): Bacteria > Pseudomonadota > Gammaproteobacteria > Burkholderiales > Gallionellaceae > Sideroxyarcus. The sequence continues at coordinate 78,394 of JAHJQE010000096.1, forward strand.
TGCCCGAGATCGCGCCGCTGGTGCAGCGCATCCTTCGTGCCGACGATCCGCTCAAGATCCGCGAACTGCTGGAAAAGTTGAACGCACTCTAAGTTTTTTTACTATGCGTCAAATAATAACGGGCGTCCGAAGACGCCCGTTTTTATTTGCTCTGTATCTAGGCTGAAACCAGCTTAGAACGAGTGCACGAAGCCACCGCCGAAGGTAGTTGCTGTCACGCCGTTCTTTTTGGAACCGTAAGCCAGGAAGCCTTCAGTGCGCTTGGAGAACTTGTATGCGTACTTGAGAGAGACACCAGTCGTGTCAGTACCAGCAGCACCTTGCTTGGTGAGCGATGCAGCAATGCTGCCCGCGCCCATATTGAAAGCGCCAACGATTTCGGTGTTGTTGTTGGTAACATTGTTGACCTTCATGCTTTCAACCATCGCACCAAGCCAAGCATCACCCAAATCAAACTTGCCTGCTGCGCGCATCGCTGTGTCGGTTACGCCAGTAGCTGACTGGTCAGGACGGCTCTCATATGCAACCGCAACGTAGATTGCATCCTGATCGAAGGTTGCAGACATGGATGTGATGCTCTTGTTCACTGTAGCTGTCTTGGCTTCGTCCGGGCTGTACATGAAAGCAGCCTGCAGGGCACCCATCTTCGGAGACCAGTACTGAACCATGTTCTTCTGGCGGGTGTTGAAGTCCTTGCCGCCCGAGATACCGATCACCTTAACGGCAGACCAGTCGGTCGTGTTGTCGAACAGTTCGAGCTTGTTGTGCGCAACCTTGAACGGGCTGTCCCAGATACCCAACACGACCTTACCGAAATCACCTTCCAGACCGAATCCGCTGTTGCGTGTCTTGCCCAGGCCAGCGCCGGTGTTGCCGTCAGCATCCATCTCGACTTCGTACTGGAATATACCTTTCAGGCCATCACCCAGATCTTCGCCACCCTTGACGCCGAAGCGGGAAGCGTTGGTGTTGACGCGCATCTTGCTGGCTGTACCGGCAACGCCTGTGTCGTGCTGGTCGATTGTCAGGAATGCCTTACCGTAAACGGTGATGTTTGCGTTGTCGGCGAAAGCCGGTGCAGAGAGGGCAGAGGCGATAGCCAATGCGATCAGTTTTTGTTTCATGGTCACTCCTTAACGTTAGAAAAGTTGCTGCACTTGGCTCTTAACGGCCAGGCGCCGAAAGAACTGGGTGCGGATGATGCCGCGCGTTTGTTACAGCTTTGTTAAGGTTGTCCGCCTGTTTCATTTTTGCACCAGGGTTTTTTCGTTGCGCTTTCGCTGAATTGACAGCCTGTATCAAAACACGGACACTTCGTCCCGTGCCGATTTGAGATCAGCTTGCGGGGCACGTTAAACATTCCAGCTAAAGCGAGACGACCCGCTCTAGCTGCAAGCTGTGCGGGTTTTTGTTTTGGGGAGTTTGTATTGTCCGGATCTGTTGGCATCGTCAGCGCGCAACGCGCCACCTTTGAAGAGCCGCTGAGTTTCAGCTGCGGCAAAGTGCTGCCGCGTTACGAGTTGGTGTATGAAACCTATGGCACGCTGAATGCCGACAAGTCCAACGCCATCCTGATATGCCATGCGCTTTCAGGCCATCACCATGTCGCCGGACGCTATGCCGATGACGAGAAGAACACCGGCTGGTGGGACAACATGATCGGCCCCGGCAAGCCTGTCGACACCAACAGGTTCTTCGTCATCGGCCTGAACAACCTCGGCGGCTGCCACGGCTCTACCGGGCCTGCCAGTATCGATCCTGCCACCGGCAAGCAATACGGCTCCAACTTTCCGATGGTGACGGTGGAAGACTGGGTGCATGCGCAGGCACGCCTGGCCGACCGGCTCGGCATCAAACAGTTCGCCGCCATCATCGGCGGCAGCCTGGGCGGCATGCAGGCCATGCAGTGGTCGATCACTTATCCCGAGCGCGTGCGCAACGTGCTGGCCATCGCCACCGCGCCGCATCTGACCACCGAAAACATCGCGTTCAACGACGTGGCGCGCAACGCCATCCTGACCGATCCGGATTTCCATGGCGGCGATTTCTACCAGTTCGGTGTGGTGCCCACGCGCGGTCTGCGTCTGGCGCGCATGCTGGGGCACATCACCTATCTTTCCGATGACGCAATGGCTGGCAAGTTCGGGCGCGGCCTGCGCTCGGGCGAGTACAAATACGGTTATGACATCGAGTTCGAGGTGGAATCGTATCTGCGTTATCAGGGCGACAAGTTCGCCGCGTATTTCGATGCCAACACCTATCTGCTGATGACCAAGGCACTGGATTACTTCGACCCGGCACGCCATACCGAACACAATCTGGCGCGCGCCTTCGCGCCGGTACAGGCGAACTATCTGGTGGTGTCCTTCTCAAGCGACTGGCGCTTCTCGCCCGACCGCTCGCGCGAGATCGTGAAGGCGCTGCTGCATAACAAACGTGATGTGAGCTATGCCGAGATCACCTCGCAGCACGGCCACGATTCCTTCCTGATGCAGGACGAACAATATTTCGCGGTGATGCGCAATTACCTTGAGCGCGTGGCGGAGGAGACACGATGAACACATCCATCATCGAATCCCGCCCGGATTTTGCCGCCATCGCCGCATGGATACCGCAAGGCTCTTCCGTGCTCGACCTAGGCTGCGGCGACGGTAGCCTGCTACGTTACCTGCGCGAGACACGCGAGGTGCGCGGTTATGGTGTGGAGATCAACGACAAGAAGATCGCCACCTGCATCGCCAACGGCGTGAACGTGATCCAGAACGACCTCGATGCCGGTCTTGCCGATTTCGAGAGCGACTCCTTCGATTTCGTGATCCTGTCGCAGACCTTGCAAGCCACGCGCCACACCGAGGCGCTGATGAACGAGATCGTCAGGGTTGGGCGCGAAGGCATCATCAGTTTCCCCAACTTCGGTTACTGGAAGAACCGTCTGCAGATCATCAACGGCCACATGCCCGTGTCCAAGCAGTTGCCCTACCAGTGGTATGACACGCCCAACGTGCACCTGTGCACGCTGAACGATTTCGAACTGCTGTGCGACCACCTCGGCATCCGCATCCTCGGCCGTCACGTGATGAACGAGAGCGGCGACGTGAACCTGCTGCCCAACCTGCGCGGCAGCGTTGCTGTGTACCGTTTCAAGCGCGAGGCATGAGCGTCTGGCAGCAGCTGTTCACGAAGCGCATGTTGATATGCGTGTTCACGGGTTTCGCTTCCGGCTTGCCACTGTTCCTGCTGTTCAACCTGGTGCCCGCCTGGCTGCGCAGCGAGCAGGTCGACCTCAAGACCATCGGCCTGTTCGCGCTGATCCAGTTCCCCTACACCTGGAAGTTCCTGTGGTCGCCGTTTCTTGATCGCTATGTGTTGCCGATACTCGGCCGGCGGCGCGGCTGGATGATGCTCACGCAGGTCGGCCTGCTGCTGGTGATCGCCGCCCTCGGTGGCTTCTCCCCGCAGACCGACATGACCGCCATCGTGCTGTTCTGCACACTGCTCGCCTTCCTCTCCGCCACGCAGGACATCGCCCTCGATGCCTACCGCCGCGAACTGCTGAGCGATGTGGAGCTAGGACTGGGCAACGCCATCCACGTCAACGCCTACCGCGTTGCCGGACTGGTGCCCGGTTCGCTCTCGCTGATTCTCGCTGACCACATGGCGTGGGACTGGGTGTTCATCATCACCGCGCTGTTCATACTGCCCGGCATCGCCATGACTTTGATGGTGAGCGAGCCGCATCGCGCCTCGCCGCCCAAGACGCTGCGCGAAGCGGTGGTGGAACCGTTCCATGAATTCATCACGCGCAAGGGCTGGAACAGCGCGCTGCTGGTGCTGGCCTTCCTGCTGTTCTACAAACTCGGCGACAGCATGTGCACCGCGCTGGCAACGCCGTTCTATTTGGATATGGGATTCTCCAAGACCGACATCGGCCTAATCGCCAAGAACGCCGGCCTGTGGCCCTCCATCATCGGCGGCATGATCGGCGGACTGTGGATGGTGAAGATCGGCATCAACCGCGCGTTGTGGCTGTTCGGCGTGGTGCAGGTGGTGTCCATCTTCGGCTTCGCCTGGCTCGCCTCGCACGGCCCCTTCACCGAGATCGGCGTCGCCGAGCGCACACAGCTCGCCATCGTCATTGGTCTCGAAGCGCTCGGCGTCGGCCTAGGCACCGTCGCCTTCGTCGCCTTCATCGCCCGCACCACTCACCCAGCTTACACCGCCACCCAGTTCGCGCTGTTCACCAGTCTGATGGCGATACCGCGCACGTTTGCGAATGCGGCGACGGGATGGCTGGTGGAAGGGATGGGATGGACGATGTTCTTTTTGCTGTGCGTGGTGCTGGCGATACCGGGGATGGTGTTGTTGTTGAAGGTGGCGCCGTGGAATGATTCAACTGAATAAGTAGATTCCCTTTATTTGCGAGCCACTTCGAAATTTTAAGGAGTGCCTGAATTATGCCAATCTCATCTGTTAATCTCGTTGAGCAGTAAAACGACAACTCAACTTCATCGAATCTTCTTGTCGAGCATATGATGAAGGCTCTGTAGAAGAGGCACAACGAATCGCTGTTTCTATTCGTGTCTTGTTCCATGACACACCCAATAGCGTTTCATTACTAACCCATCTTGGACAGAAGAACACTATCCATCTTATTTCGACTATTGGTCTTGGCAAAACCGACCAGCAACTCGGAAGTTCAATGGTGTTTTTCATTCCGCTCATGCTTACGCTAACCGGAGTTCAGCCTCCCCTCGGAAAAGGGTCTACGCCAAAAGCTGTAACCTGCGATTCTTGGTGGAACGAAATTGTCTTGGCTCAAAGTCAGCGTTTTTCTCGACGTGACGTTGTATTGTCTTCTGCCAACCAAGATGGCGGTGCTCATGTGGATGTCACGCCAAATAAGAAAACTATTGAGCTTAAGGACGGAATTGGCACTTTCACCAGAACCGTTGGTAATACATCTGTAAGTGAGGAACTCACAGACCATCATTTCCCAATGCTTCGACAGTTAGGATATGAAGTGCTTAACAGCCCAGAACTCACTAGATTGGTACAGCCCGCATAGGTCACAATAACCAGCAGGCATTGCGCCGCATGTGTGAAATTAAAACATCCCGTGCAATGCGCTACGCTTATTGCACCCTACCTATAAGCTGTCTGTCCTGCGCCTTCCCCAACACCACCTGCGCCACAATCGCACCGATCAACGCCATCAACATATCCGACTGCGTATCCCACGCATAACCCTGCGTGCCGAGGAAGGCGTCCGCACCTTCACCCATTATTTCTGCCGCTGCCCATTCGATGAGTTCGTAAGTGGCGCTCACGGCAAGACAGGATGCGACCACCAGCGTGAACAGCAGCTTGCCTTGCTTTAACGGCGAGCTACGCAGCAGCAGTTCGCGGAACAGCATGGCGGGGATGAAGCCCTGCGCGAGATGGCCGATCTTGTCGTAGTTGTTGCGCGCGAAGCCGAGCCAGTCCTGCATCCAGTAGCCCAGCGGCACTTCGGCATAGGTGTAATGGCCGCCGACCATGAGGATGAGGGCATGCAGGCACAGCAGGCGATAGGTGAGGGGGGTGAGGCGGTAGGTGTTGAAGGTGGCGATGAGGATGGGCAGCACGATGAAGATGGGCGCGGTCTCCATCCACCAAGTGGGGTAGTCATGGGGGTGGAGAGCGGTGATGACTAGCAGGGTGAGGCCCGCCACCATCAGGAATAATGGTTCGTGAGTTGTTTTCATATCACCTCTCTCGTCATTCCGGCGCAGGCCGGAAACCAGCGGGTTTATTTAAGATGCCGTTGGCTTTGGCTTGCTTCGCAAGAATTATTCAATCAACTGGATTCCGGCCTGCGCCGGAATGACGTGCTTCTCCAAGTTGCGGTTAATCCCTGTAATCCACCAACAACGGCGCATGATCACTGAAACGCTGCTCCTTGTAGATGCCCGTTGATACCGCTTTCTCGGCGATACCCGGTGTGGCGATCTGGTAGTCGATGCGCCAACCCACATCCTTGGCCCAGGCCTGCCCACGGTTCGACCACCACGTGTAGGCTTCCAGCTCGGGGTGCAGTCTGCGGAACACGTCGACGAAGCCGACTTCGCCTAACAGCTGGGTGAGCCAGGCACGCTCCTCGGGCAGGAAGCCGGAGTTCTTCTTGTTGCCTTTCCAGTTCTTCAGGTCTTTTTCGGTATGGGCGATGTTCCAGTCGCCGCAGACGATGATGTCACGGCCGCTCTGTTTCAAGGCCACCATGTGCGGCATGAAGGCGTCGAGGAACTTGAACTTCACGGCCTGGCGCTCTTCGCCACTGGAGCCGGAGGGCAGGTAGAGCGAGACCACGCTGAGGTTGCCGTACTGGGCTTCGATGTAACGGCCTTCCATGTCGAACTCGGGTATGCCGAGGCCGACGATGACGTTGTCCGGCTTCTGCTTGCTGTAGATGCCGACGCCGCTGTAGCCCTTCTTTTCGGCATAGTGGAAATAGCCGTGGTAACCGAGCGGGGCGAGCATGTCCGGCGTCATGTCGGCCTGTTGCGCCTTGAGTTCCTGCACACAGAGGATGTCGGCGTCCTGCTTGCCGAACCATTCGAGCAGGCCTTTGTTCCAGGCGGAGCGGATGCCGTTGAGGTTGAGGGAGATTATTCGCATATCGGTGCTCTGGATTCTGATTTCGGGAATGGCGGGCATTATAATGGCCGCATCGTTCAACTCGTTCCCATTCTCCCCATGCACGCTTATCGTCAAGATTTCATCCGCTTCGCCGTCGCACAACAGGTATTGCGCTTCGGCGAGTTCCAAACCAAGGCTGGGCGCTTGTCGCCTTACTTCTTCAACTCCGGTCTGTTCCAGGACGGGGCGGCACTGCGCGAGCTGTGCCAGTTCTACGCGCAGGCCATCCTGGCTTCCGGCCTTGAGTTCGATATGCTGTTCGGCCCAGCTTACAAGGGCATCCCGCTGGTAGCGGGTACTTCCATCGCGCTGGCGGAGCAGGGGCGTAACGTGCCATATTGCTTCAACCGCAAGGAGGCCAAGAACCACGGCGAGGGCGGCAACACGGTAGGCGCGAAGCTGGTAGGCAAGGTGTTGATCATCGACGATGTGATCTCGGCCGGCACTTCGGTGCGCGAGTCCATCGAACTGATCCGCGCGGCGGGTGCCACACCGTGCGGCGTAGTGATCGCGCTTGATCGCATGGAGCGCGGCCAAGGTGAGTTATCGGCGGTGCAGGAGGTACAGCGCGATTACGGTCTGCCAGTGGTCTCCATCGCTGCGCTGAACGATCTGCTCGGTTATTTGCAGGGACAAGCGGACCTGGTGCAGAATCTGCAAGCTGTTCAAACTTATCGAGATAGATACGGGGTGAAATGATGAAGGATTACAGAGTTTTGCTGAGTGTGACGGCCTTGCTGGCTGCTGTTTCTTTGAATGCCGAAGCCAAGCTTTACAAATGGGTGGATGAGAACGGTGTCACTCACTACGGCGAGATCATCCCGCCCAAGTATGCGAACCGCAACGCTCAGACGCTGGATAAAGGGCGCCTGCATGAGCGCGACCTCTCGCGCGATAAGCCGGGCCAGCGTGGCAAGATGATGTCGGATGAAGAAATCCAGGCAGAACGCCACGATAACGCGCTGATCAATACCTACAGCTCCGACAAGGAGATCGACCTTGCGCGTGACCGCAACCTGCAACAGGTCGAAGCCCGTATCAGCAGCTACACCACGTTGCTCAAGTCAGCCAACGATAACCTTGTCAGCCTGCAGCAAGAGCGAGACCGTATCGTTGCGCAAAATCGCAAGATCCCAAAGTCGTTGGAGGACGACCTGGCTGAAGCGCAGCAACGCATCGATAAATTTCAGGCCGATCTGAATACAAGCAATGAAGAACTGAATGCCGTTAAGGCAAGATATGCCGCCGACAAGGCTCGCTATCGCGAGTTGAAAGGATTGCCGCCCGAAGCAGGGCAGTGATCACATTGCGCTGAACCGGCGGTTGTCTGCTTCGTACTGCAGCAACTGCCCGTGTTCAATATCGAAATACCATCCATGCAGCTTCAACCGGCCATCCTCTGCGCGTTCGCGTATCCAGTCGAAACTCATCAGATTATCCAGTGAACTGAGTATGGCCTGCTGTTCGCAGGCGCGTTCCAGCTCATGGCTCGTTGCTGCTGGCATCTCTTGCAGAACTTTGGTGCGAGCCTGTTCAGCCAGTCGCATCCAACTGCTGATGAATGATTCCTGATTCTCGGTCGCCGATCCGCGCATCAGCGCCTGGATTCCCCCGCAATGTGCGTGACCCAGCACGATGACATGTTCCACTCCCAAGGTCTTCACACCGTATTCCAGCGCGGCACTGGTACCGTGCCGGCCACCGATACGATTCTCGTCGGGCGGCACCAGATTGGCGACGTTGCGGATGACGAACAGGTCGCCCGGCGCGCAATCCAGCACCAGTGCGGGATCGACTCGCGAATCACAACAAGCGACCACCAGTATCTTCGGTGTCTGCCCTTCGCTCACCAGTTGGCGGTACAAGGCATCGTCATCCGTGAAATGTTGCTCACGGAAACGATGGAAACCTGCGATCAAGTCGTGCGGGTTGGTCATGCGCCTGTCAGGAGTCGCTGTGCTTCGCGGTATTTGTCGGAAGTCTTTTGCAGGATGTCTGCCGGGACCAGCGGTGCGGGCGGCTGCTTGTTCCAGCCCGATGCTTCGAGCCAGTCACGTATGAACTGCTTGTCGAAGCTCGGTGGGTTACTGCCGACCTGATACTGATCGGCCGGCCAAAAGCGTGACGAGTCGGGCGTCAATGCTTCGTCGATCAGATACAACTTGCCATCGTCATCAGTGCCGAACTCGAACTTGGTATCGGCGATGATGATGCCGCGTGTCAGCGCGTATTCTGCCGCTTCGGTATACAACGCCAGCGTGGCGTTCTTCACCTGTTCAGCCATGTCATCACCCAGCAGCTTCTTTGCTTCCTCGAACGAGATGTTCTCGTCATGGTCGCCCACGGCGGCCTTGGTGGATGGCGTGAACAATGCCTGCGGCAGCTTTTGTGCTTCCTGCAAACCGGCGGGCAAACGGATGCCGCATACTGCGCCAGACTTCTTGTAATCCTTCCAGCCGGAACCGGCCAGATAGCCACGTACGATGGCCTCTATCGGCAGCGGCTTGAGCTTCCTGGTGACGAATGCGCGACCGCGCACCTGCGCCTTTTCTGCGTCTGTCTTCACCACTGATTCAGGAGCTATGCCGGACAGATGATTGGGAATGACGTGGCCCAATTTCTTGAACCAGAAATTCGATACCGCAGTCAGCACCTTACCCTTGCCGGGGATCGGAGTAGGCAGGATGAAGTCGAACGCGGACAATCGGTCGGTCTGCACGATCAGCAGATGTTTCTCATCCACTTCGTACAGATCGCGCACTTTGCCGCGATGCAGGAATTTCAGGCTGGGTAGATTCGATTCGTGCAAGGCAGTCATGATGACCTCATTGGTTTCAACATATTGCAGACGTGACAACGCCCCCGTTGCCGGGGGCGTCTTTCGCGAGATTACGCGCCTTTGTGGTAGCCGACCACGCGCTCGACTTCGTTCTTCGAGCCGAGGATGACTGGCACGCGCTGGTGCAGGCCTGTGGGTTGCAGTTCCATGATGCGCTCACGACCGGTGGAACTCACGCCGCCAGCCTGTTCCACGATGAAGGACATTGGGTTGGCTTCGTACATCAGGCGCAGTTTGCCCGGCTTGGTTGCATCCTTGGTGTCGAACGGATACATGAAGATACCGCCGCGTGTCAGGATACGGTGCACTTCAGCCACCATGGAAGCGACCCAACGCATGTTGAAGTTCTTCTCGCGGCCGCCGTCCTTACCCTTCATGCACTCATCGACATACTTCTGCACCGGCTTTTCCCAGAAACGCTGGTTGGACATGTTGATGGCGAATTCGGCTGTATCTTCCGGAATGACCATGTTCGGGTGAGTCAGGAAGAAGTCACCGACGTCGCGGTCCAGTGTGAAGCCATTCACGCCGTGGCCGGTGGTGATCACGATCATGGTGTTGGGGCCGTACAGTGCGTAACCGGCGCACACTTGCTTGGTGCCGGGCTGCATGAAGTCGGCAGCGGTCGGGTTGGTCACACCTTCAGGACAACGCAGGATGGAGAAGATGGTACCGACGGAGATGTTCACGTCGATGTTGGACGAACCGTCCAGCGGATCGAAGGTGATCAGGTACTTGCCGCGCGGGTATTGCTTGGGAATCTCGTAGATGTCATCCATCTCTTCCGAAGCCATCGCTGCCAGGTGGCCGCTCCACTCGTTAGCTTTGATGAACACTTCGTTGGTGATGATGTCGAGTTTCTTCTGTGTCTCGCCTTGCACGTTCTCGCTACCTGCGGAACCCAGCACGCCGATCAGCGCGCCTTTGTTCACGTCATGTGCGATTTGTTTGCATGCGGATACGATGTCGCTGATCAGACCGGTGAAGTCGCCGGTTGCACCCGGGATCTGACGCTGCTCTTCGATGATGAACTGGATTAGACTCTTGCTCATTATTGCTCTCCTCTTTTATGAATTTATTCAACCGCCGGATTTTACAGCTTTCTCCCCGGCCACTCTATGACTATTTCGCGCCGGAGCGCCTCGTTTTGCCTTATTTTCCGGCCAATTTGGCCAGGGCTTCGTCTGCGGTCCGGTCGTAGCGGGCGCGTTCTTTCTTTGCCGCGTCTTCCAGCGCCTGATTGATCTCAGGATATTTCAGCGCCAATATTCGGGCGGCCAGCATGGCCGCGTTCTTCGCACCGTCCACCGCCACGGTGGCAACGGGCACCCCTGGGGGCATCTGCACTGTCGCCAGCAATGCATCAAGACCTGAAACTACTCCACCGGACAGCGGCAGACCGATCACCGGCAGGCGGGTATGTCCGGCGATCACACCGGCCAGATGCGCGGCCATGCCGGCACAACCGATCAGCACCTGCACGCCTTCCTGGTGCGCACGGTCGATGTAAGCGACAACTTTGTCTGGCGTACGGTGCGCCGATGCCACCACGATCTCGCTAGCGATACCAAGGTCGGACAATGTGTCGCGTACTTTGACTACCGTTGGCAAGTCGTTAGGGCTACCGGTGAGGATACCTACCAGAACCTTGCCGTTAGAAGCATTTTGCATACTTACTCTCCTTGCATTCAATTCATTTCTTTCCTGCTATCACTTGGTCAGAGCGATGAATAGCTCCGGCAACTTGATCGGGAGCTGCGTCACGTTATCTACGATAGTGTATTGCTTGCCAAAGATGTCGGAAACATATTCGTCAGCCTTTGGATCGAGGTTGATGCAATAGGTGTAGATCCCATCACGATCCAGCTCGTTCACTGCCTGTTTGGCATCCTGAATCAGCAATTGCGGATCCTGCACATCGATATCAGCTGGTTCCCCATCAGTCAGGATCAGCATCAGTTTCTTGTCTGCTTGCTGCGATTTCAGATAATGCCCGGCGTGGCGCATCGCTGCGCCCATGCGAGTCGAATACCCTGCCTGCATCTCCGCCAGACGTGACTTCACTTCATCGCCCCACGGCTCGCTGAATCCCTTGATGTGGTAGTAGCGCACATCGTGGCGGGTATTGGAGTGAAAGCCGCCGATGGCGAACGAATCGCCGACCTGTTGCACCGACCAGGCCAGTAGCGATACCGCTTCCTGACTCAGTTCGAGAATGGTCTGCTGACTACCTTTTGCCTTTTCACTGAGCGACTGCGACAGATCGACCAGCAGGGTCACTGCAAAACTGCGTCCGTCGGTGCGATGCGACATATTGATGCGCGGGTCGGGTGAAGATCCGCTTTTGAAGTCGATCAACGATCGGATGGCTACATCCAGATCAAGTTCAGAGCCTTCTTCCTGATAGCGGATACGCACCTTGTCCTGCGGCTTGAGCATCTCCAGCATGGCTTTCAAACGCTTGGCCAGTTTGGCATGCTTGGCCAGCAGGTTGTCGATCACGACCGGATTGCCGCGCGGATGCAGGGCTTCATACACGCTCACCCAGTCCGGGCGGTAGTTTTGCGCGTTATAGTCCCATTCGTCATAGTGACGCGGTGGCAAGCCTTTCAATTCATCTTCGCTGCTCTGGCGTTTGTCGAGATGTTCGAACATCTCGTCCTCGTCGCTCTCTTCGATGTAGATCCACAGGTGCCTGTTGTCGTCGCGATAGTCGACTTCCGTATTGTCGAAATACATCTTGGCCGACAGGTCGCGCTGTCCGCGTGTTCGTGCTATGAACGACAGGGCAACGGACGACATCGAAGCACTGGTCGATTCACCGCTGGCCATCAGGTCATGGAAGCGTTTTACGAACTCCCTGACGTGTTCGTTCTCGTATGTGTAGTCTGGGTCGAGAATGGCGCGCGATACCATGGCCAGCCTGAGCCTGAAAACCGAGATACCCTGTTCCTCTAACTGCAGGTCTTCTTCCTTCGGGACGGGGTGCAAGGCCAGGAACAGTTTTCGCAGCCCGGGGTATTTCTGGCAGGCCAGATAGTCCACGCGTGAATCCTCGAATACTTCGACACTGGCGCGCTGGAACGGGCTCCAGTTGTCCACGATCATCTTATGCGACCAGCGGCGATGTGCCGACATGTGCGCAAGCGCTGCACGATAGCGATCTATGCCTGAGATACCATCCAGGTCGTCATATACATCTGGCAAGCGGATGCCGTCATCAGCGAAGTAGGGCATCGGTTTGCGCAACTCATCAAAAGCCACCGAGTACGGGATGAGGTAGTCGCTGTCGTCCCACAGCGCGCGGATGTAGGTATCCAGTTTGCGTTCGTTATCCACCAGCAAGGTGCCGTGCCGTTCGCGCTGCATAACCGCGATCGCATCCGCCGATTCCAGTCGGAAATATTCCTCCTGTCTTTCCGGGTGGTGGTTGTAGTACTTGATGCCGTATTCGATCCAGTTGCGCAAACCTTGCAACGACAGCACGCCCAACAATTTGGGCGCTTGCTTGAGCAGTTCCGGCAGTCCCGGGCTGGGGAAGGTCGTGTGGTGTCCATGCACGGAACCCGAGGTGCGATCCATCATGTCGCGGATCGTCTCAATGTACTTCCTGAACATCTTGCTGTTATGTAAGCGCCGCGCGACTGCACCACTGGTCTGCAGGAACGGCACCATCGCCTTGAAGTTCGTGTGTGTGGACATGTACTCGGAGAATTCGCGCAAATCCTGCAGCGCATGCTCTCCGACAAGTGCTGCAACACCCGGGGCTTCTTCAAGATAGACCAGCAACGGTTCGGCGCCGCGTCCCATCTTGCCGATGATGCGCGCATTCTCGATATAGGCTTCCAGCCCCCCTTTCGTTAGCAGGGCTTTGGCTTCTTTCATGCACTCATCGAAGACAGCATTCACCTGGGAGAATCTGCATCCCAACTTCTCCCAGTACATCGTTGTCTCTTCGCTTCTGTCCGTCACGGCCTCAGTCATCGATCAGCCCTCTGTAGTCCGCATTGCCCTGTGTTCAGGCGAATGATGCATCGATCGCATGATCGAGCGTGTCGCGGATATCCGCGTCGTCCGTGATCGGACGTACCATCGCCATACGGCATGCCGATTTGGGATCGACGCCATTCTTGATGAGCGTAGCCGCGTACACCAGCAAACGTGTCGAAATGCCTTCGTCCAGTCCGTGACCTTTCAGATTTCGTGCAGCCTGACCTATCTGTACCAGCTTGGTGCACACTTCCACATCAAGCCTTGTTTCTTTGGACAGGATGCCTGCTTCCAGCTCTGCATTCGGATAGTCGAACTCGAAACCGGTGAAGCGCTGTTTGGTGGATTGCTTCAGGTCTTTCATCAGACTCTGATAGCCGGGGTTGTACGAGATCACTAGCTGGAAGTCTGGATGTGCTTCGAGCAGTTCACCCTTCTTGTCCAGCGGCAAAGTACGGCGGTGGTCGGTCAGCGGGTGGATGACCACGGTCGTGTCCTGACGTGCTTCGACCACTTCATCCAGATAGCAGATGGCGCCGATGCGCGCGGCGGTTGTCAGTGGGCCATCCAGCCAGCGCGTGCCATTGGCATCGAGCAGATAGCGGCCGACCAAATCGGAAGCCGTCATGTCTTCGTTGCAGGCCACGGTGATCAGCGGCTTGTTCAGTTTCCAAGCCATGTACTCGATGAAACGCGACTTGCCGCAACCGGTCGGCCCTTTGACCATCACAGGCAGACGGGCGTTGTAGGCTGCTTCATACAGCGAGACTTCATCGCCTTGCACCTGATAGAACGGCTCTTTGTGCACCTTGTACTGTTCTTTGTTGTCCATATCGTACTCCTTGGTTCAACGCATGCCCGCGACTGTATCTCGGTTTTCTGCGTCAGGAATAAAACGCCCCCAACGTGTGGGGGCGCGTTTTATTGCTTCGATACTGCCTGAGCTTACTTGTGTACGCCCAGCTTCTCGCGCCAGCCCGCGAACAGCTTGTCGCCGTCTTTGGGGAATGACTCGAATGCGCGTGCGAACTCTTTGTGGGTCTTCGCGTACTCGATCGGATCAGTACCGGTTTTCCAGCACTCGTAAGCCTGACCCAGAGAGATACCACCGGCTGCCGGGCTGTCGATGTGGCCGAATGCGCCGCCGCCGCAGGTGTTGATCACGTTGCCGTGACCCAGATTCTCGAAGAAGCCTGGCAGACGCAGTGCGTTCATACCACCGGAGATGATCGGTGCTGTCGGCTTCATGCCGTACCACTTCTGGTAGAAGTAAGGTCCCTGGCACTCGTCACGCTCGAGCATGTATGCCAGTACGGTTTCCTTGGCATGGCCTTCCATCTTGCCGTATCCCATGGTGCCGGTGTGAATACCGGAAGCACCCATCAGACGGGACAGCTTCATGTAGCACAGCGGATCCATACCCATCGGCGACTTGTAGGAAGTCACTGCACCGTGGCCTGCGCGGTGGAAGTGCAGGAAGGTGTCTGGGAACGCACGGCGGCAAGTTGTCACACCAGCTGGGCCGGTCACGAAACCGTCCACCAGGAAGGCAACGTGCTTTTCGTTACCGTACTTGGCGAATTCGCCCAAGATGTACTCGCCACGCTTGATCATTTCAACGTGATAGTCAGCAGTTACGTTAGCCGAGAACAACTTGGCCTGTCCGGTTTCTTGCTGAGCTTTGTCCATCATTGCTGCAACCTTGGGAATAACCACTTCCATCGGGCAGAACGGCTGGTTTGCTTGCGGTTCGTCGTTCTTGATGAA
>JAHJQE010000097.1 GCA_018819205.1 Gammaproteobacteria bacterium
AGCCGGGCACGGTGTGGACCTGGAACGCCATCGGCAAGGCCGCCGGCGCATGGAACCTGACGCCCGATGCGAACGAGTCGCAGCAGGGCTTCCTGCTCAATCACCTGATCTCGGAAGAATTGCCGAAACAGGCCGACGGTTCGCGCTTCTCCAACTCCGACCCGATCACCGGGCAGGCCGCGTGGTATGACGTGCGCGTGCGTATCTACAAGGCGGAAGAGGGCGAGCCGCAACAGACCTCGCCGCAGTTCCCACCCATGAAAAAATATCCCGGTATGAAGGATGCGCCGACCTGGTTGGCCTACCTGGCTGGTGCAAGAAAGAAAGGCGGTGCGAAATGACCCAGCTCGCATTGGTGATTGACCTGAACGTGTGCGTGGGCTGCAGCGCCTGCGTGACCAGTTGCAAGGAATGGAACACTTCCGGCTCGGCCGGCCCGCTGGTGGATGAGCGGCCCTACGGCGAGAACCCGACCGGTACCTTCTTCAACCGTGTGCAAACCTACGAGATGGGCACGTTCCCGAACAGCGAAACGATGCACTTCCCGAAATCCTGCTTGCATTGCGAAGATCCGCCGTGCGTGCCGGTGTGCCCGACCGGCGCTTCCTACAAGCGCAAGGAAGACGGCATCGTGCTGGTGGACTACGACAAGTGCATCGGCTGCAAATACTGTTCCTGGGCGTGCCCGTACGGTGCGCGCGAGATCGACGAGAAACAGAAGGTGATGAAGAAATGCACCCTGTGTGTGGATCGCATCTACGACATGACCATGCCGGAAGCGGATCGCAAGCCGTCCTGCGTGAAGGCTTGCCCGACCAGTGCGCGTCTGTTCGGCGACATCCACGATCCGGAATCGGAAGTGTCGGTGGCGATCCGCGAGGACGGTGGTTATGCGCTGATGCCGGAATGGGGCACGCATCCTTCCAACCACTATCTGCCGCGTCGCAAGACCAAGATGAAGATCCACGCCGACGAGCTGGAGCGCGCCGACAATCCGCTCAAACTCGACCAGCAATTGCCCAAGCCGGACAAGGATCAGTCGACGATGGACGACGTGTCGGCCTGGTAAACAGAACTTAGCGAGACATTATGAAACCAGCATTCTCAGTGATCTTTTTGACGACCTTGATCGGCGCGGCGCAGGGGCTGTTCCTTGCCCTGTTCACGCACCAGTCGTATGCGCTGTTCGGTTTGTTGCCGATGCAGTCCGACGACTTCTACGGCTACGGCACGCTCATCGTGCTGGTGTTGCTGGCGGCGGGCCTGGTCGCGTCGTTCTTCCATCTCGGCCGTCCCGAACGCGCTTGGCGCGCCGCCACGCAATGGCGTACTTCGTGGTTGTCGCGTGAAGTGATCGTGTTGCCCGCATTCATGGGCGTGGCCTTCCTGTTCGGTGTGTCGCACCTGTTCGGCATCCGCCCGGAGATCGTTACCTTGCCAGGCGGTCATGTGGTCGATCTGTCGCTGTTGCTGGGTGTGGTCGGGACGTTGCTGGCGTTCGCGCTGTTCGTGTGTACAGCGATGATCTACGCTTGTCTGCGTTTCCTCAAGGAATGGAACTCTCCGCTGACAGTCATCAACTACATCCTGATGGGCGGTTCTTCCGGTTTTATTCTGGCCGCGTTCTATGCGGTTTCCGCCGCGCCGGATCAGGCCGATTTCTTCGCCGGTTGGGCCATCATCATCACCGTGCTGGCACTGATCGGACGTGTGGCATCGTTGATACGCAACGCGCGCCTCAAGCCGACCTCGACCATGCAGACCGCCATCGGCGTGAAGCATCCGAAGATCACCCAGCGTTCCATGGGCGCGATGGGCGGTTCGTTCAACACGCGCGAGTTCTTCCACGGCAAGAGCGAGGGTTTCCTGCGCGCGATCAAGCCGACTTTCCTGTTGCTGGCCTTTGTGGTGCCGCTGGTGTTGCTGGCGTTCAGCCTGTCCACGCCCGCATTGCTGGGGCTGGCGTTTATACTGCAATACGTCGGGCTGCTGGCCGAGCGCTGGTTCTTCTTCGCGCAGGCCAACCATCCGCAGAACCTCTATTACCAGACCGTAGGCTGATGCAATACTGATGGCAACTCAAACTCGTACTCGTATCTGTAAAGACTGGCTGTGCAAGACGCTTCCTTTCATGCAATGGAAGCATCTGGTAGACAAACAATCCTCCCGTGCCGATCTGATCGCCGGCTTGACCGGCGCGATGATCGTGTTGCCGCAAGGCGTGGCGTTCGCCACCATCGCCGGTATGCCGCCGGAGTACGGTCTGTATGCCGCCATGGTGCCGGCCATCATCGCCGCCCTGTTCGGCTCGAGCTGGCATCTGGTGTCCGGACCGACCACGGCCATCTCCATCGCGGTGTTCGCGGCCATGAGTCCGCTGGCCGATCCGGGCTCGCCCGAGTTCATCAGCATGGTGCTGACGCTGACCTTCCTGGTGGGCTTGTTCCAGTTGATACTCGGGCTGGCGCGCATGGGGGTGCTGGTCAATTTCATCTCGCATACGGTGGTGATCGGCTTCACGGCCGGGGCGGCGGTGCTGATCGCGGCCAGTCAGGTTAAACATTTCTTCGGCATCGCCATCGAGCGCGGCGCACATTTCCATGTCGTGATCGAGCAACTGGTCCTGCAACTTGGCGACATCAATCTGTATGTCACGCTGGTCGGTGCGGTGACACTCGCTGCCGGTATCCTGGCGAAACGACTCATTCCCAAGATGCCTTATATGATCGTGGCCATGGTGGTCGGCAGCGTGGTGGCCTGGCTGGTCAATCTGGAAGTCGGCGTGGCAACCACCCACATCACAACGGTGGGGGCGCTGCCTTCGCACTTGCCGCCGCTTTCGCTGCCGGACTTTTCCTATGACACGATACGCAAGGTGCTGTTCCCTGCGCTGGTGGTGACCATGCTGGCGCTGACCGAGGCGGTCTCCATCTCGCGCGCCATCGCGGTGAAGTCGGAGCAGCGCATCGACGGCAACCAGGAATTCATCGGCCAGGGTCTGTCCAATCTGGTCGGCAGCTTCTTCTCCAGCTATGCCTCCTGCGGCTCGTTCAACCGTAGCGGCGTGAACTATGCGGCCGGTGCCCGCACGCCGCTGGCGACGGTGTATGCCTCGATCTTCCTGCTGCTGATCCTGCTGCTGGTTGCGCCGCTGGCTGCCTACCTGCCGACTGCGGCGATGGCGGGCATCCTGTTCCTGGTGGCCTGGGGGCTGATCGATTTCCACCACATCTCCAGCATCATGAAGACCAGCCGCGGCGAGACCGTCATCCTGTGGGTGACGCTGGTCGGTACCTTGATCGACCTAGAGAAAGGAATCTTCTTCGGTATCCTGCTGTCGCTGGCGATCTATCTGTACCGCGTCTCCAAACCGGGCATGCGTCCTGTCGTGCCATCGCCGGAAGAGGGTGCCTACCATTTCGTGGGCGCAGAGGATCATCAGCAATGTCCGCAGCTGTCCATAATGCGTATCAACGGCGCATTGTTCTTCGGCGCGGTCGACAATGTGCGTGACCGCCTGCATCAGATCGACGAGGAGGATCCGCAAAAGAGATCGCTGCTGCTGACCGTGCGTGGTCTGACCTTTGTGGATGTGGCCGGTGCCGAGATGCTGGCTCAGGAGGCGCGCCGCCGCAAGAAGTTGGGCGGCAGGATTTACTTCTATTCATGCAAAGAAGCGACGAAGGATTTCTTGAGGAAGTCCGGCGCGATGAAAGACATCGGCGAAGAGAACTTCTTCCCTGTGATGTCGAACTGGGTCGGATCGATATATCCCAATCTGGATCCGGAGATCTGCCGCAATTGCAAGGCACGCATCTTCTCCGAGTGCCATGTTGGATTGCCGAACGGTGAGCCCAGGACGAACTGAGTTGTAGTTTATGAAGGAGGCCAGATGAGCAGCAAAGCCAGCCATACCAAGACCTTCGTTGCTGCTTTCATCTTTCTTCTGGCCGGGGTTGCATCCCTTCTGTTCGCACCCAGTCGCGAGATCGCCGTCGTCCTCGACCTGTTGTTGCTCACCGTGTTTCTGTTCGCTTTCGAGGTGGTCGGCGTGGATGTGGCTGCGGTCACCATCATGGTGCTGCTCGGCCTGATCAGCCATTTCAGCGATGTGATTGGCCTGCCGCAGCCGCTGGTGGCCGGGCGCGAGCTGTTCCGCGGTTTCTCCGGTAATGCAGTGATCTCTATCATCGCCGTGATGATTGTCGGTGCTGGGCTGGACAAGACCGGGCTGATGAACAAGGTCGCCGGATTCATCCTGCGCGTGGCCGGCAAGACCGAGACGCGCATCATCCCGGCGGTCTCCAGCACCGTGGGTTTCATTTCCAGCTTCATGCAGAACGTCGGTGCTGCGGCCCTGTTCCTGCCGGTGGTCGGCCGCGTCTCGGCGCGCACCGGCCTGCCCATGTCACGCCTGCTGA
The DNA here is from genome assembly GCA_018819205.1 of Gammaproteobacteria bacterium. GTDB lineage: Bacteria > Pseudomonadota > Gammaproteobacteria > Burkholderiales > Gallionellaceae > Sideroxyarcus. The sequence goes on from JAHJQE010000097.1 coordinate 4,422, forward strand.
TGCCCATGGGCTTCTGCGCCATCCTCGGCGGCACCATCACCATGGTTGGCTCCAGCCCCTTGATCCTGCTCAACGACCTGATCCTCGCCTCCAACAAGGGCTTGGCGCCCGAGGAGCAGATGCAGACCTGGTCGCTGTTCTCGGTCACGCCGATCGGCCTGGCGTTGCTGGCTTCGGGCATCGCCTATTTCGTGCTGGCGGGCCGCTATGTTTTGCCCGGTGGGGACAAGGCGAGCGTGACCAGTGGCGCCAACGCGATGGATTATTTCCGCAATCTGTATGGCCTGGACTATGCGGCGTTCGAAGTGGTAGTGCCGGCGGGCAGCCCACTGGTCGGGCAGGTCATCAACGATATCGAGCAGCCTAACCGTTTGCGGGTGATCGCCATCATGCGCAGCACGGATGACCTGCGCATTGGCCCGGCGCGCGACATCGAGATCGTGGCGGGCAGCGTGCTGGGCATCCTCGGCGCGCCGGAGCGCTTGCGCGAGTTCGCATCGGCCAACGGATTGCAGCTACGGGAAGAACTGGAGACTTTCGCCGAACAACTGTCGGCAGCGAAGTCGGGTATCGCCGAGATTGTCATTCCGCCGCGTTCCGGGCTGATCGGCAAGAGCGCGCGCGACCTGTGGCTGCGCAAGAAATACGGCGTGTCGCTGATGGCGCTGCATCGCGGCGGCAAGACGCTGCGCGAGGGCGACGGGGTGCGCGACATCCCGTTCCAGTCGGGCGACGCGTTGGTCGTGCATACCGGCTGGGAGACGCTGGCACACCTGCAGAAGGACCGCGACTTTGTGGTCATTACCACCGAGTTCCCGCGCGAGGAATTGCGTCCGCACAAGGTGAAGGCGGCATTAGGCAGTTTCATGCTGGCGCTGGTGCTGATCCTGTTCACCAATATCACGCTCTCAATCGCGCTGATGACGGGGGCGATCGGCATGGTGTTGTTGCGCGTGCTAAGCATAGATGAAGCTTATCGTGCGGTGAGCTGGAAGTCGGTGTTCCTTCTGGCCAGCCTGATCCCGCTGGGACTGGCCGTGGAGACCAGCGGCACGGCGAAATGGATCGCCGAGCAGACCCTGTCCGTGCTGGGTGGTACACCGATCTGGGTGATCCAGCTGGCGATCGTCGTGCTGGCCACCTTTTTCACGCTGGTGATGTCGAACGTGGGCGCGACGGTATTGCTGGTGCCGCTGGCGGTGAACATCGCCATCGGCGCCGGTGCCGACCCGGCCGTGTTCGCACTCACCGTGGCGCTGGCAACCTCCAATTCCTTCTTTCTGCCGACCCACCAGGTCAATGCGTTACTGATGGGGCCGGGCGGCTATCGCGTGGTCGATTACATGCGCGCGGGCGGGGTGATGACGATACTGTTCATCGTCGTGCTGATGGTCATGCTTAATCTGATCTTTTGAAGCGTGTCAGACATATTGCCAAGGAAGTGCGGAGACGGGTGAATAATCCATAACACCTATGGGTTATTTGTTTTACCCGTCGTGGCTATGGACGCAAATGCAGTGAATATTCCTATAATGCAAGTCAGGTTTTGTGCGGTGACGCACTTATTTTGTAAACAACGCGTAGGAGAGAAACAATGAATTTCGATAAAGAGCTGAACGCACGTGGCCTGTCCTGTCCTTTGCCTATCGTCAAGACCAAAAAAGCATTGGTCGATATGGCTTCCGGTCAGATCCTCAAAGTCATTTCGACCGACACCGGTTCCGTCAAAGACATGGCTGCGTTCGCTGAGCAGACAGGCAATGCGCTGGTCGCGCAGGAAGAAGTCGGCGGCGAATTCGTCTTCTACATGAAAAAGGGCTAAGGCTCTTCACCAACTCACATTCAGGGGGTACGCATCATGGCAAAAAAAATGGCGATCATCGCCACCAAAGGCACGCTGGATATGGCTTATCCGCCTTTCATTCTGGCTTCAACCGCTGCAGCGTTGGGTTACGATGTGCAAGTGTTCTTCACCTTCTATGGTCTTCAGCTCCTGCGCAAGGATCTGTCTGATGTGAAGATCAGCCCGTTGGCGAATCCGGCCATGCCGATGCCGGTGCCGATGCCGGTGATGGTGCAGATGCTGCCAGGCATGGAAAGCATGGCGACCATGATGATGAAACAGAAGCTGGCCAAGCACGGCGTCGCTTCACTGGAAGAATTGCGCGACCTGTGTCTGGAAGCGGATGTGAAGTTCATCGCTTGCCAGATGACCGTTGATCTGTTCGAATTCGACAAGAGCGAATTCATCGACAACGTCGAATATGGCGGTGCAGCTACCTTCATGAGTTTTGCCGGCGATACGGATATCTGTCTGTTCGTCTAAGTATTTGCAGTCAAAAATATAAGCTGTTGCTGTTCGTTGCATTTGTCGCACTTGTGTCCATACCATTCAGGGAGAGAACAAATGAATTTCAGTAGATCGGCAGTCGCAATTCTCGCACTTGCAGCACTTTCCACTCAGCAAGCAAATGCCACCAACGGCATGAACCTGTCCGGCTACGGTCCGGAAGCCCATGCCATGGGCGGAGCTTCCATGGCTTATGACAACGGCACGGCTGCTTCGATGAACAATCCGGCGACCATGGGTTTGATGGAAGAGGGGCATCGTATTGATGCGGCACTGGGTGGTTTGTTCCCATCCATCAAGGCATCGGCTGGGAGCATGACTGCTGATTCAGGTGCGACAGCCTTTTACATGCCTGCCATGGGCTGGGCGAGCAAGTCCGGACAGATGACGTACGGTGTGGGTTTGTTCTCACAAGGTGGTATGGGTACAGAATACGATGGCAGCACTTTCATGTCGGCCGGTTCGGGCTTGAAAACGCGATCCGAAGTCGGGGTGGGCCGGTTCATTGTGCCGGTGGCCTATCAGGCCAATGATTTGACGCTCGGTGGTAGTGTGGATTTCGTCTGGGCAGGTATGGATGTATTGATGGCGATGGATGGCGCTTCGATGATGGATATGTTCCCGACCGGCACACAAGCCGGAGGCACATTGGGTGGATCGATGGTTACTTCCGTTCTACCTGCATTGATGCCGATGATGAATCCGGCAGCCCCCATCAATTGGGGTTACTTTTCGTTCTCGGACGATAATAACTTCACCGGCAAGGCCAAAGGAAATGGTTTTGCTGGAAAATTGGGCTTTACTTACAAAGTCAGCTCTCAGCTGACTATTGGCGGTACCTATCATTCGAAGACTGCAATTAGTAATCTGGACGCTTCAGGTGCGTCTGTGACATTCAATGCGAATATTGATGACAATATTCTTAACCAGACATGGGATGGTGGCGTGAATGGCACTGCCGCAGGAACATATACCGCTGTTCCAATTGCGGTTTCAGGTAAGATTTCCGTCAAGAATTTCCAATGGCCTGAAACCTACGGCATAGGTATGGCTCTCCAGGCGTCCGATGATTTGCTGTTAGTGGCTGACTTCAAACGTATAGGTTGGAAAAAAGTCATGAAAGATTTCCAACTGGTTTTCACTGCGGATCCTGGGCAAACCGGCTTGGCGGCTGGTTTGAGCGGCAGCGTGCTGGATGCCACTTTGTATCAGAACTGGGATGACCAGAATGTGATCCAGATCGGGGCGGCATACAAGCTAAGCTCAGCCCTGACTGTTCGTGGCGGCCTCAACATGGCAAACAATCCAGTCCCGGATGCCTATATGAACCCACTGTTCCCTGCTGTTGCCAAAACTAACGTTTCTGGTGGTTTCGGTTATGCCTTCAGCAAGGCGTCAAGTGTGGATGCTTCTTTCGCCTATGTGCCGACGAATACTGTCACTGGCGGCAATGGTGTGAAAGTGGACTTTGGTGGTACCAGCGCCCAGTTCCTGTATTCCTACCGTTACTGATAGTTATTGAGGTACAAATAAACGGCGCCCTTCGCGAGAAGGGCGCCGTTTTTATTGATTGCGATTGCATGGGCAGTTAGTCCGTATGTGCTAGAATGCGCCCCCTTTGAATTCCATTCAGGTAGTAAAACATGTCCCGCGCGCTCCGCAATATCGCCATCATCGCCCACGTTGACCACGGTAAGACCACTCTCGTCGACCAACTTCTGAAGCAGTCCGGCACGTTCCGCGACAACCAGAAGGTGGATGAGCGCGTGATGGACAGCAATGACCTGGAAAAGGAACGTGGCATCACCATTCTGGCCAAGAACACTGCCATCAAATACGGCGAATACCACATCAACATCGTTGACACACCGGGACACGCCGACTTCGGCGGTGAGGTGGAGCGCGTGCTGGGCATGGTGAACGGCGTGGTGCTGCTGGTGGATGCCGTTGAAGGTCCGATGCCGCAGACGCGTTTCGTGACCAAGAAAGCGCTGGCGCTCGGTCTGAAGCCCATCGTTGTGATCAACAAGGTGGACCGCCCGGGTTCGCGTCCGGACTGGGTGCTGGACCAGACGTTCGATCTGTTCGACAAGCTGGGTGCGACTGAAGAACAACTCGACTTTCCCGTGATCTACGCTTCCGGTCTGAACGGCTGGGCATGTATGGACATCAACGATGCGCCTTCCAAGGGCGGTTCTGCTTCCGACATGAAGCCGCTGTTCGAGCTCGTGCTCAAGCATGTGCCGACGCCTCCGGGAAACCCCGACGCTCCTTTGCAATTCCAGATCGCAGCACTGGATTACTCGACATTTACCGGTCGCCTTGGCGTCGGTCGCGTGTTGAACGGTCGTATCAAGCCGGGGCAGCAAGTGGTGGTGATGAATCACGAAGAGCAGGTCGGATCCGGTCGTATCAACCAGGTGCTGGGTTTCCAGGGCCTGGATCGTGTGCCGGTGGAGAGCGCCGAGGCAGGCGACATCATCATCATCTCCGGTCTGGATGACATCGGTATCGGCGTCACGGTTTGTGACAAGGAAAATCCGGTCGGTCTGCCGGTGATGGGCGTGGACGAGCCGACGCTGAACATGGACTTCATGGTGAACACATCGCCATTGGCCGGTCAGGAAGGCAAGTTCGTGACTTCCCGTCAGATCCGCGACCGTTTAACCAAAGAGTTGCTGACCAACGTTGCCTTGCGCGTGGAAGACACTGAAGACGCAGACGTGTTCCGTGTTTCCGGACGCGGCGAATTGCACCTGACCATCCTGCTGGAGAACATGCGCCGCGAAGGTTTCGAGATGGCCGTGGCCAAGCCGCGCGTGGTCTACAAGGAGATCAACGGTGAGAAGTGCGAGCCGTATGAGAACCTGACCATCGATCTGGAAGATGCACACCAGGGCGGCATCATGGAAGAGATCGGTCGCCGCCGCGGCGAGCTGACCAACATGGAATCCGACGGTCACGGCCGTACCCGTCTGGAATACCACATCCCGGCTCGCGGCCTGATTGGTTTCCAGTCCGACTTCATGACCATGACGCGCGGTTCGGGCCTGATGAGTCACGTGTTCGACGACTACGGTCCCGTCAAGGCCGACCTGCCGGGACGCCACAACGGCGTGCTGATCTCGGCTGAGGACGGCGAAGCGGTCGCCTATGCGCTGTGGAAGCTGGAAGACCGCGGTCGTATGTTCGTCGTGCCCGGCGACAAGCTGTATGAAGGCATGGTCATCGGTATCCACTCGCGCGACAACGACCTGATCGTCAACCCGATCAAGGGCAAGCAACTGACCAACGTGCGTGCTTCCGGTACCGACGAGGCTGTGCGTTTGACGACGGCTTTGAAGATGACGCTGGAATCGGCGGTCGAATTCATCGATGACGACGAACTGGTCGAGCTGACCCCCAAGTCCATCCGTATCCGCAAGCGTTACCTGAAAGAGCACGAGCGCAAGCGTTCTACCAAGGCATCTTCGTAGCATAGCTTTGGTCGGTGGATTCCCGGCCAGCAGAAAACAAAGGGGCGCTTCGGCGCCCCTTTGTTTTTTCAATGGACTATTACGGATCTATGCTGCCGAGGCGTGATTCGCTGCCAGCCGTGGGCTCACGCTGATACAGCTATCGTTTATACTGCCGACTTCAATTTCACCTCCCTGACCATGCTGGAAATACTGTCTGTGATCGCTGTTGTCATACTGCTCGCCTTGCTGGCGCTGCAGTTCAAACAGCCTGCCCGCATCGCACGGATACTTGAGCAGCAGCACCGCGCCATGCTGACCGACCTGCACGACGGCTTGAACAAACAGGGCGACCGCCTGATCGCCGCGCAGGCTGCGGAGTCGGAAAGGCTGCGCACGGCTGTGGGCGAAGAGTTGCGCGCCACACGCGATGCCATAGCCGCGTTGCGCACTGAGATGCTGGCCCAGATGTTGGAGAGGATGGCGGAGCAGGGACGGGCCGACCAGAAGCTGATCCAGGATTCTTTCAATAATGCCTCCCAACACCTGCGTAACAGCATCGACACCCTGAGCAAGACCGTGGACGGGCGTCTGGAGCAGATCGGCGGTAAGGTGAACGAGCGTCTGGATGAAGGTTTCAAGAAGACCAACGAGACTTTCGTCAGTGTGATGGCGCGCCTGGCGACCATAGACGAAGCGCAGAAGAAGATCGACGGGCTCACCACCAACGTCGTCAGCCTGCAGGAGCTGCTGGGCGACAAGCGTTCACGCGGTGCGTTCGGCGAGGTGCAACTGGAAGGGCTGGTGCGTAACATCATGCCGTCCAACGCCTACGAGATGCAGTACACCTTGCCCAACGGCACGCGCGCCGATTGCGTACTCAAGCTGCCGGAACCGACCGGCATGGTGGCGGTGGATTCCAAGTTCCCGCTGGAGAACTATCGCCGCATGCTGGATGGCGAAACGGGCGCGGAGAAGCAGTTCAAGGCCGACCTGAAGAAGCACGTCGACGACATCGCCAGCAAATACATCATCCCTGACGTTACTTCGGACGGGGCGGTGATGTTCATTCCGGCCGAAGCGGTGTTCGCCGAGATCCATGCGCACCATCCAGACTTGATCGAATATGCCATGCAGAGGCGAGTGTGGGTGGTGTCGCCAACCACGCTGATGGCGGTGCTCAATACCGCGCGCGCGGTGATGAAGGATGTGGAGACGCGCAAACAGGTGCACATCATCAAGGACGAGCTGGGCAAGCTGGGCAAGGAATTCGGCCGCTTCGACGAACGCATGAAGAAACTGGCCGACCATATCCGCCAGGCGCATGAAGATGCGCAAAGCGTACGTACCACCAGTGAGAAGATATCCAGGCGCTTTATCAGCATAGAGCAGGTTGAGCTGGACCATCCTGTTGCCTTGCCGGATATCGATAGAGAATAAGCAGAGGTTCTATGAAGATCGCTATCGCACAAATCAATTGCTTGCTGGGAGACCTGGAAGGCAATGCTGCAAAGATCGCCGAGTACGCCCAGCGGGCCAGTGCGCAGGGTGCCAGCCTGCTGCTCACGCCGGAGATGAGTCTGTGCGGCTATCCGCCGGAAGATCTGCTGCTGCGTGATGGTTTCTATCATGCTTGTCAGGAAGCTTTGGTCAAGCTGGCGCAGCAGTTGTCTGGCATCACGGTTGTGGTGGGGCATCCTCATCAGCATGGCGGAGAGCATTACAACGCAGCTTCGGTACTGCGCGACGGGGATATCGTCGCGACCTATCACAAGCATGAGTTGCCGAACCATAGCGTGTTCGACGAGGTGCGTTATTTCTCTCAAGGCTCATTGCCTTGTGTATTTGAGCATGAAGGCATTCATTTCGGGATCAATATCTGCGCAGATGTGTGGGAGTCCCGCGCGGCACAGCGTGCCCGTGATGCTGGCGCGCAAGTATTGCTGGTGCTGAATGCTTCGCCTTATCACATCTCCAAGGTCGACTCTCGTCACGACGTTGTGCGTGATCGTATCGCCGCTACCGGCATGCCAGTGATCTATGCCAATCTGGTCGGCGGGCAGGATGAACTGGTGTTCGATGGCGCTTCGTTCGTGATGGACGGCGCGGGCGATATCACCCATCAGTTCTCTTCATTCGAAGAGCGACTCGGTATGGTCGAACTGCAGGATGGAGTGCCTCTTACGGGCGAGCAGGTCGAGGTGCTGCGCGAAGAAGCCAGTATCTATCAGGCACTGTGCCTCGGCGTACGCGACTACATCACCAAGAATCGCTTTCCCGGCGTGTTGCTGGGTCTGTCCGGCGGGATCGATTCGGCGCTGACGCTGGCGGTGGCGGTGGATGCGCTGGGTGCGGACAAGGTGCGTGCGGTGATGATGCCATCGCCTTACACGGCGCAGATCAGCATTGATGACTCGCGCGAGATGGTGAAGCTGCTCGGTGTGCCATACGAAGAACTGGATATCGTGCCGACCTTTGATGCCTTGCAGGATACATTGGCTCCGCTGTTCAAGGGGCTGCCGGTGGATACCACCGAGGAAAATCTGCAGGCCCGCATCCGTGGCACGCTGCTGATGGCGCTGTCCAACAAAACGGGATCGCTGGTGTTGACCACCGGCAACAAGTCGGAGATGACGGTGGGCTATGCGACCTTGTATGGAGACATGGCGGGCGGTTTCGCCGTGCTCAAGGATGTGAGCAAGACCTGGGTCTATCGTTTGTCCAGATGGCGCAATGAGCAGAGCCGTACCATTCCTGAACGCATCATCACCCGCCCGCCCAGTGCCGAGTTGCGGCCGGATCAGACCGATCAGGACAGCCTGCCGCCTTACGATGTGCTGGATGCCATCATGTCCTGCTATGTGGAACGCAACATGTCCATCGTGCAGATCGTGGCGCTGGGCTATGCCGAGGAAGATGTGCGTCGCGTGGTGAGATTGATCCGCATCGCCGAATACAAACGGCGCCAGGCACCGGTTGGTATCCGCATAACTGACCGCAGTTTCGGCAAGGATTGGCGCTACCCCATCACCGTGCGCTATCAGGACGGGTTCTGACCCTGCGCAGTGCTCTGGCGGCAAGCAGGTGCAAGGGCAGCAGCAGTGCCAAGGCGATCCCCAGACCTTGGTGCAGTTGGCTGATGGCCTCGCGCCAGTCTTCATGTGGTGGGTAATATAAACAGAGGCCGCTTACAGCCAGTAGTGCCAGTACTGCTGTCAGTAACGCACCGTTCCTGCGGTTCCTGTGGGCACGCCAGTTTCCCTGTTGATGCAGGCTGGACAGCCTGCCAGCCATCCACACCAGAACATACGCAGCGACTCCGTGCAGCACCAGCATACGGTGACGTATGGTATGCAGCGGGTCGGCATAGTTCTGGGTGTCGACCATCCCCCCCAGTATCATCCAGGCCGCTCCGCTCGCTATCACCAGCAGACTGCATAGCAATACCGTATTGCGTGCGGAGGAACTTAAACGTACGCCCCAGGCGTTCATGGATGTTCTCCCGTCATGATCTTTTTGTGCAGTAGCAGCGCGAGTTGTGCCAGCTTATGCAGCGCACGTACTGATAACGTGGCGCCCGAAATGCCGTCTATGGAACGATCCAGCCTCATACCGTCATCAAGAGCGGCACCATCGAACTGGGCGGTGAAGGCGGAACTCTTGACTTCCCAGCCGCGGCTCTCTCGATAGATCAGCACGCGCACCTTTTCTATCCTGTCCCGCTCGATCACGATACCGACCGTAATGGGTCTTTCCTTGCCGATCTCGTCCAGTACCCAGGCGGTGCGCTGCCCACTTTGCCAGTACTTGACCCGTGCAAGCGGATAGTCGTGGCGCAGGATGTCTCGCACGCCAGTTCGCAAATCGCCGGTGAGCCAGAGGTCATGCACTTCGGGAGTTTGCCTGAAAGCGTCATTCAGAAAGGTTTCGATCTCTGCAACGGGCTCGCTGGCGCAAGCCGGGAGAGCGAGGCCGAACAGTATGAGCAACCTTAACCAGGTCATATCAGAACTGGTATCCCAGACCGAGGTTGAATCCGTCATATTCGTTTTGTCCGCCGGGGGAGGACTGGTTCTGGTAATCAACCTTCAGTACTACATCCGGATGTGGCCAGAAGTTCATGCCCAGATTGGTCTGACGGAGCCTACTGTCGTTGTTGTCTCCAGCCAGGTTGTCCCAGATGCTGTAACGAGCGAACATGCCCCAACGCTCCGAAAGCCGCCATGACGGTTCCGCATACCAGCCGTTCTGTCTGTCAGCGCCAAGCGATGCAGGCCCGACTCCCTCCAGCTTCCAGCTCGCATACAGCGCTCGCAACCCGAAAGCACCGCGCGAGATCACCGCGTGTGTTTCGTACAGCGTCGCGCCGCCAGCTGTGGCATCGGTACTCTGCGTGATATCGGATTGGTGATGCAGCACTGCGGCCAGTTCCAGACCTGGCATGCCCGTCCATTTTAGTCGGCCGGTATATGCAGCATCAGTTGCCACCGCCTGCGAAACATTCTGACGACCAGCGCGTACCGCATAGTTTGTGCCGGCGCTTACGGACAGGCCGCTGGTGATGGCTGCTTCGAAGTTGAACGCATGCTGCAGATGAACAGATAGCGCGACGCCACCTTCACTCCAGGTGGTGGGGATGATGTTGGTTTCTACCGGATTGCGTTCCACGCCATAGAAGGTAGGTGGCTCATGTGTTTCGCTGATAATGCCGATAGGCATGACCATCACCCCAGCCTTTAAAGTCAACTCATCACTTGCAACGCATTCGATAAATGCCTGTTCGAGTGCAACGACGCCCGATTTTTCAGTGTTGCTATGCTCGACTTCCAGTTCGGAAAAGAACCGCGTCTGCGCGTCGAAATCATGTGACATGAACAGGACGAAACGATGCAGATCCAGTTCATCCTTGTTGCTGGCATACCGGTTCTGCAGTTTATTCAAATGCAGTTCACCATAACTGCCGAAACGGGTGCTCTGGTAATTGTCGTTTGGCACGGACGTTTTTGTCGCAAGTTCGGTTTCCAGCCTCTCTAGTCGCTGTTCCAGTGAAGTCTCTGCTGCGTATGAGAAAAGTGGTAGTAGTAGCATCAAACAAGTGAATCGACATTTGTTGCGGATATTCATGTGTACTCCTTGTTGACTCAGTGAACTGTTTTTCAGTTGCAAACGATAACGATTCTCAATATAGATGAGAATGATTATCATGCGCAAGTGTTATTTGCTAGACTAATGTCAAGCTGGAATAACGAACATCCAGCATCAAGGAGTGAATATGGATAGCGACGAATTGAGAAATGCCGGGCTGAAAGTGACGACACCGCGACTCAAGATATTGACTCTGCTGGAGAATGCGACAGAACGGCACATGACTGCAGAGACTATCTACCGCCTATTGGCAGAAGGTGGTGAGGTGATCGGACTGGCGACCGTGTATCGGGCACTGGCCCAATTCGAAGCGGCCGGCTTGATCACACGCCATCACTTCGACAGTGGTCAAACGGTTTATGAGTTGGAACGTGGCCCACATCACGACCATATCGTATGCATACGATGTGGCCGGGTGGAGGAGTTCTACGACAAGGTCATCGAAGAACGGCAGCGCGAAATTGCTGCATCGCTGGGTTATAAACTGAGTGATCATGCCCTGACGCTATACGGCGAATGCAATAGCCCTGATTGTCTGGCAGGGAAGGGTTAATGCGTGTTCGCTTGATTGCTGTTGGGCTATACTTGCCAAAAGTCACCACATAATCGCCGATATAGCCAAGGGGAGCCAGACATGAAGAAGATCGAAGCCATCATCAAGCCATTCAAACTCGACGAAGTGCGTGAATCACTCAATGAGTTGGGTGTCAGCGGGCTGACAGTGACCGAAGTCAAGGGATTCGGTCGTCAGAAGGGGCATACCGAGCTGTATCGTGGCGCAGAGTACGTGGTCGATTTCCTGCCCAAGATCAAGGTCGAGATCGTGGTGACGGCAGCCATGCTGGAAACGGCAGTCGATGCCATCGTCAAGGCGGCACACACCGGCAAGATCGGCGATGGCAAGATATTCATCACTCCGGTCGAGCAAGTCATTCGCATCCGTACCGGCGAGACCAACGAGTCTGCGATCTGATCGTCCGGGCGGGGGGCTGACGGACTTGAGAGGATGTCCATGATCCGGAACTGGTGGTATGGCTTGAGCATGCGGCTCAAGCTTTCCCTGTTGATCCAGGTCGGATTGCTCATCATCCTCGTATTCACCCAGCGCTGGTTGATGGCCAGCTTCGAAGCCAAGATCCTGCAGTCTGCTCAAGTGCGTGCCGAAGAGACGGCCGACGGCATCATCAACGGCATGAACATGTTGATGCTGACCGGTCGGATATCCGATCCGGCGAACCGTATGCTGTTCATCGACAAGATGAGCAAGTCTCGCGGGATACGCGAATTGCGCATCATCCGCTCCGAATTGGTCGATCGTCAGTTCGGGCCCGGCCTCCCTGAGGAACAACCACAGGACGACATCGATCATCGCGTATTGCAGACCGGCAAGCCTTACTTCGAGCGGCGTGATGCCGAGAAGCAGTCCCTGCGTGCGGTCTTTCCTTTCATCGCGAGTCACAACTTCAGAGGAACGGATTGTCTGAGTTGCCACCATGTGCCGGAAGGCACAGTGAACGGTGCTGCCAGCATCGTGCTGGATCTGACTGAAGAGTTCACGCTGATCCGTTCCATCAATGTCTGGTTATGGATAGGGCAAGTGCTGTTGCAGATCGTGTTGTTCTTCATGATCGATGTGCTCATCCGTTCCTTCACTGATCCGCTACACAGATTGCAGGAGGTCATGACTTCCATGCAGGAGGACGGGGATCTGTCGCGGCGTGTCTACATCCGCTCTCGCGATGAGATAGGAAAAATGGCGAACGCCTTCAATGCACTGGCGACCAGCTTGCAGTCGAGCGTTGAACAGGTCAAGCAAGGCCAGGAGCAATTGCGACTTGCAGCCGAGGTGTTCGTGAACAGCGCTGAAGCGATCGTGATCACGGATGTGGACAACAACATCATGCAGGTCAACAAGGCCTTCACTCAGATCACCGGTTATGCCCCGGAAGAAGTGATCGGACAGAACCCGCGTATCCTGAAATCAGGAGAGCAGGGGCCGGAGTTCTATAAAGAAATGTGGGACACCTTGCTTAGTACCGGGAACTGGCAGGGCGAGGTCATGGATAGGCGCAAGAGCGGAGAGATCTATCCGAAGTGGCTCTCCATCGCCGTGGTCAGGAACGAACAGGGGCAAGTCACGAACTACATCGCATTGTTCGCCGATATCACTGAGCGACGAGCCTCCTTTGAGCGTATCCAGCAGCTGGCACATTTCGATGCCTTGACCAATCTGCCGAACCGTACCTTGCTGAATCAGCACATAGAGCAGTCGATGCTGACCGCCAAGCGCAACCGCAACAAGATGGCCTTGTTGTTCCTCGATCTTGACGGATTCAAGGGCGTGAATGATACGTTGGGCCACCATGCGGGTGACATGCTGTTGCGGGAAGTGTCGAGCCGTCTGAAGAGCTGCATCAGGGAGACGGACATGGTCTCGCGCCTGGGGGGAGATGAATTCGTCATAGTGATGTCTGCCATCGGTAAGTCAGAAGATGCGGCACAGGTGGCCAAGAAGATTATCGATTCGACCAGCATGCCATTTGAGGTAGAGGGGCATGCAGTGAACATCGGCACGAGTATCGGTATCAGCATCTATCCTGATGATGCTGATGATATTGACGCCTTGAAAAAATTCGCCGATGCCGCGATGTACGAGGTCAAGCTGGCGGGTAAGAACAACTTCCGCTTTCACGGCCAGCTGTTTTAAGCAACACCCAGACAGCACCGCTGCCTCCCGCATTCATGGGCGCATCGCAGAACGCCAGCACCAGCGGGTGCTGGGTCAGCCAGTGCCGGGCAAGGCGTTTCAGCAGACCTTCTCCTTTTTCACTATGCCAGCCTTTGCCGTGAATCACGTTCACGCAGCGCAAACCGTGCTGCGTTGCCTGATGCAGGAAGGCGGTGAGCAATCTGCGTGCTTCATCGCTGTTCAGACCATGCAAGTCGAGTTCGTCCTGCACGCGCCATTCTCCGCGGCGCAGTTTGCGCAGCGTCATGCGGTTCAGTCCGTTGCTTAGGTATTCAGACGGTGCGGTTTCTCCTGCGCCATGGTCGGAAAGTGAGTCGGCTATCTCGATTGCTGGGGCAGGGTAGTGACGATGTGGCTTGTGCGGGGCGGGAGCAGGAGGGCGACGGTCGTTTGGCTTGAGTGGTGTCACGTCGCCCAGCAGTTGCCGGAACAAGTCAGCATCCTGTTCCGGCCGGTCTTCCATCAACCTATAGCTTGCAGGTATTTGTCCGCATCCAGTGCGGCCATGCAGCCGGTCGCGGCACTGGTGCATGCCTGACGGTAGATCTGGTCCTGCACGTCACCGGCGGCGAATACGCCGTCGATGCTGGTGGCCGTGGCATTGCCCTTGTTGCCGCCGCGCGTGATGATGTAACCGTTGTCCATCTCCAGTTGTCCCGCGAACAGGTCGGTGTTGGGCTTGTGGCCGATGGCGATGAACACACCATCCACCGTGATGTCCTGCGTGCTGTTATCTTGCACGTTCTTCAGGCGCGCGCCGGTGACGCCGCTGTCGTCGCCCAGCACCTCATCCAGTACCTGATGCAGTTGCAGCGTGATCTTGCCTTCTTTCACTTTATCCATCAAATGGTCGATCATGATGCGCTCGGCGCGGAAACTGTCGCGGCGGTGGATCAGCGTGACATGGCTGGCGATGTTGGCCAGATACAGCGCTTCTTCGACAGCGGTGTTGCCGCCTCCGACCACCGCCACCGGCTTGTTGCGATAGAAGAATCCATCGCAGGTCGCGCAGCCGGACACGCCTTTGCCCATGAACGCTTCTTCAGAGGGTAGTCCAAGATACTGCGCCGATGCGCCGGTGCAGATGATCAGTGCGTCGCAGGTGTAGGTGCCGGCATCGCCGGTCAGGGTGAACGGTTTCTGTTGCAGCTGAGCGGTATGGATGTGGTCGAAGATGATCTGCGTGTTGAAACGCTCTGCATGTTGTTGGAAACGCTGCATCAGTTCGGGTCCTTGCACACCGTTCGGGTCGGCGGGCCAGTTATCCACTTCGGTGGTGGTCATCAGTTGTCCGCCTTGCGCCATGCCGGTGATCAGCACCGGGTTCAGGTTGGCGCGTGCGGCATACACTGCTGCGGTGTAGCCGGCAGGACCGGAGCCGAGGATGAGTAGCGGATGATGTTGGGTGGTTTTTTCCATGGTTTCGATGTGGATTTGTCGTGATTAAGAATGGGGGAAATTTAACAGTAGGGGGGAGAGCTGTCGAGTAAAATGCTCGGCCATGAGATTAATCAGCCTGTTTTTCCTGTTGTTGTCGAGCCAGCCTGTCTTCGCGGCCAATCTGCCCGGTATTCCCCAATTCATCGATGAGATGGTAGAGCGCCATCATTTCAAGCGTGCCGATCTGGAGCGCGTGTTCCGTCGCGCCGAGCAACGTCCCGATGTGATCGAGGCGATAGAGAAACCCGCCACTCTGAAACCTTGGGCGGAGTACCGGGCCAATTTCGTCAATCCGCAGCGCATCAAGGACGGTCTCAAGTTCTGGAAGAAGAATGAAACATACCTGAATCGCGCGCAACGACAGTTCGGTGTGCCAGCCGAATATATCGTCGCCATCATCGGCGTGGAGACCATGTATGGCAAGCAGACAGGACGATTCCGCACACTGGATGCCCTGACCACGCTGGCATTCGATTATCCCAGCCGTGCGCCTTATTTCCGTTCGGAGCTGGAGCAGTACTTGTTGCTGGCAAGTGAGCAGGATTTCAATTTATTGTCTGTCAACTCTTCCTACGCCGGAGCGCTGGGTATTCCGCAATTCATGCCCAGCAATTACCGCAAGTACGCCTTGGACTACAACGGCAACGGTCATACTGACATCCTGCATGAGCCGGCGGACGCCATCGGTAGCGTGGCCAACTATTTCAAGAATTACGGCTGGCGGAGTGATGAGCCGGTTGCTACCCAGGTGCATGTAGCAGAGGGAAGCAATCTGGGCGATCTGATGGTGGTGCGCCCCGTCATGGGTTGGACGACCGATGCCGGGGTGTCGTTTGAGAAAGACCCCCAAGGAATTTTGCCCCCTGCCTGGTTGCTGGACCTGACGCTGGAGAACG
>JAHJQE010000018.1 GCA_018819205.1 Gammaproteobacteria bacterium
CTCATCCGCGCTGATCACGGTGGCATGCTGCGCCAGTGCGGTGAACCATTTGCTCTTCATCGCTGTGCCGTCCAGTTTGGGTAGCGAGATCAGCGTCAGGGTGTCGGCGTTCAGGTTCTCGCAGTGCTCCTGCAAGGCCTGCGCACCTTCCACGCCTGGTTTGCCGGACGGGATGCGCAAGTCGATCACCTTGCGCGACGAGAACAGCGACATGCTCTGTGCGCTATTGCGCAGTGTGGCCCACTTGAAACCCTGCTCCGCGATTAATACCTCGCGCTCATCATAGCCCGCACTGCGCGCGGCGGCGCGGATGGCATCGGCCGCCTCGATGGCGAGCAGCAATGCCTCGCCGTGGATGACATACAGCGAACCCAGTCCCTTGGCCAGATGACGCGGCAAGTCTTCGCTGGAGATGTTCATGCCTATTCCTGTTGCGGATTGGCTCGCATCAGGCGGCGCACGGTCTGAGCCACGGCATCGGCGCGCATGTCCTTGTACAACTGTGCCTCTTCCTGCTCCTTGGCCAGGATCACCGCGTCGTCATAGGTCAGTACTCGGGTCAATTGCACATCGTCCTGCGGCAGCCATTCGACGCGTTGCTGGTCATAGGCGCGCAACGATACGCGATAGCCCAACTGATATTCGCGCACACGGCCACTGCCCGACAGCGACAGGATCTGTTTGGTGGTCTTCTCCGAAACGATCTCCAGTACCAGCTCGGCTTGAGCTGTCGTGGCGACCGGTTCCATCTTGTTTTTGGTCAAGGTGCGGCGCAGCTCGGCGACAAAAGGCGTCTCACCCTGCGTCTTGAGATAGATCGATCTGAAACCGAAACGCACATCCTGCAGATCGCTGCCGCGCAGGTGGAAGCCGCACGCGGCCAGCGTCAGCAGCGAGAGGGACATCAGGACGTTGCGCAGGATCTTCATGCTCAAGCCACAACGTTGACCAAACGACCCGGCACCACGATGACCTTCTTCGCGCTAGCGCCTTCGAGATGGCGCTGCACCGCCTCATGCGCCAAAGCGAGCTGCTCGATACTGGCCTTGTCCGCATCCTTGGCGACCAACAGTTTGCCGCGCAGTTTGCCGTTCACCTGGATCATCAGCTCGATCTCGTCCTGCACCAGCGCGGATTCGTCCACTTCCGGCCAAGGCGCGCTCAGAATGTTGTCGCCAAAATCGAGTTCCTTCCACAAAGTTTGCGAGATGTGGGGTGCCATCGGTGCAAGCAAGCGAAGAAGGATAGACATCCCTTCCTTGGCCACTTCGTTGTCGACGCCAGCCAAACGGTCCAAAGCATTCAGTATCTTCATGGCTGCGGAAGCAACGGTATTGAACTGATGCTTGTCCATGTCATAACTGGCTTGTTTCAAGACTGAATGAATCTCGAAGCGTGTCACACCCGCCAAGTGACCTGCAATTTCCGGACCCCCGCCTTCCTTCAGTCGCGCACCGAAATTCCAGACTCTGCGCAAGAAACGGAACGAGCCTTCCACGCCGCTATCCGACCACTCCAGCTGCTGGTCAGGCGGTGCAGCGAACATCATGAACAGACGCGCAGTGTCCGCACCATAGGCATCGATGATGGCTTGCGGATCGACGCCGTTGTTCTTCGACTTCGACATTTTCTCGGTACCGCCGATGATCACCGGCTGGCCGTCGGCCTTGAGCTTCGCGCCGATGGGGCGTGCCTTGGCATCGACTTCCACGTCCACCTCGGCGGGGTTGATCCACAGCTTCTTGCCGCCATCCAGTTCACGGTAGAAAGTCGGCGCGACCACCATGCCTTGCGTCAGAAGATTCTTGAACGGCTCGTCGCCCTGCACCAGCCCCTCGTCGCGCATCAGCTTGTGGAAGAAGCGCGCGTAGAGCAGGTGCAGGATGGCGTGTTCGATTCCGCCGATGTATTGGTCCACAGGCAGCCATTTTTCGGCGGCGGCCTTGTCCACCATGGCGGTGTCGCATTGCGGGCTGGCATAGCGCGCGTAGTACCAGCTCGACTCCGCGAAGGTATCCATGGTGTCAGTCTCGCGCTTGGCTGCGCCGCCGCACTGCGGGCAAGTGCATTCGTAGAACTCCGGCATCTTGGCCAGCGGGGAACCGGCACCGTCCGGCACCACGTCTTCGGGCAGCTTCACCGGCAACTGCTCGTCCGGCACGGCCACGTCGCCGCAGCTCGGGCAATGGATGATGGGGATCGGGCAGCCCCAGTAACGCTGGCGCGAGATGCCCCAGTCGCGCAGGCGGAACTGCGTCTTCTTCTCGCCCAGTCCTTTGGTAGCGAGATCGGCAGCGATGGCGTCTACGGCAGCTTCATGGCCGAGGCCATCGTACTTGCCGGAATTGATGCACACGCCTTTATCCTTGTCGCCGTACCACTCAGCCCAAGCATCGGTAGTGAAAGTCTCGCCAGCGACCTGGATGGATTGCTTGATCGGCAGGTCGTATTTCTTCGCAAACCCGAAATCGCGCTCGTCATGTGCCGGCACGGCCATCACGGCACCTTCGCCATAGCCCATCAGCACATAGTTGCCGACCCATACCGGCACTTGCTCGCCGGTCAGCGGGTGCGTGACCTTGAGGCCGGTGTCCATGCCCTTTTTTTCCATGGTGGCGATGTCGGCCTCGGCCACGCTGCCGTGTTTGCATTCCTCGATGAAGGCGGCGAGCGCGGGGTTGTTCTGTGCGGCTTGGGTCGCCAACGGGTGCTCTGCTGCCACGGCGACGAAAGTCACGCCCATGATGGTGTCGGCGCGGGTGGTGTACACCCACAGCTTCTCGTCGCTGCCGTAAGGGAAGGCGAAGCGCACGCCATAGCTCTTGCCGATCCAGTTGGCCTGCATGGTCTTCACCTGCTCCGGCCAGCCGTCCAGTTGGTCGAGGTCGCCCAGTAGTTGATCGGCGTACTGGGTGATGCGGAAGAAATACATGGGGATGTCGCGTTTCTCCACCAACGCGCCGGAACGCCAGCCGCGGCCGTCGATCACCTGTTCATTGGCCAGCACGGTGTTGTCGATCGGGTCCCAGTTCACCGTCGAGGTCTTCTTATATATGACGCCCTTTTTGAACAGGCGTGTGAACAACCATTGTTCCCAACGGTAGTAATCAGGCTTGCAAGTGGTCACTTCGCGCGACCAGTCCACGCCCAGTCCCAGTGACTTGAGCTGCTGCTTCATGTAGTCGATATTGGAATAGGTCCAGGCGGCCGGTGGCACGTTGTTGGCCATGGCGGCGTTCTCGGCGGGCAGGCCGAAGGCGTCCCAGCCCATGGGCTGCATCACGTTGTAGCCCTTCATCTGGTGGTAACGGCTCAGTACGTCACCGATGGTGTAGTTGCGTACGTGGCCCATGTGCAGCTTGCCCGAGGGGTAAGGGAACATGGACAGGCAATAGTATTTGGGCTTGCTGCTGTGTTCGTCGGCCTTGAAAGCCTGACTGGCCTCCCACTGTTGCTGGGCGGCGGCTTCGATGTCTTTGGGTGAATAGTGCTGTTGCATGGTCGGGGGATTGGATGGCTGAAAATTACAGGTTCGGCATTATAGCGGCATCGCAGGCCCGCCGCCCGCACCTCGCTACCTGAAGAGAAACAAGGTAGAATCCGCTTCCAAAAAATTTTATCCATATCGTTTTCAGGAGAGAGAACCTATGTCCGTCAAGCACCCCGTCATCGCCGTAACCGGTTCGTCCGGCGCAGGCACAACCACTGTCAAACGCGCGTTCGAGAACATCTTCCGCCGTGAAACCATCAAGGCAGCCGTGATTGAAGGCGACAGCCTGCACAGCCTGGATCGCATGGCCTTCCGCGCTGCGGCTGCCGAAGCGACCAAGGCGGGCAACCACAGCTTCAGCCACTTCGGCCCAGAAGCCAACCACTTCGCCAAGATCGAAGAGATGTTCAAGCAGTACGGCGAAACCGGTATGTGCAAACGTCGCTACTACGTGCACAGCGAACCGGAGGCCGTCGAGCACAACAAGCACTTCGGCCTGACCGATCTGACACCTGGCGTGTTCACACCTTGGGAAGACATCGAAGCCGGTTCTGACCTGCTGTTCTACGAAGGTCTGCACGGTATGGTCAAGGATGAAGCCAAGGGCGTCGACGTCAGCAAGTACGTCGACCTCGGCATCGGCGTGGTGCCGGTGGTCAACCTCGAGTGGATCCAGAAGATCCACCGCGACAAGGCAGAGCGCGGCTATTCCGCCGAAGCGACCGTGGACACCATCATGCGTCGCATGCCGGACTACATCAAATACATCACTCCGCAGTTTACCCACACTGACATCAACTTCCAGCGTGTGGCGACCGTGGACACTTCCAATCCTTTCATCGCGCGCGACATCCCGACACCGGACGAAAGCTTCGTCGTGATCCGCTTCCGCAATCCGAAAGGTGTGGACTTCCCGTACTACCTGTCCATGATCCCGAACTCCTTCATGTCCCGTGCCAACACCATGGTGGTGCCCGGCGGCAAGATGAGCCATGCGATGGAGATCATCCTGTCGCCGATCATGCACGAGATGATCGCGAAGAAGAACAAGTAATCCGCAGCACGATACTAAGCGTCACACAGGCGGGGAAGCAGAGATGCTTCCCCGTTTTGTTTGGGGGAAAGGCACGCCTGCCTGTGGGATAATCCGGCGATGAATTCTTCTCTGCTTTCCGGTCTCAATCCAGAACAACGTGCCGCCGTCGAGCTCCCTGCACGGTCTGCACTGATTCTCGCAGGCGCCGGCAGCGGCAAGACGCGCGTGTTGACCACGCGTATCGCCTACCTCATCAGCACTGGGCAGGTCTCGCCTTCCGGCGTGCTGGCGGTGACGTTCACCAACAAAGCCGCCAAGGAAATGGTGACGCGTCTGTCCGCGATGCTGCCGATCAACACGCGCGGCATGTGGATCGGTACTTTCCACGGCCTGTGTAACCGCATGCTGCGTGCACACCACCGCGAAGCAAACCTGCCGCAGACCTTTCAGATCCTCGATTCCGGCGACCAGCTCTCAGCCATCAAGCGCCTGATGAAGGCGATGAACGTGGACGACGAGAAATATCCGCCGCGCGAGATGCAGCACTTCATCAGCGGCAGCAAGGAGCAGGGCCTGCGCGCGCACGAGGTGGATGCCTATGATCCCTACACGCGGCGCAAGGTGGAGGTGTTCGCCGAATACGACGCGCAATGCCAGCGCGAAGGCGTGGTGGATTTCTCCGAATTGCTGCTGCGCTGTTATGAGTTGCTGGCGCGCAATCAGGCACTGCGCGAACACTATCAGGATCGTTTCAAACACATCCTAGTGGATGAGTTCCAGGACACCAATCCGCTGCAGTATCGCTGGTTGAAGTTGCTGGCGGGTCAGAGCAATGCCTTGTTCGCGGTGGGTGACGACGACCAGTCCATCTACGCCTTCCGCGGCGCCAACGTGGGCAACATGCAGGAGCTGCTGCGCGACTTCCATGTGGAATCGGTCATTAAGCTGGAGCAGAACTACCGCTCGCACGGCAACATCCTCGATGCGGCCAACGCGCTGATCGCCAACAACCGAGAACGTCTGGGCAAGAACCTGTGGACCGATGCCGACAAGGGCGAGCAGATCCGCGTGTACGAGGCGGGCACCGATGTCGACGAGGCCGCGTTCATCGTGGAGGAGATCAAGCAACTCCACCGCGAAGGTGTGCACCTCACCGAGGTGGCTTTGCTGTACCGCTCCAACGCGCAATCGCGTGTGCTGGAACATGCGCTGGTGTCGGCGGGATTGTCGTATCGCGTGTACGGCGGTCTGCGCTTCTTCGAGCGGCAGGAGATCAAGCACGCGTTGGCCTATCTGCGCCTGATGGAGAACACCGACGACGACAACGCGCTGCTGCGCATCATAAACTTTCCCACGCGCGGCATCGGCGCGCGCAGCATCGAGCAATTGCAGGAAGCGGCCAGACAATACAACACCACTTTGTGGGATGCGGCGGCGCGCGCGGGCGGCAAGGTGACGGCCTTCGTCGGCATCATCGAATCGCTGCGCAGTGCGACCAAGGGCCTGCCCCTGCCGGAAATCATGGAGCATGTGCTGGAACACAGCGGACTGGTGGCGCATTACCAGAACGAGACCGGTGCTAAGAAGCGTGAGGCGCAGGAGCGGCTGGAGAACCTGAACGAACTGATCAGCTCGGCCGCGCTGTTCGTGCATGAGAACGAGGACGACAGTCTCACGGCCTTCCTCTCCCATGCCACGCTGGAATCGGGCGAGCATCAGGCGGGCGACAGCGAGGACGCGCTGCATCTGATGACGGTGCATGCCGCCAAGGGGCTGGAGTTCCACACCGTGTTCATCACCGGCTTGGAAGAGGGCCTGTTCCCGCACCAGAACAGCATAGACAACGGCGATCTGGATGAGGAGCGCCGCCTGATGTACGTCGCCATCACGCGTGCGCGCCGTCGCCTGTATCTCACCTTCGCGCAGAGCCGCATGCTGCACGGACAGACGCACTACGGTCTGGTATCGAGTTTCCTGCGCGAGCTGCCGGAAGAACTGCTGCACTGGATCACACCGCGTTTCACCGCGCGCAAGACCTTCGACAACGGGCGGCGCGAGACGCAGAGCTATGTCTCGGCATTCGGCAATACGCCCAGCATGCCGCCCGCGCCGCCTTCGCCCAAGTCCGCCTGGCGCATCGGTCAGCAGGTGTTCCACCAGAAATTCGGCGAGGGCACGGTGACGGATACCGAAGGCAGTGGCAACGAAGGCCGCGTGCAGGTCAATTTCAAACGTGCAGGCAGCAAATGGTTGGCGCTCGAATATGCCAAGCTCACCCCCATCTGATGCGCGCTTGCGGCTGATCGCGGAAAGTTATCAGCGCTTGACCGGCAAGCCGCTGCTGACGGAGATGCCGCAGAGGGACGATGAATTGCGGAATGCCATGTGGCATGCACCATTCGCCATCGTCGCGCATGGCACAGAAGACGATCCCATCTTCTTCTACGGCAATCTTTATGCCTTGCAGAATTTCGAGATGAGTTTCGAGGAATTCGCGCAGTTGCCTTCCCGTCTCTCGGCCGAGCCTGTGGTGCAGGAGGCGCGCGAGGCGGCTTTGGCCAAGGTCGCGCAGCGGGGCTACATCGACGGCTATTCAGGTATGCGCGTGGCGAAGGGCGGTCGCCGCTTCATGATCACGGATTGCACGATCTGGAATCTGCTCGATGCGCAGGGTGGTTTTCACGGACAGGCGGCGATCTTCGTGGCGCGGGCTTATTGATCCTGAAAAGCTCGATTAGCCACAGAGGACACAGAGCTCATAGAGGAAAACAAACGGATATCACGATGTTTTGGGTGAGTTCACGAAAAATGATAACCAGCCTCTTTCTCTGTGTTCTCTGTGGCGGAGGTTTTGAATGAATCTGAGGAGAAGATGATGAGCAAGTCGTACAAAGAGATCACACGTGACATCAGCAAGGAATTGATGCCGTTCCGCAAGGAAGCACAGGCGCCGATGGCGGGCTTCGATGCGATGGCGAAATCCGCCATGGCGGAAGGCGTGCTGAGTGCGCTGCAAAAGGAATTGATCGCCACCGCCATCGCCGTGTCTACGCGTTGCGAGGGCTGCATCGGTTTTCATGTGCGCGGACTGGTGAAGCTGGGCGCGACGCGTGCGCAGGTCAACGAGATGCTGGCGGTGGCGGTGTATATGGGCGGCGGCCCGTCGCTGATGTATGCGGCGGAAGTGTTGGCCGCATACGAGGAATTCTCTCAGCCGTAAAATCCAAACTTTAGTTACGGCATAACCTGAAGGTTAGCCTCCACTGAAACAGTGGTTTTGTCGCAATGCGGCGTCGCGATTCTTCGCACGCGCCTTGCCTTGCTTAGAATTTTGGATTTTCCAATTATTGTTGAGGAGGCGGGAATTTCGCCACCAGCTTGTCCGGAAGTTCGCCTTTCTGCGCCATCGAAAAGGCGGAGAACGCCATCACCGAAGTGACCAGCACGATGATCAGCGTCGGCATCAGCGCGATGCGGGTGAGCGCCGTCCACACGATGCTCGCCATGCGCGGATCGCTGGAGATCTGGCTGATCAGCCAGGCGATCAGGATCAGCGTGGCGGAGATCGCATAACCGATGATCAATACGCGGCAGCGTGTCCATGCCAGGCGCCAGTGCATCTGCACGAACCACACGTCATCCCGCTTGCTGCGCCAGTTGATGTAAGCCATCAATGCACCGGAACAGAACAGCGGGATCAGCAGACTGATCATGCCCAGCTTCATGCCCAGCACGGCCGGTGTCATGAACAGGTCGAAGGCGAACAGGCCGACGATGAAGATGTTGTGCGGACTCTGTGCCAGTCGTCTGGCTTCCGGGCTGGGATTGAAATTCATTGATTCGTCTCCGGTGGGGGGGGAGCAGCTTCAGGGGCTGCCTCATCCAGCCAGGGGAAGATGTTGCGATAGCTGACATACAGCGAGGCCATGGCGAGGGGCAATAGCAGCAACATACCGATGCCGAACGGCAGGATGCCGAGCAACATGGTGAG
Source organism: Gammaproteobacteria bacterium (assembly GCA_018819205.1). GTDB lineage: Bacteria > Pseudomonadota > Gammaproteobacteria > Burkholderiales > Gallionellaceae > Sideroxyarcus. The sequence continues at coordinate 8,518 of JAHJQE010000018.1, forward strand.
TACCTGCATGATCAGGCTATACACAGTGTAAGGAATGATGTTGCGCAGCGTACCGGCGAAGCTGGCGCGCAAAGCGAGCCAGGGCGAGACACCGCTGAAGAACACCAGTATCGGCGCGTATTGCCAGGCAACCACCAGCGCCAGCATCAGCGTCAGTCCGGCCAGTACGGCCAGCGAGACGCGGCTGTCGCCGCTTGCGATGGCTTGCATCAGCAACTGTGAATCCTCGGCGCTGTGCATCTTTTCCATCACTGCGGCGAACGATTCGCCGCCCACGGTCACCATCACGGTCGAGGCGAACATCATGCCCAGCATCAGGAACGCACCGAGCGCGATCAGGCTGGAAGTGTGCTTCCTGAATCCGGCCAGCAACATGGCGGGTGCGACCTTCTCGTTCTCTTCCAGCGCGCGGCAGACGCGCATGAAGCCGGCCAGCATGATGGGCATCAGTGCCACCGCCAGCAGCGGACCGATCGCGGGCAGCATCAGTGCCACGAATACTGACAGTACACTCAATAGCGCGCTGCTGATGCCGAGCAAGGGATTGCGCATCAGCAACTGATAGCCTTGTTTGACCCAAGTCCAGCCGCGCGCGGCGCCGAGTTTGCGTATCTCCATGGTTGTCTCCTATAGCCAGACCGGACGGTCTGTGGCGATGTGATTGCGCAGAATGCGTTCGAACACGGCAGGGTCATGCGCATTGACCATCTCGCCGTCGCGCGGCAGGTGCAGGTCGTACAGGCGCGAGATCCAGAAACGCAGTGCCGCCAGACGCAGGGTCATCGGCCATGCAATAGCTTCATCAGCCGTGAACGGGCGAACCGCATGGTAGGCCTGCAGGAATTCTCCGGCACGAGCGATGTCGAGATGGCCGTCGGCCTGCATGCTCCAGTCGTTGAGCGTGATCGCCACGTCATACAACAGCACATCGGTGCAGGCGAAGTAGAAATCGATCAGGCCGCCGACGCGGCTATCTTCCATCAGCACGTTGTCGCGGAACAGGTCGGCATGGATCACGCCGCGCGGCAGGGGGCCGGTATCGCGTGCCGCATGCAATGCGACTTCATCGGCCAGCAACTGTGCAGACTCCGGTGGCAGGAAGCGCGCCACCTGCTGTGCGGCGGATTTGCGCCAGGCCGCGCCGCGTGGATTCTCCATCGGTTCGCCGAAGCTCTGACCGGCGATATGCATCTGTCCCAGCATCGCGCCGACGGCCGCGCACTGCGCCACACTCGGCTGCGTCACCGACTTGCCCGACAGGCGGCTGACGATGCAGGCCGGTTTGCCGTTCAGTTCGCCGAGGAACTGGTTGTCACGGTCGGCGACAGGCGCCGGGCAGGGGATGCCGTGGCGCGCCAGATGGGACATCAGGTTCAGATAGAACGGCAGCTCATCGGCTGTGAGCTTCTCGAACAGGGTCAGCACGAAACGGCCGTTGCCGGTGGTGACGAAGTAATTGGTGTTCTCGATCCCGGCCGGGATGCCCTGCAGTTCCTGCAAGGTGCCCAGCGAATAATGGGCAAGCCAGTGCGTGATGTCTGCTTCAGAGACGCTGGTAAAAACTGCCATGCCTGCGTCCTGTCAGAAGGTCTTGATGATCCAGCGCGGGACGCGCAGGCCGGAATCCAGATTGTCCTGTCGGGCGAACTTGCCGTCGCCGCGTTCGTCGATCAGATAGTAGGGCACGCCGTGCTTGGGGGTGATCTTGATCATGTACAGCCTGCCGTGGGAACGATATTCCTCGACCAGCGTGTCGCTCTGCTGGGTGATGGTCACCTCGGGGGTGGTATCGGTGTCGGCGTGTACGTTGAGCCCGATGAAGAGCAGGACGAGCAGGGTAAGGATGCGCATGATGGGTTCCATTCAGTCTGGGGTGCGATTCTACGTCAAAGATTGAGCTGCATCTCGCGTTCCGCCTGCGAAGGCTCGAAGCCGCGTGTCTCGTAATGTTTGAAGATGGCATCGACGATCTGTTCCGGTTCGTCAATGATCTGGATCAGGTCAAGGTCGCCGGGGTTGATCAGCTTCTCTTCCAGCAGGGCGGTCTTGAACCATTCCACCAGTCCGCCCCAGAACTTGCTGTTGACCAGGATGATAGGCATCTTGCGGGTCTTGCCGGTCTGCACCAGCGTCAGCGCCTCCATCAGTTCGTCCAGCGTGCCGAAGCCGCCCGGCATCACCACATAGGCGCTGGCGAACTTGACGAACATCACCTTGCGCGTGAAGAAGTGATGGAAGGTCTGGCTGATGTTCTGGTAGGGGTTGTTGTGCTGCTCGTGCGGCAGCTGGATGTTGAGGCCGACGCTGGGCGACTTGCCATAGAACGCGCCCTTGTTGGCCGCCTCCATGATGCCGGGGCCGCCGCCCGAGATCACCGAGAAGCCGGCGTCCGACAGCAGTCGCGCGATCTCTTCGGTCAGCTGGTAATAAGGATGGTCGTGCGGTGTGCGCGCACTGCCGAAGATGCTCACGGCCGGATGGATGTTGCTCAGGCGTTCGGTTGCCGACACGAATTCTGACATAATGCCGAACACCCGCCAGGACTCCTTGGATTGCATCAATTCGGGCGATTGCGCCGGCGGCAGTTTCATATCGTTGTTCATTGCGGATCCCTAATTATGAAAACCCTGTTGTTGGTGGACGGCTCGTCCTATCTCTACCGCGCCTTCCATGCCATGCCCGATCTGCGCAGCCCGCAGGGCGAACCCACCGGCGCCATCCAGGGCGTGCTCAACATGCTGCGACGTCTGAAGGCTGATTTCCCGTCGGATTATAGCGCCTGCGTGTTCGATGCGAAGGGCAAGACGTTCCGCGACGACTGGTATCCCGAATACAAGGCGCACCGCCCTTCCATGCCGGACGATCTGCGTGCACAGATCGAACCGCTGCATGAGGTCGTGGCCGCGGCCGGCTGGAACATCCTGATGGTGGACGGCGTGGAAGCCGACGACGTGATCGGCACGCTGGCGCGCCAGGCATCGCGCAACGGCGCACGCTGCATCATCTCCACCGGCGACAAAGACCTTACGCAGCTGGTCGACGACCACACGCTGTGGGTCAACACCATGAGCGAGGAGAAGCTGGACAGCGCGGGTGTCTCCGCCAAGTTCGGCGTGCCGCCCGAACGCATCATCGATTACCTCGCGCTGGTCGGCGACACGGTGGACAACGTGCCCGGCGTCGCCAAGTGCGGCCCCAAGACCGCCGTCAAATGGCTCAGCGAATACGGCACGCTGGACAACCTTATCGCACATGCCGACGAAGTGAAAGGCGCGGTCGGCAACAACCTGCGTGAAGCACTGGAATGGCTGCCGATGGGCAAGCAACTGGTCACCGTGAAATGCGATGTGCCGCTGGATAAACGTTTCGACGAACTGGTCGCCCCAGCCGCCGACACCGACAAACTGAAAGCCATGTACGAGCACTTCGGTTTCCGCACCTTGATGCGCGAACTGACCGGCGAAGCACCCGCGCCGAAGCCGCGCACCGCCCCCAGCGTCGCACAGCGCGACTTCTCGCAACCCGAAGCGCCGCAGGACCTGTTCCAGAACGACACCTCCAACTACGAAGCCATCCTCACCGATGCCCAGCTCGATGTCTGGCTGGCAAAGCTGATGGAAGCAAAGCTGGTGAGCATCGACACCGAAACCACCGGTCTCGATCCCATGGCCGCGCAACTGGTCGGCATCTCGCTGTCGATCACACCGCACGCCGCCGCCTATATCCCGCTGGCGCACCACTATCCCGGCGCACCGGAACAGATCGCATTCGACCGTGCGCTGGAAATACTCAAGCCTTGGCTGGAAAGCGACGCGCATAAGAAGCTGGGCCAGAACCTCAAATATGACCAGCACATCTTCGCCAACCACGGCATCGCCCTGCGCGGCATCGCCGAAGACACGCTGCTGCAATCCTACGTGCTCGAATCGCACAAACCTCACGAGATGGGTAACCTCGCGCTGCGTCATCTCGGCATGAGCACCATCAGCTACACCGACATCGTGGGCAAGGGCGCCAAGCAGATCGGCTTCGACCAGGTCGATCTTGACACCGCCACCAAATACGCAGCGGAAGATGCCGACATCACGCTGCAATTGCACAACACCCTGTCGCCGCAACTGCAGGGAAGACTGGCCGAGGTGTACCGCGACATCGAGATGCCGGTGCGCGAAGTGCTGTTCAAGATGGAACGCAACGGCGTGCTCATCGACAGCGGCAAGCTGTCGCGGCAAAGCCACGAGCTGGGCCTGAAGCTGAACGAGATCGAGAAGCAGGCGTTCGAACTAGCCGGCCAACCGTTCAACCTCGCTTCGCCCAAACAATTGCAGGAGATCCTGTTCGACAAACTCGGCATCCCGTCCAAGAAGAAGACCGCCACCGGCGCGCGTTCCACCGACGAAGAGGTGCTGCAGGAACTCGCGCTCGACTACCCCTTGCCCAAGCTGCTGCTGGAGCACAGAGGCATGGCGAAACTCAAATCCACCTACACCGACAAACTGCCGCAGATGGTGAATCAAAAGACCGGTCGCGTGCACACCAGCTACTCGCAAGCCGTGGCCGTCACCGGGCGCCTCTCGTCCAGCGATCCCAACCTGCAGAACATCCCCATCCGCACCCCCGAAGGCCGCCGCATCCGCGAAGCTTTCATCGCCCCAGCGGGCAGTCACATCATCTCCGCTGACTACTCTCAGATCGAACTGCGCATCATGGCGCACCTCTCCGGTGATGAAGGATTGCTGAAAGCCTTCGCCAACGGAGAAGACATCCACCGCGCCACCGCCGCCGAAGTGTTCAGCGTGGCGCTGAATGATGTGAGCAGCGAGCAGCGCCGCTACGCCAAGGTCATCAACTTCGGCCTCATCTACGGCATGTCCGCCTACGGCCTGGCATCACAACTCGGCATCGAGAACAGCGCCGCCAAGCAATACATCGACGTCTACTTCGCGCGCTACCCCGGTGTGAAGCGCTACATGGACGACACGCGAGAGCAAGCCAAGGCGCAGGGTTTCGTCGAAACCTGGTTCGGTCGTCGTTTATGGCTACCGGAGATCAACGGTGCCAACGGCATGCGCCGTCAGGCTGCCGAACGCGCGGCGATCAATGCGCCGATGCAGGGCACGGCGGCCGACCTGATCAAGCTGGCGATGATCGCGGTGCAGGATTGGTTGGAGCAAGAGAAGTTGAAAACCAAGATGATCATGCAGGTGCATGATGAATTGGTGTTGGAAGTGCCGGAGGGAGAACTATCTCTGGTGAAGGAGAAGGTAAGGGAGTTGATGTGCGGTGTGGCGGAGTTGAGGGTGCTGTTGGAGGTGGGGTTGGGGGAGGGGATGAATTGGGATGAGGCGCACTAGCGCTCCGTCATTCCGGCGGAGGCCGGAATCCAGCCAAAACCAAAACCGTCGGGGGTAGCCCGACAGCTAGTCACTTTTCTTGTCTTGCCAAGAAAAGTAACCAAAAGAAGTCGCCCCCAGCGCGCCGCCCCTGCGGGGTTCCCTGCGTTGCTCGACTGGTCAGGCCTCCTCATAAACTCGCACGACCCGCTACGCGGTCACGTGCTCAAACATATTCGTCGGACTACCCCTGACCAGCCTGTGCTACTCGGCGGCGCACAGGGGAAGGGAAAGGCGAAGGTCAAAATCACATGGTGGGCAGCAAGCTGCCCACCATAGTCAAAACAATTCGACTGGGGTACATTTGAATCGGTTAACTCGTTGGGCAAGGCAATATAATTATGATTACCCATGGCGATTTGAATAATGCAATGCAGGCGACGTCCCCCCATCTTGAGTAGCACCTGACATTAGAGTCCAATCCCACTCACAAAGGAGATTGGACATGAAGAAGCGATTCACTGAAGAACAGATCATCGGCTTTCTGCGCGAGGCTGAC
>JAHJQE010000098.1 GCA_018819205.1 Gammaproteobacteria bacterium
CGGAAGATCAAAGCAATAACTTGAATAAAAAACAACTAGAAGAAGTCGCGATGGAGATGGCGGATGTTCAAATATATCTGCTTCGCCTCGCAGAAAGACTTGAATTGGACATTCTGTCTGCAGTTGAGAAGAAAATGGCAATTAATGCCAAGAAGTACCCGGCAGAAATCGTAAAAGGCAGCTCGAAGAAGTATACGGAATACTAATAATTTTTCATTGGGGATGGTGTGCTCGTATATACATCGACGAAAAAAGAATTCCTGAAGGAAGTTCGTAATGACGAAATTGACGAGAAAATTCTTGCTTCATTTCAGCGGCATTTAGGACATTCCACCAGCAAAAGCGAGATTACTTCTTGGCGGAATTCAATGCAGTATATGAGCCAAGTTCTCGCCGATGATGAAATCCCCGGCGATTCAGGTGTGGCAATTGAATATTCTCTGCCACAGACTACTAAGCGAATTGACTTCATTCTTACCGGTGTGGGTCATAACAAATATCCGATAGCTATCATCATAGAGTTGAAGCAATGGGAGCATGTTAAGGCGACATCCATGGATGGAATAGTTAGGACATTCTTGGGTGGGGCTGAGCGTGAGGTGAGCCACCCGTCATACCAGGCATGGACCTATGCAGCGTTATTAGAAGATTTCAATGAAGCGGTACAGGAGGAGAGTATCGGCTTACAGCCATGTGCATATCTGCATAACTGCATTTCAGAAGATGTAATCAATGCCGAGTTCTACGAAGATCACACGAAAAGAGCGCCGGCATTCCTCCGTAAAGACGCTCGGAAGCTTGCTGATTTCATTAAGCGTTACGTCAAGTACGGCGATTCATGTGATGTGATGTATAGGATTGAGAAGGGCAGAATTCGCCCCTCAAAGAATCTGGCAGATAAGCTCTTGTCGCTATTAAAAGGCAATCAAGAATTCTTGATGATTGACGATCAAAAAATTGCTTATGAAACAGCAATTTCGTTAGCCAAGCGTTCAACAGTAAAAGAAAAGCACGTGCTGGTAGTTGAGGGAGGGCCAGGTACTGGGAAATCGGTGGTTGCTATAAATCTGCTCGTTGCCTTGATAAAGGATCATCTCTTAACTCAATACGTTACAAAGAACTCCGCCCCCCGAGCAGTATATTCTTCATTGCTGACGGGATCATTCAAGCGTAGCCATATTGATAATCTTTTTAAGGGATCTGGTGTTTATACATGCGCAAAGTCCAACGAATTCGACGCACTAATTGTGGATGAAGCGCACCGACTAAATGAGAAGTCCGGAATGTTCCAGAATTTTGGTGAAAACCAAATCAAAGAAATTATCAATGCCGCAAAATTTAGCACCTTCTTTATTGATGAAGATCAACGCGTAACCTTTAAGGATATTGGCGAGACAAATATGATCGCCAACTGGGCAACGCAGCATGGGGCACAAGTACACCGACTTCAGCTCCAATCACAATTTCGCTGCAATGGTTCAGACGGATACCTGTCATGGATAGATGGCGTTCTTGAGATTCGTGAAACAGCTAATAAAACACTTGAGGGCATTAACTACGATTTCAAAGTTTTTGATTCGCCCAATGAACTACGGGATGCAATCTTTGAAAAGAATCGACTCAATAATAAAGCGCGGATTGTTGCAGGCTACTGCTGGGACTGGATAAGCAAAAAATCGCCATCAGAAGAGGACATTACCCTAGAAGAGTATAAGTTTTCCATGAAATGGAATCTTGCCAGTGACGGCAGCTTATGGATTCTGAAACCTGAATCGGTAAAAGAGGTGGGTTGTATACATACCTGCCAAGGGCTGGAAACTGATTACATAGGCGTGATTGTGGGGCCTGATTTTATTATTCGCGATGGTGTGGCCATAACGGATGCGGGGATGCGGGCAAAAACTGATGCATCAATCAAGGGGTACAAATCGCTGCTCAGAGCTGATCCAGTTGCAGCAAAACGGAAGGCTGACCTAATTATCAAGAATACGTATAGAACTCTCATGACTCGCGGAATGAAGGGCTGTTACATATTTTGTACCGATAAGGAAACCAATCTTTGGTTTAAGGAGGCGATGGGCAGGGCAGCATCTCAGTTCCCGTCGGAAGTGCCGATGACTGCGTCTTCAGGAAATTTTGGGGAAGCGGTGAATGATGATCGATATGAAGGGTTAACACTCAGATTGATGCCTTCATCTGACGTTAAGCCGTATATCAATGCAGTGCCCATTTATGACTTGGCAATTGCTGCAGGGCAGTTTAGTGAGACTCAAGTGGTAGAAGGGGAATATGGAGATGGAACGGAAAATATTGAGGGGTTCGATTGGGTTGAGCTTCCTGACAGTTTTCGTATCCGCCCAGGTCAATTTGTTGCAAAGGTGATTGGCGAGTCAATGAATAAGCGCATCCCGAATGGCTCGTGGTGCTTGTTTAACCTGAATCCAGTTGGATCTCGGCAGGGGAAAACAGTATTGGTTCAGCATCGCAATATTGAAGATCCAGATACGGGCGGACAATATACGGTCAAGGTCTATGAGAGCGAGAAAATTCAAGATGAAAGTGAAAGCTGGAGGCATACAAAGATCAATCTGCTGCCCAATTCAACCGATCCAACCTACAGAGCTATTGTTCTGGCTCCAGAAGAAGCAGATGAATTAAAAGTGATTGCTGAGTTTGTGGCGGTAGTGAGTTGATTGGATGAATATGAATAACTGGTCATTGGCCCTATATCTTGTTGGTGGCTATGCATTGATGGTGTTTCTGCCTGTAGGGTTGGTGTACTTTTGGCGAAAAAGACATGCGGCGAAGCGACGTTCACCTTTGAGTCGAATGCTGTTGCGCAGTCCTGGTGAGTCAGTTCGTATTGAGCTTGATGACGCAGGTGATGAGGCGTTGATAAGTTTTGTTATGCTGCCTGTTGTGCCTTTGCTTCTTTACGCAATGCATATATCGCAGTCATATTTCCTTGGGAAGCCAGAATCGATTTTGCGCACTGCAATCGTGGTGATATTTGCTTTGGTTGCAGTGGGTTATTTTATGAATAGCATCCTTAAGCAACTTAAGAGAATCTCCAAACTCAGGCAGGGCTATGAGGGGGAAGTGGCCGTTGCACAAGAGCTGAATCAACTCATGCGCATAGGTGCCTTCGTATTCCACGACGTACCCGGTGAGGGATTCAATATCGACCACGTGATTGTTTCTCCACGGGGCATATATGCGGTCGAAACTAAAAGCAGAATGAAGCCTAATCGTGATCGTGGCAGTGAGGATGCCAATGTCGTATTTGATGGTCAACGACTGAATTTCCCAGGGTGGTCTGAGACTGCTCCTTTAGAACAAGCAGCACGGCAAGCCAGATGGCTTGAGAGCTGGTTATCTAGTGCGGTGGGAGAGAGAGTGGGTGTAAAGGCTGTCTTAGCACTGCCGGGATGGTATGTAGATCGAAGAGGGAAAAGCGACGTTGTGATCATTAATGGGAAAAACGCAACTGGGACATTTGGGAAATTGTTCCATGCATCGTTAAGTGAAGAACTGTGCCAGCGTGTTGCTCATCAGTTGGAGCAACGTTGCCGTGATGTTGAACCCAGAGATTTTAATAAGCGGGAAATGGCGGCAGCTTGATTGTCCTTGCCAACGACCATACAAAAGCCTCGCATCTCTGCGAGGCTTTGTTGTTTGAGGACTAGCAATGTCAGACTCGAATTACTTACACGCACGACCCCGAAAAGCAAACGCCGCATCTATGCGGCGTTATCTTCATGTCGGCGTATGGGATGCCGAAGCGGTCAGCCGGTCTGGCTGGTTGTGTTGCCGTCTAATTGTGGTGAAGTCTCAGGGGGTCGATAGCTGCCTCCCTTCTGCTGTTGATCGATGATGCTGCGCCTTCGATTTCGTTATACACCCCCGTGATGCTCTTTTTCAACTGAGTGATTCGCTCATGTTTCGCCGGGTGGCGTGATTCAGCCTGGCATGTTCTGCTTCGCCCGCATCTTTGCGGCGATATAGTCGGCTTCTGAGATGTGCAGCAGGTCGGTCATTCTGCGCATCAGGTGGTTCTCGTGGGCGCTGATGTGGTGGTCGGCGTAGGCGACTTGCCACATGTATTCGACGATGCGGATCTTTTCTTCGCGTGACAGCTCGCGGTTGATGAGCGAGGTGAACTGGTGGAGGTCGGTGGCCTGCTGCGCGGTCTGCTGGCCCAGTGCAGAGAGTTGTTGCACTTCGCGGTCGCTGAGCTGGAAGCGTTGCTTGAGGATGCGCATCACGGTGGCCAGTTCTGCTTCGCTGCTTTCTGCATCCGCGCGCATGACTTCTATCATCAGCACGGCGGTGGCGAGTTGCAGGGTGTGTTCGGGGCGCGACGCGTCGTCGGACGGGGTGATCAGGGTCGAGAAGAATTCGTTCAGTTTGTTGAGCATGGTGTTTTTGTCGCGGTTTCCAGTCTGTCGCAGACGATGGTGCCGCGCATCGATCTGTTAATAATGCGGCGGTCTTTCATTCGCCGTCGGTCCGGCGCTGCCCGATTCGGAAAGTGAACGCACTTGTCCAGCGAGTTCCTTGCAGAACGCTTCCAGCCGTTCCAGTCTTTGCTGTTGCTGGTAGACCGTTTTGTTCAGTTCTTCGATCAGGTCTTCCTGGAAGGTGATCTTTTCTTCGATGTGGGTGAGGCGTTCGTCGGTCATGCGATTGCTCGGGATGTGTGGCGGTGGGCCGGGGCTGCATTGTAGCGCGGTACGGTTGTCTGCAATTTCGGTATGATTGCCGCGAGTCGGTTACAACATGTAACCGACTGAAATTGCCTACTATCCGCCTGTTTAAAGAAGAAAAGGATCACTAAGAAATGAGCCAAGCCAGAACGCTTGCCGCCCACCTCAAGCGCGGCGGCCTGATCGCCTATCCCACCGAGTCCTGCTACGGCCTCGGTTGCGATCCGCGCAATCGGCGCGCGGTGCGGCGCATCCTGAAGCTGAAGCAGCGTCAGCAGAAGAAGGGCTTGATCCTGATCGCGTCTGCCTATCATCAGGTGGTGCCTTTCATCCAGCCACTCACCGCTGCCGAGCAACTGCGTCTGCAGCAGGATGGCGTGCAGGCGGTGACGTATCTGATGCCGGCGAAACCTTCCTGTCCGCGCTGGTTGCGCGGAGTGCATGACACGCTGGCAGTGCGGCTGACGGCGCATGCGTTCGCGCGGCAGCTGTGCCGCAGCGCGGGCAGCGCGCTGGTGTCGACCAGCGCGAACCGCAGTGGTATGCGCGCGGCGAAGACCTATGCGGAGTGCAAGCGAATGTTCGGTGACGGCGTGTGGGTATTGCGCGGTCGGGTGGGCAAACGCAAGCGTCCTTCGACGATCAAGGCGTGGGCCGGTGATAGAATCGTGCGCCAATAATCATTAACCCGTCATCCCGGCGCAGGCCGGGATCCAGCGTCTTTATCAAACATGCTTTGGTTTTGTCTCCGCGATGCGGAGATATTTTGATTGACTGGATTCCGGCTTGCGCCGGAATGACATCAGCCCGGAGAGCGCAATGAGCAACATCGATCCAAACGCCGTAAAGACCTACCTGCTGGAACTGCAGGAACTCATCGTCGACCGTCTGGAACAGGTGGACGGCAAGAAGTTCATCCGCGACAAGTGGACGCGCGCCACGGGCACGGGCGGCATCGGCAAGGGCGAGGGGATCAGCTGCATCATCGAGGAAGGCAATGTGCTGGAGCGCGGCGGCGTGGCGTTCTCGCATGTGCAGGGCGACAAGATGCCGGCTTCCGCTACCGCGCACCGTCCCGAGCTGGCCGGTTGTTCGTGGGAGGCGATGGGCGTGTCGCTGGTGATGCATCCGCGCAATCCGTATGCGCCGACCTCGCATGCCAACGTGCGCATGTTCATGGCGCACAAACCGAACGGCGAGAAGGTGTTCTGGTTCGGCGGCGGCATGGACCTCACGCCTTACTACGGCTTCGAGGAAGATGCGGTGCACTTCCACCAGATCTGCAAGAACTCGCTGGCCCCGTTCGATCCTTCGCTGCATCCCAAATTCAAGAAATGGTGTGACGAGTATTTCTTCCTCAAGCATCGCAACGAGCCGCGCGGTGTGGGCGGCATCTTCTTCGACGATCTTTCCGAGCCGGATTTCGAATCCTGCTTCGCCATCCAGCAGAGCGTGGGCGACCATTACCTGTCTGCCTATGTGCCGCTGCTGGAGAAGCGCAAGGACATGCCCTACGGTGAGCGCGAGCGCGACTTCCAGTTGTATCGTCGCGGGCGCTATGTGGAGTTCAACCTGGTGATCGACCGCGGCACCATCTTCGGCCTGCAGTCGAACGGCCGCACCGAATCCATCCTGCTGTCCATGCCGCCGCTGGTGAAGTGGCGTTATGATTGGCACCCGGAAGCGGGTACGCCGGAAGCGGAGTTGTACGACAAGTACTTGGTGCCCAAAGACTGGGTATAAGCTTTCAGAAAAGGAGGTCGCCATGCAGCCGAAACAACACTGGGAAGAAGTCTATACGACCAAATCGACCGACTCGGTGAGCTGGTTCCAGCCGCATGCCAGCCTCTCGCTCGATCTGATCAAAGCCACGGGCGCAGCCAAGGATGCGGGCATCATCGATGTCGGTGGGGGTGCCTCGACGCTGGTGGATGACCTGCTGGCGAACGGTTACAGCGATCTCACGGTACTCGATCTTTCAGCGCATGCGATGGAGGCGGCGCGCCAGCGACTGGGCAAGCAGGAGGCGCTGGTACGCTGGATCGAGGCGGACATCACCGAAGTCGATCTGCCGAGCAAGCGTTATGACATCTGGCATGACCGTGCCGTGTTCCATTTCCTCACCACGCCCGAGCAACGCGAGGCTTATGTGCAGACCGTGTTCCGTTCGGTGAAGCCGGGCGGGCATGTGATCGTGGCGACCTTCGCCGAAGATGGCCCGGAGCAGTGCAGCGGCCTGCCGGTGATGCGTTACCGCCCCGAAGAATTGCACGACCAGTTTGGCGAGGCGTTCACTTTGCTGAAGCACACCAAAGAGGCGCACCACACGCCGGCCGGCAAGGTGCAGCAGTTCGTTTATTGCTATTGCCGCAGGGCAGTCTCATGAGTGCATGACATTCCGGTTCGTCACAACATAAAACCCGCCGTTTGGCGGGTTTTATGTTTTCAGTCGGGCGTGAAGAACGGAAATGACCAGGGCTTACTCTTCGCGCATAAAGATGAAGGCGTCATTCTTTTTGTAAATGCCGAAGGTGGCATGGCCCTTGATGCTTGGATCGACCGCTGCGCCGTTGCTGCCGGTCAGCAGATAGGCCGGTGTATTCAGATTGAAGTCGGCATTGCCGGGCACGCCGGGAGCATTCACCTTAAAGGTTCGGACACCGGCAGACACGGCCGCCACACTTGGTGTGTTGATGCTCACTGCACCGCCCAATCCCACGATGTTCGAGACGACCACGTTGCCACCCGCCGTACTGAGGTTGCTGTTGAACGACGTCGTATTGTCCGTGGTGCTCGTCAACCAGCTACCGCCGCCGAAGAAGTATTGCACCGTCGTCGTCATCGCGAGCGGTATCAATTCCGAACCATAGTTGTTGCCGATCCTGATGCGGCCGCTGACCACCTTCAGTCCGCCTTCGATGGATGTGCTGGCCACGGTGCGCAGAGAAGTGGCATTGGCATCAGCCGCACGCAGATAGATGTCGGTCGGGGCTGTCGGCGAGGTGGCGAAGGTGTAGGCCGGTGTCGCAGGTGTGCCCAGGATCGTGCTGCCCTGATTGAAACCGCTGGCCGCGACGTTCGCACTGGAGAGCGCACCGGGATCGGCGGCGGGCGGGTTCTGCGTGGTGCTGCTGCCGACTGCATCCCACGCCGTCAAAGTCACCGCGTTGGCGAAGTTGGGCGAGGTGTTCGCCGTGCCGTCGTAGTTCACGGTGATGGCGTCACTGGCGTTCGCTGCACTGACATTGACCGTGAACGTCTGCCCGGAATATGCCCAGCCCGCAACAGGGCAGCTCAGGCCGACAGGACATGTCGTCATCGGTGCGGTCACATAGGTGTTGAAATGGTGCGGTACAAAGACGCCGACGTTGCCCGCAATGGCTGTGCCAGTGCCGTCATCACATACCGTGCCGCTTGCGCTGGTGTTGCCGCTGGCAGTGAGGCCGGACAGGAGATAG
>JAHJQE010000019.1 GCA_018819205.1 Gammaproteobacteria bacterium
CAAGATCAGTGGCGAATATGCCTACGGTCATCTGCGTACCGAGACCGGCGTACATCGTCTGGTGCGCAAATCTCCGTTCGATTCCGGCAACCGCCGCCACACTTCATTCTCCAGCGTGTTCGTCTATCCGGAAGTCGACGACTCAATCGAAGTCGACATCAACCCGGCCGATTTGCGCGTGGACACCTACCGCGCATCCGGTGCAGGCGGACAGCACATCAACAAGACCGGCTCGGCGGTGCGTATCACCCACATCCCGACCGGCATCGTAGTGCAGTGCCAGAACGACCGCTCGCAGCACAAGAACCGCGCAGAAGCGATGTCCATGCTGAAATCACGGATGTATGAGGAGGAACTGCGCAAGCGCAACGCGGAGAAACAGGCACTGGAAGACACCAAGTCCGATATCGGCTGGGGTCACCAGATCCGCTCCTACGTGCTCGACCAGTCGCGCATCAAGGATCTGCGCACCAACTACGAAGTGGGCAACACCCAAGCCGTGCTGGACGGCGACCTCGACGATTTCATCGCAGCCAGCTTGAAGCAAGGCGTTTAACCAGGAACACATCATGACTACCGAACAAAACACTCCCCAAGTTGACGAAAACCAGATCATCACCGAGCGCCGCAGCAAGCTGAAGGCGATCCGCGAAAAGGGCATCGCCTTCCCCAATGACTTCGAGCGCAAGAACCTTGCTGCCGATATGCATACGGCTTATGGCGAGAAGACACATGACGAACTGGAAGCCGAACAGATCTCTGTCGCTGTAGCCGGTCGCATGATGCTGAAACGCGTGATGGGCAAGGCCAGTTTCGCCACCATTCAGGATGTGAGCGGCCGTATCCAGTTGTTCATCAGCAACGACATCACCGGTGAAGAGGCGCATGCCGTTTTCAAACATCACGATCTGGGCGACATCCTCGGCGCGACAGGAGTGTTATTCAAGACCAAGTCCGGTGAACTGTCAGTACGCGTCACCGAAGTCCGCCTGCTGACCAAGGCGCTGCGTCCGCTGCCGGAGAAATTCCACGGCCTGACCGACCAAGAGCAGAAGTATCGCCAGCGTTATATCGACCTGATCACCAACGAACAGACGCGCAAGACTTTCCTGATCCGCTCCAAGATCGTGCAGGCGATCCGTGAGTTCTTTGCGCGCCACGATTATCTGGAAGTCGAAACACCGATGCTGCATCCGATCCCGGGCGGCGCATCGGCCAAACCTTTCGTCACCCACCACAATGCGCTGGATATGGAGATGTATCTGCGTATCGCGCCCGAGTTGTATCTGAAGCGTCTGGTGGTGGGCGGTTTCGAAAAGGTATTCGAGATCAACCGCAACTTCCGCAACGAGGGTTTGTCGACGCGCCATAACCCCGAGTTCACCATGATCGAGTTCTATGAAGCCTATCGTGACTACAAATATCTGATGGACTTCACCGAGCGCCTGTTCGCCGAAGTGGCACTTAAAGTATTGGGGACGACCGCCATTTCTTATCAGGGCAAAGATTTGGACCTGGGCAAACCGTTCCATCGCTTGACCATGGTGCAGGCGATCCAGAAATACCATCCGCAATTTACCGATGAGCAGTTGAACAACCGGGAATTTCTGATCAACGAACTGCAGGACCTGAAGGCCAAATACAAGCCGGAAGACGGGGTCGGCGGTCTGCAATTGTCATTATTCGAGGAACTCTCCGAACATCTGCTGTTCGAGCCGACATTCATCGTCGATTACCCGGTCGAAGTGTCGCCGCTGGCACGCGCCTCGGACAAGAACCCCGGTATCACTGAGCGCTTCGAGTTGTTCATCGTCGGCCGCGAGATCGCCAACGGATTCTCCGAGCTGAACGATGCGGAAGACCAGGAGGCGCGTTTCGATGCGCAGGTGGCCGCCAAGGAAGCGGGCGATGAAGAAGCGATGTTCAAGGATGCGGACTATATCCGTGCACTGGAGCATGGTCTGCCACCTACCGCCGGCGAAGGTATCGGTATCGACCGTCTGGTGATGCTGCTGACCGACGCCGCCAGTATCCGCGACGTGATCCTGTTCCCGCATATGCGCCCGGAGTGAGCTGACTGATATGCAAGCCAGCGAAAGCGCCCGCCTGCTAGAACGCTACCCGCTGTTGCACGAACTTGCTCCTGCGCGCTTCTCGGAACTGTTTGAGCATACCTCGGTGATGCGTTTGCCGGCCGGCACGGTGATCTTCGATGAGAATCAGCCCTGTCAGGGATTCCCGCTGTTGCTCTCCGGCAGTGTACGCGTCATCAAGTCTTCCTCGAATGGACGTGAGTTGCAACTGTACCGCGTCGGCGAAGGCGAGAGCTGTATCCTCACCAGCAGTTGCCTGCTGGGCCACAGCAACTATCGCGCACGCGGCATCGTCGAGCAGGATGTGGAAATGATCGTGCTGCCGCCTGCCTCGTTCCGTTCCTTGATGGCGGATTGCGCACCGTTTCGCGATTACATCTTCAGCCTGTTCGCGGAACGTCTCACCGATCTGATGGAATTGGTTTCGGCTGTGGCATTCCAGAAGCTGGATCAAAGACTTGCTGCACTGCTGCTTTCGCGCCCCAGTCCTCTGCATCTGACACACCAAGTCGTGGCGGATGAGCTGGGCAGCGCTCGCGAAATGGTGAGCCGGCTGCTCAAGGGATTCGCCGATCAGGGTTGGGTCAAACTGGGAAGGGAACAGATCGAGGTGGTCGATCGCAGCGCATTGGATCGTCTGGCTGCGAACTGATCATCTCGCTTTCAATACAAAAGCCATCATCGAACGCAACTTGGCCGGCCGCACCGGCTTGTGCAGTAGATGCATGCCCTTGTCCGCCACCAGTTTCAACACTTCCGGAGACGTATCGCCACTGACAAGTATGAAAGCCGGCTTCTGCTTGCCTTGTATATATTGACGCTCCGCCAAGTCGACCCCTGTGCCATCCGGCAAACGGTAATCACAGATCACCAGATCGAAATGCGATTGTTCGAATCTCTGCGCGACTTCAGACAGACTGCCGGCCATTTCAACCTTGCACCCCCATGCCTCGATCAATCCTGCCGTCCCGTTGCGCACCAATTCATCATCATCCACTACCAGCACCAGTCGGCCAGCGAACGAGCCTTCTGCTTCTGCAGCGGGGCTGGACTTGACTGCACTTTCCTGTCCCAGCAGATCATGCAGATCCGGGACGCGCGGCACTTCGACTGCGAAAACCGATCCCCTGCCTGGGGTTGAACACAGATACAAGGGATGATTCAACAGTCTGGCTGATCGCTGCACTATGGGAAGCCCCAGCCCCAATCCTTTACTTCTATCGCGGGCTGCATTCTCCAGTTGCACGAATTCCCTGAAGATATTCTCCTGTTCAGACAGCGGGATGCCGGCGCCATTGTCACGCACCTCAAAGCGCAATCGGTCACCACGTTTGCGACATGCCAGCAGCACCGTCCCTTGTTCTTGCGTATATCGGATGGCATTACCCAGCAGGTTCATCAGAATGCGTTCGAGCAGGATGGGATCGCTGCGCACGCGTGAATTCGATGTATGTATCCGCAGCTTGATGGATTTTGCTGCGGCCAAAGGTTCGTATGCTTCTGTCAGACGCCGTAACAGCGTAGAGATATCGATCTCCTGCACCTGCGGCACAATGACGCCTGCATCAAGTTTCGAAATGTCCAGCAGCGAATCCAGCAAGCCAGACATCGCTGTCACAGACTCCTCGACCTTTTCCACTATCTTGCGTTGTTCGGGAGTTTCGAGACGATTTTGCAGCTCCCCCATGAACAGACCGAGCGCATGCATGGGCTGGCGCAGGTCATGACTGGCCGCAGCCAGGAAACGCGTCTTATCAAAATTGGCTTTTTCCGCCTGCTCCTTCTGGCTGCGCAAGGCTGTCGTCGCATTCTCGATACGCTGCTGCAATTGTTCCCTCTCATGCTGCAATTGCGACGCCATCACATTGATGCCTTGTCCCAACTCGTTCAGTTCGATCACTTGCATCTCACCGATACGTGTAGACAGCCGCCCTTCCCCCAGATCGCGTACTGCGGTGCGCATACCCATGATCGGGAGCGTGATCCTGCGTGCGACCCGCATCGCCACCAATACAGCGAGCAACAGTACCAGTGCAGTGAGGATCAGATTCATGGCGACCATCTGAACTTTTTCGTTATTGAGGCGATGCTTACCCAGTACCAGAAAGACACCTCCCAGAGAGCTCCCCATATTCGGCGACGAAGCCATCTCGGTATCATCCAATGACAGCTGGGTCGCCACGATAGGCTGGTATATGGTGAGCGACTGACTGTCCTCGCGTAACGTTTGTCCTGATCGCCAATCAGGCGGGATGACCTGCCGGTCTGTCACGCCGGTTGCCCTGGCCCACACTTTGCCTTCAGCATCAAGAATGAACACGGCCACCACGTCCTGCTGAGCGAGCGCGACTTCCGCCTGCTGTTGCAGCAGAATTCGATTCCCGGAAAATGCCGCATACTCGCTGGAGGAAGCGAGCTGTCGTGCAATCAGTGCCGCTCTATCCTTTTGCACCTGATCGAGGTCTGCGATACGAGACAGAATGAATGAAGTCTCCAGCAGTACGGCCAGTATCAATATTGGAATCAGCGCGACTGCCATCGTCTGTCGCTCGATACCGAACTTCTTCATGGCCTTCCTCCGATCTCATTACGCAGTTCATCTGCGCTTTTAATCGTCAACCCGAGTGAACGGGCGACTTGTGTATTCACTGCCACTTCAAATTCCTGAGGGTACTGATAATCAGGCAGCTTTCTCGTCTTGGAAAATTGCGCAACGATCCGCGCCGCCTGGTTAGCAACTTGCCTCGGCGTACTGTAGACAGCGCATAACGCCCCGGCTCGCACATAATTTTGCGATAGACCAATCATCGGCACATGCCGGCGGTAAGTCTCCAATAGGATGTTACGAATGGTATCCGAACGGTAGACGGCTGCATCAGGCAAGACCAGCAGCACATCACTGCCGCTCAGCACTTCCGTGAGCCGGCTGGCGAGCAGGTTCGGTTCCGGAACGTTCTGAATGTTCAGGTTCAGACCCGAATCTGTTGACAGTTGCCTGAGTGACACCAGCTCAGGTGTCTCATTGGAAATCAGCACACCTATGGATTTTGTTTGGGGCAAGGCTGCACGGAGAAGTGAGAATTGGCGCTCTGTAGGCTGATCCATATATATGCCCGATGAGCCCTGATTCCCGCCTTTCCTGAACTTTTCAAGCCCTATGCGGCTGACCATCACGTTCAATACCGGAATAGATGAACTACTGAAACGGGCCACTGTCTTGGAACCGATCGCCACTATCAGTTCTGCTTGTGCTGCAGCTCCGGATGGCAGTAACTGTATCTCCTGGCGAGAGTCTAGCGAATTTCGCAGAGCGGACTCAAAGGAGAGATATGCCTCGCGATCCTCATCCAGTGCCAATGAGACCTTGAGCGGCGCAGCTTGTAATGTATGAAAGCAGAGTAAGCAACACACCACCACCACCCGCCGAATCAGGTCGATTCGGAAGATTCTCTTTATATGCGAGAGATTAGTAGAGGAAAGTAGCGAGCAGATAAGCACGTCGGTCGAGATTAGGAGTACCTTGTTGAGGGATGCTTGAATATTCTGTGTGACTGTCCCGGAATAGATTCTGCACCACTAAAGACACCTCTCCTCCACCTGCTTCTCCCCGCTTGCCAAAGGCGCGGGTTATTTTTATATCTACTCTGTGCATAGGGCTCTGTGCGTACTGGGCATCCAGCACCTGCACCTCATCCTGGAAATAATACCCTGCACTTAACACCATCTCAGAGTTCATTCTGTGATCGAACAGCACGCTACCGCTGTTTAAAGGCACTATCTTCGGACACAGACTCAACATCTGACTATAGGCAGCCTGAATGGAAGGATGCCAAAGGTTGGTTGGAAGACCATCCGATGTGCAAGTCGCATGCTGCCTGGCATAGTTGAACGTCAGTCCACCATGTTCGTTCCAGCGGTATTTAAGTGTGCTTTCCCAGCCCCGGAATTCCACCTGATACATATTCTTGAAACTGTTGTATACCGCAGCGTTGATGATCACCGGATCGACAAATATCAATTTATTGAGACGATCCGCATAGACGCGCGTATCGATCGTCAAGCCTGAATCGGGGAACTGCCCCATATAACCGATCTCACGCGACTGCATCTTTTCTGGCAGCACACCGCCTTGCGCCCAAACTGGGTGATCGGCAATAAGTCCTGTATTGCCATACTCTTCTACGATGGCAGCATTACGGTAAGCGATCGACGTTCCGATACGCAGTGTCTGGTATGGCGTAAGGTGGTAATTCAAGGACAATCGCGGGGAAACATTGTTATGCCCCATCGCATCGTCCTCCCACATTGCACCTGCATTCACAACTGCCGCTTCTCCGATGCGCAGCTCATCATGTGCAAAAGCCCGCGTCTGGGTCAATGTTGGTGCAGCGACCACAAACATCTGGGGAGAGGTAGCCTTATCCGAACGAATACCCCCCCCCCACAACAGTCTGTTATCTGGACTCCATTGGCTGGTATGCTGAAACTCAATATCGTGGCGATGGACCAGGTAACTCTCAGGAACATGGGTCTGGCTATCATCGAACCGCGAATAACTATGCTGATAATTGACCCGCAGCTCGCCAGCCCTCTCCAGCGATCTCGTCCAGATCAGTTGCTGGTAATCGTAATTGTATTGGGTGTCACGAAACGGGTTCGTCGCACGCCCCACGATGCCTTCACCTCGATTCGCATCGCTATAGCCCAATTGAATGTCGAAACTATCGCTCAGATTGGGATGGTAGTTGCCGCGCCAACTGATCATGCGCGTGCGACTAGCGTCATTGATCAATGACCAGTCATAGCCCTGATCCGCGCGATAACCGATACTTAGCTTCTGATCCATGACAGGCGAAGACAGGCCAAACATCGCAGAAAGATCGGACACGCCATTCCCTCCCTGCGCGACAGAAATCTGATCTGTACCGAGCCTGCCTGGCTCCCGAGTAATAATATTGATGACACCTTGCGTCGAATTCGCACCGTGAGAAGCCGCTGCAGGACCCCGTACGACTTCGATTCGTTCAATGTTTTCCAGCAAGATTGGTATGTTGTCCCAAGTCACCGAACTGAATGGCGGGAGATAGACACTACGTCCATCCACCAGGACCTGCATGCGACGCGCATAGTTATCGGTTGTGCCATGATAGGACACAAAAGAAGAGTGTCCATTCTGGCTGCCCACATACATGCCGGGCACCAGACGAAAAAGTTCGGACAATTTTCGGAATCCAGAGGCACGGATCATCTGCTGATCGATCACCGTGATTGCATTGGGTGATTCATCCTGCGGCTGATTGAGCCGGGAGGGGGTCAGCACAACAGGCAGCTCTAGAAAGAAAGCCTGTTCCGGATCCTGATCTTCAGCTGCCTGTACTGCGCTGAAAAACGGGAATATCACCAGAATGGCGAACATTGCTTTAATCAA
Source organism: Gammaproteobacteria bacterium (assembly GCA_018819205.1). Classification (GTDB taxonomy): domain Bacteria; phylum Pseudomonadota; class Gammaproteobacteria; order Burkholderiales; family Gallionellaceae; genus Sideroxyarcus. Next base: position 7,522 of record JAHJQE010000019.1, read on the forward strand.
ATTTCGCTGTGCGGGGATCAATCCTTCTTCCCTCTTGCCGGTTAACTAGACTAGTCATGGCATGATTGTAAGGGAATTGAAAAACGGACTAACAAGAATATGTGCTTAGACGGCAATCTCACGCTGCGAAAATGAAAAATCCGGCATAGCCGGATTATTCTGTTACTACTTTGTCCTGGTCGGGGCGAGAGGATTCGAACCTCCGACCACCTGCACCCCATGCAGGTACGCTACCAGGCTGCGCTACGCCCCGAGGGCGCGGATTATAGCAGAGCACATTTATTATGTAGCGTGATTTGGAATGAATTTGACTATCAAGCACGCAGTGTTTTAAGTATTTCACTTAACTCGCGACGTAGTGCGGATGTGGCTATGACAGGTGTCTCAGAAACTTCATGTGCATCATGTGTACCAGCCTGGCGTTGACTATGTGCCTGTTCTAGTCGGCTGCGCGCGCCGCTGATAGTAAAGCCTTCCTCGTACAGCAACTGGCGGATGCGTCGTATGAGCAGAACTTCGTGGTGCTGGTAGTAGCGTCTGTTTCCGCCTCGCTTGAGCGGTTTGAGCTGCGAGAACTCCTGTTCCCAGTAACGCAGCACATGCGCCTTGACGCCACATAGCGCGCTGACCTCGCCTATCGTGAAATAGCGCTTGGCCGGAATCGGCGGTAAGCCGGAATCAGTTACCTGCAGTTCCATGATAGGTCGTCTCTACCATGCTCTTGAGTTTCTGGCTGGGATGGAAGGTGACCACCCTGCGAGCTGTGATCGGAATTTCTTCACCGGTCTTGGGATTGCGACCGGGACGCTGCGGCTTGTCGCGCAACTGGAAGTTGCCGAATCCAGAAAGCTTGACGCTATCCCCTTGTGCGAGCTGCGCCCTGATCTCTTCAAAAAAAGCTTCAACCATATCCTTGGCTTCGCGCTTGTTAAGGCCGACCTTCTCAAACAGCAAGTCTGCCAGCTCGGCCTTCGTTAATGTAGATGTCATCATTTCCCCCTCAACTTCGCACCGGCTTTATGCAATGCTTCTACCAACATAGCGATACTCGGCTCTATCTCATTATCTGTAAGTGTCTTCTGAGTATCTTTTAATAACACACGGAATGCAAGGCTTTTTTTCCCTGCATCGACACCCTGCCCGCGATACACATCGAATAATGCAGTATCCGTCACATAGGGGGCATTTTGACCGTTCATCGCGTCCAGAAGGGTCTGTACAGCAACTCCTTCATCGACCAGCACCGCAATATCCCTGCGTACCGCAGGGAACTTGGAGATATCAACAGCTTTGGGAACGGCAGATTGCACCAAGGCACTCAGCTGCACTTCGAACCAGACTGCGGAAAGTGGCATATCGTATTGCTGTTGCCATTGGGGATGTAGTTCACCCAACCAGCCAATAGTGATGCCGTCTAGCAATACGCGAGCAGACCGTCCGGGATGCGAGGCTGGATGCTCCGCGACCTGCAAGGTCAAGGCGCGAGGTGCGAACAAGGCTTCCAGATCGCCCTTCACATCATAAAAGTCCGCATTACGCGCGGCCATCCCCCATTGTTCCGAAATAGCCGCACCATATGCCAACCCAGCCAAGCGCTCTTCCTGTGTATAGGATCCCGCCTCTGCCTTGAAGCAGGATCCTATCTCGAACAATCGTATGCGCGGCTGTTTACGTGCAAGGTTGTTACGTAAAGAATCAAGCAGACCACCCAGCAGACTGCTGCGCATCACGCTCATTTGACTAGCAATCGGGTTCATCAAAGTGACGGGGGCTGCATTTCCACACAGGTCACGCTCCCACTCTGCCGCAACGAAAGAATAGTTGATGGTTTCCTGATAGTCACGCAAAACCATGGCTTGGCGCACCTTGGACAAAGGACGGTCTGCCTCGAAGTTCGGCAGGATGGTCATGTTTGCCTGTATGGGAGCAGGTTGTATCTGCTCATAGCCGTGTACTCGAGCGATCTCTTCGATCAGATCTTCTTCGATTGCGATGTCGAAACGGTAACTCGGAGGCGTCACAAAAAATTCATCGCCTTCTTGCTGTAAATCCATGCCTAGACTGCCAAGTATCCGAGCAATTTCTTCGGCTTGCAGTGAAATGCCAAGAACGCGCAGTAGGCGTGAGCTACGCAGTGTGACCTGTTGCCGCAAAGGCAACTCACTTTGCACCTCGGTCACCGGCCCCGCCTTGCCCCCACAAATGTCGAGTATCAATTGTGTAGCACGATCCAGAGCGGCCTGAGTTGTTGCAAAATCAACTCCGCGTTCGAAACGGTAGGAGGAATCAGAACTAAAGCCGAGACGACGAGACTTCCCAACGATCACACCGGGCGTGAAGAATGCACTTTCCAGGAAGACATCCGTAGTCGCATCACCGACTGCCGAGTCCATTCCCCCCATCACACCGGCCAATGCAACCGGTCCCTTTCCATCGGCAATCACCAGCATATCGTCTTGCAAATCCACTCTCTGCTCGTTCAGCAGCGTCAACCGCTCACCAGCATGGGCAAAACGAACCTCAATATCACCGCTCAATTTATTCTGATCGAACGCATGCAGCGGCTGCCCTAGTTCAAGCAGGACATAATTGGTCACATCGACCAAGGCACTAATGCTGCGCAGGCCGCAACGCTCCAGCCGCTGTACCAGCCATGCAGGGGTTACTGCCTTTGCGTTCACCCCCGAAATCACACGACCGGTATAGCGCGGACATGCTGTCGGAGTAGTCACCTTCACGTTGCGAGTTACGCTGCCTGTCAATGCGAAGTCGGCTGCGGGGATGGCCTGCAAAGGAGAATTCGTCAGCGCCGCCACTTCGCGCGCAATGCCATTCACCGACAAGCAATCGCTGCGATTCGGAGTGAGCTTCAGCGTGATCAGATGATCGTCCAGATCAAGATGTTCGCGGATGCTCTGTCCGACGACGGCATCTTCGGCAAGAACCATCAAGCCAGCGCTTTCCTCTGCCAGTCCCAGTTCTTTTTCCGAGCACATCATGCCGAAGGACGCGACACCGCGCACCTTGGCCTTTTTGATTTCGAAGTCGGGCAACTTGGCCCCGACCAGCGCACAAGGCGCTTTCATACCCACCGTTACATTCGACGCACCGCACACGATAGTCAATGGCTCGGTTTCTCCGACATTCACCGTCAGCACGTTCAGGCGATCAGCATCGGGGTGTTTTTCTTTCGTCAACACCTGCGCGACCACGACCTTATCGAATGCCGGCGCAACGGAGGTCATTTCCTCCACTTCCAGACCGGCCATGGTCAACAGATGGGACAGTTCCTCGCTGGACAGCGAGGGATTCACGAGGGTACGCAACCAGGATTCTGAGAATTGCATGTTCAGTTGAATTGTTTCAAAAATTGCAGATCATTCTCGAAGAATGCTCTGAGGTCATTCACACCGTAACGCAGCATCGCCAGTCGCTCGACGCCCATACCAAAAGCGAAACCGATGTATTTTTCGCTGTCGATGCCGACATGCTTGAGCACATTCGGATGCACCATGCCGCAGCCGCCGATCTCCAGCCAGCCGCCCTTCCAGCTCATATCCATCTCGGCTGAAGGTTCGGTGAACGGAAAAAACGAGGGACGGAAACGTACCTGCATGTCTTCTGTCTCGAAGTAATTCTGCAGGAAGTCGGCGATAACGCCTTTCAGATCGGCAAAGCTGACTTTCTCGCCTACCCACAAGCCTTCTACCTGATGGAACATCGGCGAATGGGTGGCATCGGAATCCACACGGTAGACACGCCCCGGTGCAATGATGCGGATGTCCGGCATCGTCTCCAGATGCTTGTACTTCTCCATATGCGCTTGCATGTAGCGGATTTGGATGGGGGATGTATGAGTGCGCAGCACATGCTGCTCGTCTATATAGAATGTGTCGTGCATTGCACGCGCCGGGTGATCCTCCGGGATATTCAGCGCGGTGAAATTGTAGAAATCGTTCTCGATCTCCGGGCCTTCGGCCACGTCATAGCCGATGGAGTGGAACAGGTTCTCGATGCGTTCCAGGGTGCGTGTGACCGGATGCAGACCGCCCACACCCAGACCACGTCCGGGTAATGTCACATCCAGCGATTCCGCTGCCAGTCTTGCATTCAACGCATGTTGCTGGATAGCCTCGCGTTGCGCTTGCAGCGCAGCTTCGAGTTGTTGCTTGACCTGATTGATGCGTGCACCTGCCGCGGGACGCTCTTCAGCAGAAAGCTTGCCCAGGCCCTTCAGCAAGGCGGTTAATCTGCCTTCCTTGCCCAGGTAGCGAGCTTTAATGTTCTCAAGTTCCGCTGCATCTTCAATTGCAGCGAAACTTTCCAATGCTTCTTCGAGTATGGTTTGAAGTTCTTGCATCGTATGTTCGTTTGGTCTTAAAACAAAAAAAGGAGGCTTGCGCCTCCTTTTTTATATAGCGCGATAATTACGCGCCGAGGCTGGCTTTGGCTTGCCCGACGATCTGCGTGAACGCAGCTTTGTCGAACACGGCCAAGTCGGCCAACACTTTGCGGTCGATATCGATCGCTGCCTTTTTCAGGCCGTTCATGAACACGCTGTAGCTCAGACCCTGCTCGCGTGCAGCGGCATTGATACGAGCGATCCACAGTGTGCGGAACTGACGCTTTTTCTGACGACGGTCACGATAGGCATATTGACCAGCCTTCATCACCGCTTCTTTGGCGATACGATAGACGTTCTTGCGACGGCCGCGGTAACCCTTGGCCTTGTCTAGGATCTTCTTATGGCGCGCACGCGCCGTTACACCACGTTTTACTCTTGGCATTTTCTAACTCCTTATGCGTAGGGCATCATGGCGCGAACGGACGCCGTGTTGGTTTCATGGACACCTGTAGAGCCACGCAGTTGACGCTTGTTCTTGGTGGTTTTCTTGGTAAGGATGTGGCGCTTGAACGCCTGGCCGCGCTTGACGCTGCCGCCCGCGCGAACGCGGAAGCGCTTCTTCGCACTGCTCTTGGTCTTCATCTTTGGCATAACGACTCCATTTTTTATATGACACCGGGAGGTCCCTGACAGGAACACTTAACAACCCGAAATCACTTGTCTGGGGCACTTTTCACAACCACCGCAGCGACAGCCCCTTGCTTCGTTACGATGCTACTTATTTCCTAAACCTTCTTCTTCGGCGCAATCACCATCACCATCTGACGGCCTTCCATCTTCGGAAACTGCTCCACCACACCATGTTCTTCCAGATCAGCTTTGATGCGCTCGATCAAGCGCATACCGATCTCCTGGTGGGCCATTTCTCGGCCGCGGAATCGCAATGTCACTTTGGTTTTATCGCCATCAGCCAGGAATCGGGTCAAGTTTCGCAACTTGATGTTGTAATCACCTTCGTCCGTACCCGGGCGGAACTTGATTTCCTTGACCTGAAC
>JAHJQE010000020.1 GCA_018819205.1 Gammaproteobacteria bacterium
CGGACGAATACAAAAAGCTGGATTCGCTGCAGATCGCACAGTCTGGTGATGAGATTCAGTTGCACCTCAAGTCCAAACCGGGCGAGAAGATAGATCAGGCGGAGATCGAGAAATGTCTGGACTACACTGCGGCGCGCGTAAAGAAGTGATCTGCGGGCGTTAATGGGGGCGGCATGAGCCATCCCGATTTTGTTGCAGAAATCGATGCGGTCAGACTCCTTTGCTCCGTGAACAGTACGCCCTGTTGATGGTGTCTGAAGACAATCAATGCCTCAACAAATACAAAAGGTAACTGGGTCGAATTGTTTGGAGAAAGTTAAAGGGGCAGCATCGGATTATTTATGCAAGGGGATGGAGTGATGAGCGTATTCCAGCAAAACAAATCGAAGATGCAACCTTTCATTCCATTGGTATGGCTGCTCTGCTGGTTTTTCTCGCCGCTGTCAGTCGCGGCCACACCAGCCGCATCTTTTTCCTGGCAGCGCGACGCATTTTTTCAAACGCTTGAACAGTCTTTCGAGCAGGCACGACAGCAACCGCTTGAACAGGTGCGTGCACGGTTCGCATTGCAAGTCGAGCAGGGCAGGCATTTGCTGGCGGCGATACGTCTCGCCAAGAATAGCGTCCCGTTCGCTGAGTTGAGGAGACTCGAAGAGGTCCAGTTCTATGCGGCCGCTCTGGCCGCTGCGCATGAACAGTTAATGATCGAGGCGCTTGGTTTTGTTACCGATACACGCCTGACGGTGTTGCGTGCCGCCACCCACTGGCCCACGGGAAATCCAGAAGTACATAGCGCGATCTACAGGGTGGTGTATGGCGGGCGCGCTGCCCTGGATGAGGCGTGGGTGCAACATCAGGGCAACGGATTGCCGGCAATCACGCAGTTCGAAGATATTCCGTCTGCGACACCTTCGGTGCTGATCGAGGGCGTACGTGTACATAGCGGCGATATCATCCTATCGCGCGGCGATGCGCCTACTTCGGCGCTGATCGCGCGCGGCAACCCTTATCCGGCTAACTTCTCCCACGTCGCGCTCGTGCATGTCGACGAAATCACCGGAGTTGCCACAGTGGTCGAATCACTGATCGAACGAGGTGCGGTGATTAAGACTGCCGCAGAGTTCCTGAAGGAAAATCGCCATAGATTATTGCTGCTGCGGCTGCGTCCGGAGAATTCTGTATTGCAGCAAGATCAGATGGCAGCGCACCGCGCGGCAGGCAACATGCTCGAGCGCATCAAGGCCAAACAAATCCCGTACGACTTCAGCATGAACTGGAACGATGATTCAAAAATGTTCTGTTCCGAGGTGGCTTACCATGCCTACCGCAGCGTGGGCGTAGACCTGTGGGCCGACAAACAGAAACTGGAATCGCCTGGACTTATCCGCTGGCTGGGGGACATGGGCATGAAACATTTCACCACGATCATGCCTTCCGACATCGAGTACGACCCGCGGCTTGCGCCGGTGGCGGAATGGCGCAATCTCGAAACACTGCGTTACGACCGGCTCGACAATGTCACGCTGGATGTCTTGCTGGAAGCCGCCGAACGCGGCGACCGCCTGGGCTATTCACCGCTCTCGACGCTGCCGGGGGGCGCCGTCAAACTCTGGTCAAAGCTGAAATCGGTAGTGGGTTTATCCCCGAGTATCCCTGATGGTATGAGCGTCAGTACAGCGTTACGCGTACGTTCCCTTATCAAGAACGTACATCCAAAACTGCGCGCGGCCATTGCCGACGCAGAGATGAAGTACAGAAAGGAACACGGCTACCCGGCACCCTACTGGGCCTTGACTACCCTCGCGCGCCAAGCGCTGGCTGATCTGCAAGATAATCTGTCACCCGGGCTAATCAGTGCGGCTATGAATAATAGTGGGCGGTGAGCTAATGGATCGGCAGTGCAATTGTTTTCAGAATCAAAGGGGTCAGCATCACAGTAGTTTCTTCTCATCGCCCGCGCGGGCGATGTTCTTTTGCAAAGGTACAAAATGACATCGACGCGCAATAAGACATGGCTCAGTTGGAGCAGCGGCAAGGACAGTGCGTGGGCGTTGCAGGTGTTGCGCCAGTCGGATGAGTATGAAGTCACGGGATTGTTCACTACGATCAACATGGCTTTCGACCGGGTGGCGATGCATGCGGTGCGCGTCGATCTGCTGCGCGAGCAGGGGAAGGCGGTGGGGCTGCCGCTGTATCTGATCGAGATACCCTATCCGTGTTCGGACGAGCAATACGCCGCCGCGATGTCGGACTTTGTGGCGCGTGCGCGCAGTGAAGGTGTGCAGTGCATGGCGTTCGGCGATCTGTATCTGGAGGATGTGCGCCGCTACCGCGAGGAACGCATGCAGGGTACAGGCATCGCGCCTGTGTTCCCGTTGTGGGGCAAGCCGACGCACCACTTGCTGGAAGAGATGCTGGGTAGCGGATTACGCGCCTGTCTGACTTGTGTCGATCCTCGCGTGTTGCCTGCGGAGTTCGCCGGGTGCGAACTGACCACGGCCCTGATAGCCCGCTTGCCAGACGGTGTCGATCCCTGTGGCGAAAAGGGCGAGTTCCACACCTTCGTGTTCGATGGCCCGATGTTCAGCTACCCGCTTGCAATCGAACCGGGCGAGGTGGTGAACCGCGATGGATTTGTGTTTGCCGATTTCTGGCTCAAGTAAAGGGCCTGGATCGGGGCCCGGATTTTTCAGCTCGCTTCTTCCTTCGCCATCTCCAGTTCCAGCCAGCCTTCTTCCAGTTCCGCCACTTTCGCCTGCAGCCGCGCGTGCTCGGCGTTCAGTTTCTCGACTTTCGCGCGGTCGGGGTTGGCGTAGGTGCAGGGATCGGCGAGTTGCTGGTTGACGGCGGCCAGTTCGGTCTGCGCCTTGTTCAGCTCGGTCTCGAGTTTGTTCTGTTTGGACTGCAACGCTTTGCGATTCTGTCTGGGCGCGGCCTGCGCTTTGGGTTTCTGTTGCGGCGCTTGCGCCACGGTCTCGCGCGGGCGGCGCGTCTCGATCCAGCTCTTGTAGTCTTCCAGATCGCCGTCGAACAGTTTCGCTTCGCCGTCGGCCACCAGCCACAGTTCGTCGGCCACGGCGCGGATGAGGCTGCGGTCGTGTGAGACCAGCACCACGGCGCCGGTGTATTCCTCCAGCGCGATGGTGAGCGCGTCGCGCATGTCGAGGTCGAGGTGGTTGGTGGGTTCGTCTAGCAGCAGCAGGTGCGGTTTCTGCCAGGCCAGCAGCGCCAGCGCGAGGCGGCTCTTCTCGCCGCCGGAGAATGTGGCGACCGGACGGTCTTCGCTGTCGGAGGCGAGGCCGAAGCGGCCGAGGAAGCTGCGCAGCGTGAGCGTGGTCTCCTTGGGCGCCAGCTGCTCCATGTGCTGCAGCGGGGTGGCGGCGCTGTCGAGGTTCTCCAACTGGTGCTGGGCGAAGTAGCCGATGCGGATGTCGGGCGTGAATTCGAGCTTGCCTGCGGTGGGCTGCAATTCGCCCACCAGCAGTTTGATCAGCGTGGATTTGCCCGCGCCGTTGGGGCCGAGCAGGGCGATGCGCGCACCGGCGCGCAGCACCAGTTCGATGTTGCTGAACAGTGTCTTGTCGCCATAGGCGAAGCCCATCTTCTCGGCGCGCAGCAGCAGGTCGGGGCTGCGCTCGGGCGCTTCGATCTCCAGTTCGAAATGGCCGTCGGTGATGTGCACGGCGGCAATGCGTTCGATGCGCTCCAGCGCCTTGATGCGGCTCTGCGCCTGCTTGGCCTTGGTGGCCTGGGCGCGGAAGCGGCGCACGAAGTCTTCCATGTGCGCGATCTTTTCCTGCTGGCGTTCGAAGGCCTGGTTCTGCTGCGCGATGCGTTCGGCGCGGGCGCGCTCGAAATCGTCGTAGTCGCCGCTGTAACAGTCGATGGTGCAGTCGTGCACATGGGCGATGCGGTTGACGCAGGCGTTGAGGAATTCGCGGTCGTGCGACACCAGCAGGATGCTGCCGGGGTAGCGCGCCAGATATTGCTCGAGCCAGAGGATGGCTTCGAGGTCGAGGTGGTTGGTGGGTTCGTCGAGCAGCAGCAGGTCGGCGCGGTGCATCAGCGCGCGCGCCAGATTCAAACGCATGCGCCAGCCGCCGGAGAAGCTTTCGACTTTACGTTCCAGCGTGTCGTTGGCGAAACCCAGGCCGTTGAGCAGCTGCGCGGCGCGCGCCTTGGCACCGTAGCCGTCGATGGCTTCATAGCGGTGCTGGGCGTCGAACCATGCGGCATCGTGCTTCTCTTTCGCCAGCGTCCTTTCCAGCAGGCGCAGTTCCACGTCGCCGTCGAGTACGAATTCCAGCGCGGGCATGTCGGAGTTGGCGATCTCCTGTTCGACGAAGGCGATGGTCTTGCCGGATTGCAGCGAGACTTCGCCGCCGTCGGGCTTGATCTCGCCGCGTATCAGACGGAACAGCGTGGATTTGCCGCAGCCGTTCTTGCCCACCAGACCGATGCGCTGGTCGGCGAAGGCCTGTAGATTCACGTTCTGGAGTAGCGGGGTGCCGCCTTGCAGGTAGGTCAGATTCTGGATATTGAGCATGGACGCGATGATAGCAGACGGGGTGGGGCGTTCCGCCCTGCAGCGGCGGTGCGGAAGCAGGCAAGGATGTCTGGCCAGCACTCGCTGCAAAGCGAGCCGGCTGAGAAGGTTTGCATCAGGAGTTGCGGTTGCACACGCACCGCAGGATTTGCCGGAGGTTGTCGGGTATATTGCGCGGACATCCGATCTGCACTTGCTACCGGCAAGCTGGTCGCGCGAACAAAGGTGGTCGAATTGTTTTGGTGTGAGTTAACTTTCTTCATCGAGCGTTGAATCGAAAGGAGAAAGATCATGACTACAGGCACTGTTCGTCTGCATCGCGTGCTCCGTTGCAAAGCGGAGCGTGTCAATAAAGCATTCCTGGACGCGGACGCGATCCCAAAGTGGTTGCCGCCATACGGTTTCACCTGCAAGGTCGAGCACATGGATGCAAGAGTCGGCGGTACGTTCAGGATGTCGTTCACGAATTTCTCGAGCGGGAAGGGGGAGTCTTTCGGCGGCGAGTATCTTGAGCTGGTGCCCGCCCAGAAGATCAGATATTCGGACAAGTTCGACGATCCGAATCTGCCAGGTGAGATGAAGACGACGGTGGCCTTGACGCCGGTGTCGTGCGGTACTGAAATATCCATCGTGCAGGAAGGTATACCCGAAATGATCCCGCTCGAGATGTGCTATCTCGGCTGGCAGGAATCACTGGCACAGCTCGCGAACCTGGTCGAGCCTGAGATACCGGGTTGAAGTAAAGTGAAGCAAAGTTGGTGTGGTTTTGAAGTGAATCGCAGTTGATCAATAACCTGAGGAGATCATCATGGGCAGCAAAGACAAGCGGAAAGAATCAAAGGGCAAGAAACCGCAACCCAAACCTGTGCCGGCAGTGAAGTGATCTGCAACATACGGGCGCGGTAATGCAGTAACCCTACACACATCGCCCGCAAGGGCGATGTGCATTTATGGGGAAAGAGGTTGGCTCGATATGGCACTGACTGAACTTGGGATGGATGATGAACTTGCACAGCAGGCAAGCCGGTTGTGCGGAGAGGCCTTGCGTCTGGCGCGTGTGACGGCGGTCGATCGCGGGCGTTATGTCATACGCAGCGAACAGGGCGAGCTGCCTGCCGAGTTGACGGGCAGGTTCCTGCATGCGGTCACGTCCTCGGTGGATATGCCCTGTGTGGGCGATTGGGTGTGCGTGCAGCACCACGATGCGGAGTCGGCGGCGAGCATCCATGCGCTGCTGCCGAGACGATCTTTCCTGAGGCGCAAGTCACCCGGCAAGAACATCGATTTCCAGATGATCGCGGCGAACATCGATGTGGCGTTCATCGTGCAGTCCTGCCATTTCGATTTCAATGTGCGCCGGCTGGAGCGCTATCTGGTGATGGTGAACGAGGGGCAGATCGAGCCGGTGCTGCTGCTGACCAAGACCGACCTGGTGAGCGAGGATGCGCTGGATCGCATGCTCGCCAGCATCCGTGCCGCAGGCATCACCGCGCGCATCATCACGCTCAGCAACCTGACCGGTGCGGGCGTGGAGCAGGTGCGGGAGGTGATGCAGCCGGGCAAGACCTATTGTCTGCTGGGTTCTTCGGGTGTGGGCAAGACGACGCTCATCAATCAGCTGTTGGGGCAGGATGCGCTGCAGACCGGCACGGTGAGCGGTACGGGCGAAGGTCGGCACACCACTACGCGCCGCCATCTGATCACGCTCGACAACGGTTCACTGTTGATCGATATGCCGGGCATGCGCGAGCTGGGCATCCTGAGTGCGGGAGAAGGGCTGGACGACAGCTTCGCCGACATCAGGACGCTCGCCAGCCATTGCCGCTTTGCCGATTGCAGCCATAACAACGAACCGGGCTGCGCGGTCCGCCGGGCGATCGAGGCTGGCGAGCTGGATGCCGGGCATTACCAGAGCTATCTGAAACTGCAGGCCGAGTCGGACTTCAACGAGATGTCTTATGTGGACAAGCGCAAGAAGGACAGGGCGTTCGGCAAGATGGTGAAGTCGGTGCTGAAAGTGAAACGCAAGTGAGATAAGCTGACGGAAAGATCGCTTGTCGAGAACAGGAGCCGCATATGAAACCACTCTATAGTTTGGCCTTTGTGCTGGCAGTGCTGCTTGCCGGTTGCGCCAGCAGTCTCCCTCCACCGGACGTGATGCGTGCCGAGACCGCCAACTACCAGTTGCCGCGATCGCCCGCCGAAGGGAAGGCGCTGGTGTATGTGGTGTTCGATGAAGACGATTACGACATGGCGTGGTTCGATGTGTTCCTTGACGGTCAGCAGACGGTAGCCCGGGTCGGTCGCAACCACGGCGGGCAGTATTTCTTCTTCGAGATGACGCCGGGTGAACACACGCTGTATTCGAAAGGCGAGAAATGGGCAGAGCTGTCGGTATCGGCCGGGGCGGGCGAGGTCATCTTCGTCCGGCAGGAGCTGGAATTCGGGATGCTGGCGGCAAAGGTCAATCTGTCGCGGCTGGACGAGGTGGTCGGGAAATATCACGTCAGCAAGCTGAAGCCGGGTGTGGCGGTGACGCCGTTGCCACGGAATGCACCGGCAGGCTCGACCCGGCCG
>JAHJQE010000021.1 GCA_018819205.1 Gammaproteobacteria bacterium
ACCCCATAACAGACACCCATCAAATCCAGCTCCGCTTCATCAGCCATACGCAGTGCTTCCGCAACTGCCACGATGCCAACCTGCTCTCCCTCCGCGCCGATGAGCCGCACCTGGGGTGCTGTTATCTGCTCATTCAAACGCTGCGACTTATCCTGTGCTATTGCAATTACTCCAATAAAAATTAAACCGCGCTTCCCGCATGCAGTTCGGTCTTCAAGCGCTCTATCAACGCCTCCACCGACATCTGCCCTAGGTCTTCACCTTGGCGGTTTCGCACGGCAACGAGGCCAGCAGCCATTTCCTTATCACCGATAATCAGCTGGTAAGGCAACTTCTGCAAGCTATGTTCGCGGATTTTATAGGTAATCTTCTCATTGCGCAAATCAGATTGCACTCTGAAGCCTGCGGCGCGCAATGCGTCTGCCGCTTGCCCCGCATAAGTCTCCTGCGCCTGAGAGATATTCATCACCACCATTTGCACCGGCGCCAGCCACAACGGCAGGGCCCCGGAATGATTTTCCACCAGAATCCCTATAAAACGCTCCAGCGATCCCAACACCGCGCGGTGCAGCATCACCGGCGTCTTGCGGCTATTGTCCTCATCAACGAATTCAGCCCCCAGACGTCCCGGCATGGAAAAGTCCACCTGGATCGTGCCGCACTGCCAAGAGCGACCGATGGCATCCTTGATGTGGAATTCGATCTTGGGACCATAGAACGCACCTTCGCCAGGCAGCTCTTCCCATTCCATGCCTGATGCTGCCAAAGCGGCGCGCAATGCGCCCTCCGATTTGTCCCATATCTCGTCCGAACCCACTCTTCCTTCCGGACGCAACGCCAGCTTGATTACCACATCATTGAAGCCGAAGTCCTTGTAGACCTTCAGCACCAGTGCATTGAAGGCCGTCACTTCAGATTCGATCTGTTCTTCGGTACAAAATACGTGTCCGTCATCCTGCACGAAGCCGCGTACACGCATCAGTCCATGCAGACCGCCGGATGGCTCGTTGCGATGGCATGAACCAAATTCACCGTAGCGCAGCGGCAACTCCCGGTAAGAGCGCAAGTCAGAATTGAACACCTGCACATGGCCTGGACAGTTCATCGGCTTGATCGCGTAGTCGTGCTTCTCAGACTCGGTAGTGAACATGTTGGCCTTGTAATGTTCCCAATGACCGGACTTCTCCCACAACACGCGGTCGATAATCTGCGGGCAGCGTATCTCCTGATAGCCGTTATCGCGATATACGCCGCGCATATACTGTTCGATTACCTGCCACATCGCCCAGCCTTTGGGGTGCCAGAACACCATACCCGGCGCTTCGTCCTGCATATGGAACAGATCCAGCTGCTTGCCCAGCTTGCGATGGTCGCGCTTTTCGGCCTCTGCCAGCTGATGTAGGTAAGCTTCGAGATCCTCTTTCTTCGCCCATGCCGTGCCGTAGATGCGTTGCAGCATCTCGTTCTTCGAATCGCCGCGCCAATAGGCACCAGCCACCTTCATCAGCTTGAACACCTTGAGCTTGCCTGTGGACGGCACGTGCGGGCCACGGCACAGATCGGTGAATTCGCCTTCGCTATACAGCGAAACATCCTGATCCGCCGGAATCGATTGAATGATCTCCGCCTTGTATTTCTCACCGATGGAATTGAAGTAGGCTACTGCCTCGTCACGCGGCAGGACGCGACGTGTCACAGGCATATCGAGCTTACTCAGCTCTGCCATGCGCTTTTCTATAGCCACCAGATCTTCTGGCGTGAAGGGACGCGAGTAGGAAAAGTCGTAATAGAAGCCGTTCTCAATCACCGGACCAATGGTCACCTGCGCCTCGGGAAACAGTTCCTTGACCGCATACGCCAGCAAGTGCGCAGTGGAATGGCGGATCAGATCGACCCCCTCTGCATCCTTGTCGGTGATGATGGCCAGCTTCGCATCGGCAGAAATCAGGAATGAGGTGTCCACCAGATTTCCATCCACCTTGCCGGCCAGAGCGGCGCGCGCCAAGCCGGCACCGATGCTTTGCGCGACCTCGGCAACGGTCACAGGACCTTCGAAACTGCGTTGAGAACCATCCGGTAGTGTTATGACAGGCATTTCGATCCACTCTAAAAAAGCAAGTGCGGCCTGCGCCGCACTTCCGATATTCTTTCAGGCGCACATACGCCACAGGGCGCGCAGTATAGCGCAACTCACCACGTCATGCTGAGGTAGGCGATCAGTGCATCCAGCGCAAAAACAAACAACAAACTCTGCAAAACTGCCTTGATGGCGACCTTCGGCACCTCTGTCACAGAGGGCTGAGCCTGCATGCCGTTGTAGCAGGAGATGCTGGAGATGGCCAATCCGAACAGACAACCTTTGAAAGCGACCACCGCAAACTCGCTCAGCTTAACCGTCTGCAGGAAGCGGCCGACCTGGTCCAGCCAGGAGACGTTCTGGAACAAGGCACTGATCCCCAATCCACCACCGATGGCGACCAGCTGGAAGTAGATGGTCAAGGCCAGCACGGCTAGCGTCACACCTAATATACGGGGCACCAGCAGATAATCATGCGGGGATATCCCCATACGCTCCAGACTTTTCATCTCGCCGCGCGTCTTCATCAAGGCAAGTTCGGAAGCGATCGCTGCGCTGCTGCGTGCAACGATGATGATGGCTGCAAACAAAGGCCCGACCTCGCGCACGATAGTCCAGATCAGTATCTTTACAGCCAGCGTACTATCACCGCCGATAAGTGAGGTGATCTGCGTGATGACGAGCGCGCCACTCAACAAACCGAAGATAGCAACGATACCCAGCGCCTCCACACCGGTGAAGAACAACTGCCGCTGAAACACGGCATTCACTGGCGAAAGCCGCAAAACGCGGAGATTATTGAAGGCATACCACAGCAAGGCCAACGAACCGTAAATCGTCTGTCGCACATGCTGCATCTGCAGCCTGACAAGCATACGCGCCCAGAATCCGTTCATCACTTTCTCCCGAGCAAGGACGGCGTCCAACCATACACATATAGACTGGCACCTGCCACGACCCGCTCGCCCACCTCCGAAATACCTCCTGCGATCCTGACCGCCTCGGCCACTTCTGCGGAACAGACCACAGGGCAACCCGCACCCTGCGCCAGATCCACAAGTGCCTTCACCACATCCACTTCAGTCCCGAGCGCCGTGTAATCTTTACGCGAAGCTGAGCCCACATGCCCGATCACCACCTGCCCCACATGCAAGGCGATCTCGATTTCAATCGCAGGTATCCCGTTTTCCTGCAATCGGCTGTTCACTTCACGCTGGCGCAGCAACATCTCCTGTGCCGCCTCGAGCGCACTCCGCTCAGGGCTTTCCAGTGTCTGTGGTGCTCCAAAAAAAGCCAACAAATCGCTACCCGCGAACTTGTCGAGCGTACCCTTGTGCTGATGTACAGCCAGAGCCATCTCGGAAAAATATTCGTTCAACAGGATAACCGACGCCTGCGGCTCCCCCTCTTGCACCCGTCGACTGAAATCCTTGATACGCGCATGCAACAGACATACCCGCACACGCTCTCCGTCCAGACTTGAATCTATCTTGCCGCTCACGATTTCATTCAGGACTTCATGATTGACATAACTATCGAAGAGTTGCCGCAATCCCTTACGGTCGCGCAACTGCAGTATCGATTCATATCCTAGGCGCGCGATAAAGGCGAACAAGCCTGAAAGCAGAATGCTCCCCAAAGGCAGATAGATACCCTTCCCCAGCATCCAGGTTGCCAGCAACCAAAGCGCAATGGGCGACACTGCAAATACCAGCAGTTTGATCCAACCCGAACGTCCTACCCACAACAACGCCGCCACAAGCGCAAGACACGCATTGCCCCACAGCGGGATCTCGGTAATCAAGCCATTCCCGACCATTGAACGCAAAATCTGAGCCTGCACCAGCACTTCAGGAACACGCTTATCCATCGGCGACCATAAAGCCATTGGCACTGGCACCCGTACCTTTTCTGCGCGCGCAGAAACGACACCCAGCAACACGATCCTGCCTGAGAATGCACTCTTCAATCGTTGCACGTCTGACTGATCCTGCCATTCCAGTACGTGCGAGAAAGGGATGTAATCGAACTTCTGTCCTGCACTGAAATCCACCAAACCAATGCCCAGATGCTGCATGCCCAGCCGAGCTGTGATCACTTCAGCAAAACTCGTACCCTGCGCATTCACAGTGCAACGATTCAGATCGAATCGCCTGACCACCCCATCAGCTTCAGGACAGAGCGTAACTGAGGCCAGAGAATCAGCGACTGAGGATACCAACACCCCATCCACAGGGCGCAACGCGCCTTCGGCATCCAGTTTGCGCGCCAGCACAACTGGCGTCTGTGTACTGAGCGCTTGCAGCGCCTTGACCAGCCCCTCTTCATAATGAGGCAGCATGAATTGATATGAACGCTCAGGGAGTGCGATATCGAGTCCGACTATACTCGGGCCGGCCGCTTTCATCGCTTGCAGGAATCTGGCCAGATGGGGATGCCATAGCTCGAAGGGTTCCTGGAATTTCTTGAAGCTATCCTCGTTGATGCCGACGATGATCACATCGTTCTTTATTGGATGCGCAGCTTGCTGCTGCAAAAGATTGAACTGCCGATCCAGTATCTTCCTGCTCAAACTGTCGCCACTCTTGAACAGTACCAGACCCAAGGCAACTGCCAGACAAATCGACAAGCCAAGGAGCCACCTGAACCGCGGATTATGTAAGCGTTCTAGGCTTTGCATACCCCTCACCGTGTAGCGATGCGTGATGCGCGTTCGCGGAATCGCTTAGCCTGCCCGGCATCGCCCTGCCCCTCGTATGCACTGGCGGACAGCAATAAATCCTGCTTGATCTTTTCAGGCCATCCCAGCGATTTGTCCACTGCCAGCGCCTCATCTGCCAAACGCAATGCTGTCGTGAATTCGCCTCGCATCAACCTTGCTTCGCTCATATAGCGCAAAGCATTGGCATACTCCAACAGGGAATCATTGCGACTGGCCGATGCGGCGCGATCCGCCCAACGCAAAGCCTGGTCGGTATCTTTTTCGCGTAAAGCGATTGCGGCATGGGCGTTGTCGATCACGCTCGCCAAGGGACATTTTCCATCGCACCACAGCGATGCTTTTTCCAACCAGTGTCGCGCCTCTTTCACATCGCCTTGCTGCAGAACCAGCAAGGATTTTTGGGCCGCCGCTGCAACCATGAATGACTTCTCGTATTCCAGAGCTCTATCCTGTAGCAATTTGTCCAGATAGGCATTGGCCACTTCCGGGCGACCAAGCGACTGATTTACGCGCGCCAGATTGAGTGTATTGATAGCGATACCCGGAATATTTTCAATCGCAACATCTACCTGTAGTGCCATTTCATATTGTCTGAGCGCGACATGATAATCACCTCGATTGTATGCGCGCTGTGCGTTCTGGCTATGTTCTGCAGCCAGTTCCAATCTGGCATTACGCACTGGTGCAGACTGAGCGCAAGCCGTCAGCAACAGCACGCAGGACAACACGGACAATGAGAAAGATTGCTGCATGGTCATCATCACGGGCTCCCGGGAGGGACATAGCCGTCCACCGGTAACACTTGCGCTTCAGGCTTACGGAACCATCCGCTGAACGGCCATGATTGCTTCGCGCCCTCCAGCATATCCTGGCTATCCTGCACCAATGCATTGCTGTTATGGATGAATGCCGGCAGTTCACCGGCGGAATCAGCCGCCATGCGCTTGATATCCGTGGTGGCGGTCTGCACGTTGTCCAGCGTAGCGTCCGTCTTGTCGATCAGGCGCGGAATCGCCTTGTCCATCATTTCCAGATTGGTGTTCACACTGTTCAGTGCCTTGTCCAGCTTGCCATGCACGCTTTCCAGCTTCTGATTGCCACTGATACCGAGCTGGGTGAACTGTTTAACTGTCTCGCGCAGATCACCCGTCACCTGATTCAGATTCTTAAGCGTCTTCTGGATATCGCCATTCGGATTGTTGATGCTGGCAGTGATCTGCTGGATGTCAGTCAGGATCGGCTGCAACTGGGATGCCATACTCTCGGCGATGCTGCTGGCATCCTGGCCGCGTTCGAACTGAAGCACGCTGTTCTGGGTTACCTGCTGTACCTGCTGCGAACCGGGGATGATTTCCACCACGCTTTCACCGACCAGCGCCTCCTTGATCAGCCGCGCCTTTGCATCCTGACCAATCAGATGCACATACTCATCGTTCAGAGAAACCCTCACGCGTACGGAGGCATTCGGCTGCATGCTGACATCCTTAACGCTACCGACCTTGAAACCGATGAACTTCACTGCCATGCCCTGATTCAAACCCTGGGCGTTCGGCGCAAAAAAATAGATCGTGGTGCTACGTACCAGATAGTCCTGCTTGATCGCAATCAGCAGCAATGCCAGCAGCATAGCTCCCAGCGCCCCCAGCAGGAACCGCTTGGTGCGTTGCTCGATGTTCAGCAGTCGCTGGTTGTAATTGTTCAGCTTCATAGTGTTCAGAGATGAATCACCAACTGGTTCGAATCGCTTTTCTCGCTATCTTCTTCATAACTTACCAGCACAGAGGTGCGAAACGGGAAATGCAGGCGGAACACTTGATCGAACTTGTTCGCCATCACCAGCTCCTTGCGCGATAAGCCTTCGGTCAAACCGTCATAAATGATGAGTTCCGGCCCCATCAGCATCGCCCTTATGAACCCGACCAGACGTTTCTCATACAGGGAAAGCTGATCGGGCAACTTGAGCATCAAGGCCGATACTACGGTCTCGTCAGAAAGCCCGCACTGATCGAGCAAGGTCGTTACATTATCTTCAAGTTTGCCTGGTAGCAGGATGCCATGATACTGCACAGGCAGAATGATGTTCTCCCAAACCCTGAGATTGCTGATGAGGCCGCCGTTATGCGGCACGATGACCACACCGGCCTGCTCGCCCAGATTCTTGAGCAAGGCAGCGCGCTGTGATTCGGAACGAACGATGAGACAGTAGGAATGGCCCGATTGCAGCAGGGCCTGTGTACTTTCTTCTCCGTGCAGACTCAATGTGAACATGAGCTTCTCGAAAAACGTTCGTATTCGTAAAGGAGAAGAAGAAATTGGTAGGCGCGATTGGACTCGAACCAACGACCCCCACCATGTCAAGGTGGTGCTCTAACCAGCTGAGCTACGCGCCTG
>JAHJQE010000001.1 GCA_018819205.1 Gammaproteobacteria bacterium
AAGAAATGTCCAGTCTTGCGACTTCCATTCCCCTTTGAAAGATGGTGCCTAACAACTTCTAACTTGAACTCCGTTGAATACTTGGCCATAAGAAACACCCCAGTGATTGGACTCTTGTCCAACTTCTGGGGTGCAGTTCAAAGCCGGGCTATCCTTTTGATGCTCCCCCGAAAGAATGACGCCGGGGGGATTGCCGATCAGGCCTTGGCGAATTTCATCACGCCGCTGTCGCAATCCACCTTGATGGTGTCCTTCGCTGCGAAGTGACCTTCGAGGATGTGCTTGGCGAGCGGGTTCTCCAGCTGTGCCTGGATGGCGCGCTTGAGCGGACGCGCGCCGTACACCGGATCGAAGCCCGCGTTGGCGATCTCGGACAATGCATCCTCCGTGATCTCCAGCTTCATCTCCATCGCGGCCAGGCGTTTTTCCAGATATTGCAACTGGATGCGCGCGATGGACTTGATGTTCTTCTCGTCCAGCGCGTGGAACACCACCACCTCGTCGATGCGGTTGATGAACTCGGGACGGAAGTAGCTCTTCACCTCGCCCATCACGGCCAGTTTCACCACCTGATAATCGTCGCCGCTCATCTGCTGGATCATCTGCGAACCGAGGTTGGAGGTCATCACGATGACGGTGTTCTTGAAGTCCACGGTGCGCCCCTGACCGTCGGTCATGCGGCCGTCGTCCAGCGCCTGCAGCAGCACGTTGAACACGTCCGGGTGTGCCTTCTCCACTTCATCGAGCAGGATCACGCTGTACGGCTTGCGGCGCACGGCTTCGGTGAGACCACCGCCTTCTTCGTAACCGACATAGCCCGGCGGCGCGCCGATCAGACGCGCGACGGAATGCTTCTCCATGTATTCGCTCATGTCGATGCGGATGAGGTGGTCTTCCGAGTCGAACATGAATCCGGCCAGCGCCTTGCACAGCTCGGTCTTGCCCACGCCGGTGGGGCCGAGGAACAGGAATGAGCCGTAGGGGCGGTTGGGATCGGACAGGCCGGAACGCGAACGACGGATGGCGTCGGACACGAGGCGCACCGCCTCGTCTTGACCCACCACGCGCTCATGCAGTTTCTCTTCCATTTTGAGCAGCTTGTCGCGCTCGCCCTGCATCATCTTCGACACGGGGATACCTGTTGCGCGACTCACCACTTCGGCGATCTCTTCCGCGCCGACCTGGGTGCGCAGCAGCTTGTTCTTCTGCTCGCCGCCTTCGGCTTCGCGCTGCGCGGCTTCTTTCAGTTTGGCTTCCAGTTGCGGCAGCTTGCCGTATTGCAGCTCGGCGACCTTCTCCAGCTTGCCTTCGCGTTGCAGACGGTTGATCTCGGCCTTCACATGGTCGATCTCTTCCTTCACGTGCGCCGTGCCCTGCGCCGCGCCCTTCTCTGCCTTCCAGATCTCTTCGAGGTCGGCGTATTCGCGCGACAGTTTGGCGATCTCGTCCTCGATCAGCGCGAAGCGTTTCTGCGAGGCTTCGTCCTTCTCCTTCTTCACCGCTTCGCGTTCGATCTTGAGCTGGATCAGGCGTCGGTCGAGCTTGTCCATGACTTCCGGCTTGGAATCGATCTCCATCTTGATGCGCGCGGCGGCTTCGTCGATCAGGTCGATGGCCTTGTCCGGCAGAAAGCGGTCGGTGATGTAGCGATGCGACAACTCGGCGGCCGCGACGATGGCCGGGTCGGTGATGTCCACGCCATGGTGCAGCTCATATTTCTCCTGCAGACCGCGCAGGATGGCGATGGTGGATTCGACGGAAGGTTCATCCACCAGCACTTTCTGGAAACGACGCTCCAGCGCGGCGTCCTTCTCGATGTATTTGCGGTATTCGTCCAGCGTGGTCGCGCCGATGCAGTGCAGCTCACCGCGCGCCAGCGCGGGCTTGAGCATGTTGCCCGCGTCCATCGCGCCTTCGGCCTTGCCCGCGCCGACCATGGTGTGGATCTCGTCGATAAACACGATGTTGCGGCCTTCGTCTTTCGCCAGTTCGTTCAGCACGGATTTCAGGCGTTCCTCGAATTCACCGCGATACTTGGCACCGGCCAGCAAGGCGGCCATGTCCAGCGACAAGACCTTCTTGCCTTTCAGTGTCTCGGGCACTTCCTCGTTGATGATGCGCTGCGCCAGACCTTCCACGATGGCGGTCTTGCCCACGCCGGGTTCTCCGATCAACACCGGGTTGTTCTTGGTGCGGCGCTGCAATACCTGGATGGCGCGGCGGATCTCGTCGTCGCGGCCGATCACTGGATCGAGCTTGCCCTGGCGGGCGCGCTCGGTGAGGTCGAGGGTGAATTTCTTGAGTGCTTCGCGCTGACCTTCCGCTTCCTGCGAACCGACCGACTCACCGCCGCGCACGGCATTGATGGCGGTCTCCAGTGCGGCACGGGTGATGCCGTGCTGCTTGTACAGACGGCCGCACTCGCCCTTGTCGTTGGTGAGCGCGAGCAGAAACATCTCCGAAGCGATGAACTGGTCACCGCGCTTCTGCGCTTCCTTGTCGGTGAGGTTGAACAGGTTGGACAGGTCGCGGCCGACCTGCACCTCGCCGCCGTGGCCTTCCACCTTGGGCAGGCGGGTCACCGCATCGTTGAGCGCAGTCTTCAGCGCATTGACGTTGCCGCCCGCGCGGGCCAGCAGCGAACCCGCCCCGCTGTCGGCATCGTTGAGCATGGCGAGCAGCAGATGCTGCGGCTCGATGAACTGATTGTCGGCGCCGACGGCCAGGCTTTGGGCATCGGACAGGGCTTGTTGCAGCTTGGTGGTGAATTTGTCGAAACGCATGGTGCACTCCTTGACGGAAATTGTTGTCTGCCGGGTAAATGGGGCAGTCGTCCGGAATTTCAAGTGGCTATTGACCGGGCACAGGCGGCGGGTTACGTTCCCATTATGAACCTCGAAACATGGGAATTGCTGAGTTATATCGTCACCGTGGTCGGCTTGCCGCTGGCGATCGCCGTGTTCGTGTTCGAGCAACGCAAGGAGCGCGACAACGAGGATGAGGAGGTGTACCAGCTGCTGTCGGACAACTACCAGGATTTCCTCAAGGTGGCGCTGGAGCATTCCGACCTGCGCCTGTTCTCAAACGAAAGGACCGGCGATCTGGACGACATCCAGAAGGAACGCATGTATATCGTGTTCAGCATGCTGATCTCGCTGTTCGAACGCGCTTACCTGTTGCTGTTCGAGGACGATATGACGCCCAAACAGTGGCGGCGCTGGCGCTCGTGGGAGGACTATATGCGCGAGTGGTGCCAGCGCGAGGATTTTCGCACGGCATTAGCCGAGCAATTGGGTGGCGAGGACCCGGATTTCGTCACCTATCTGAAACGTTTGGCCGAGGAGCGCGCGCCTTCATGAGCCGTAGTCTGCGTGCTGTGATAGCCTTCGCGCCCTTGTTGATACTTACCCCTTGATCCCTGTGGCCCGCCTGTTCAATCTGCTCGCCAATCTTTTTCCGCTGTGGGTGCTGTCCTGCAGCGGCCTGGCGCTGTTCTTCCCGCACTGGTTCACCTGGTTCAACGGCCAGATGATCGTGTGGGGACTAGCGATGATCATGATCGGCATGGGCATCACCCTGAGCGTCGACGATTTCCGCCGCGTGGTGCAGATGCCAAAACAGGTGATGGTCGGCGTGTTCGCGCAGTTCGCCATCATGCCCTTCCTCGGCTGGTTCATCGCGCTGTCGCTGAACCTGGAGCCGCAACTGGCGGTAGGCTTGATACTCGTCGCCTGCTGCCCCGGCGGCACGGCTTCCAATGTGGTGAGTTTCATCGCCAAGGCGGATGTGGCACTGTCGGTGCTGATGACCATGTGTTCCACTTTCGCGGCAGTGGCGATGACGCCGCTGCTCACCAAATGGCTGGCCGGTGCCTATGTGCCGGTGGATGCGTGGAGCTTGTTCTACAGCACGGTGAAGGTGGTGCTGTTGCCGGTGGTGATCGGCATGCTGCTCAACCGCTACGCGCACCGCAGCGTGCAGTTCATCCTGCCGGCGGCGCCGCTGGTGTCGGTGATCTTCATCGCGCTGATCTGCGCCAGCATCATCGGCAGCAATGCGGACACGGTGAAGCATTCGGCGGGCGTGTTGTTCTCGGCGGTGGCCCTGCTGCATGCGGGCGGTTTCGCACTGGGCTATGCGCTGGCGCGCCTGTTGCGCCTGAACGAGTTGTCGGCACGCACCATCTCCATCGAGGTGGGCATGCAGAATTCCGGGCTGGGCGCAGTGCTGGCGCGCAGCAGCTTCCCGCAGATGGCGCTCGCCCCCGTGCCTTCCGCCATCTCGGCCAGTTTCCATTCCATTATCGGTAGCATCCTGGCCGCCTGGTGGCGGTCCAGCCCGACACACAAGGAGTAATGCATGAGTCTCATCTCCCATATCCGCGCCAACGTGCAAGCCGCCCTGGAAGAAGACATCGGCAACGGTGACCTGACCGCGCAGTTGATCCCGGAGGGCAGCAAAGCACATGCGACTGTCATCACGCGTGATGAGGCCGTGGTGTGCGGTGTCTTGTGGTTCGAGGAGTGTTTCAAGACCCTCGATCCTGACTGCCATATCGACTGGAAGGTCAAGGATGGTGATCGGGTCAAAGCCAGACAGACGCTGTGCGAGATCCGCGGCGATGCGCGCGCGATGCTTTCAGCCGAACGCCCGGCGCTGAACTTCCTGCAGTCACTATCTGCCGTGGCGACCATGACGCGCCGCTATGTGGATGCTGCGCAAGGCCACAAGGCCAAGATCATGGACACGCGCAAGACCCTGCCAGGCCTGCGCCATGCGCAGAAATATGCGGTGACAGTCGGTGGCGGTCACAACCAGCGCATGGGGCTGTTCGATGGTGTATTGATCAAGGAGAACCATATCGCTGCGGCAGGCGGCATCGAAAAGGTGATGGAACTGGCCTTTCGACTGACACCGCCGCAGACGCCGATCCAGATCGAGGTGGAGAACATGGCTGAGCTGGATGAGGCGCTGAGGGCTGGCGCGCGATTGATCATGCTCGACAATTTCTCGCTGGCCGATATGGAACTGGCTGTGAAGCACGCGTCCGCACGTGCGGAGCTGGAAGCCTCGGGCGGCATCACGCTGGAAGATATCCCTCTGGTCGCGGCCACCGGTGTGGACCGCATCTCCATCGGTGCGCTGACCAAGGATATCGAGGCTGTCGACCTGTCGATGCGCATCACGTTGCCGTAAGCAATGCCTACGGCGGACCATTTCACAGCGGTTGCCAGCCAGTACGCCGCCTTTCGTCCTGACTATCCCGCCGAACTTTTCGACTGGCTGACCAGCCTCGTACCGCAGCGCCTGCAGGCTTGGGATTGCGGTGCTGGCAGCGGACAAGCCACCGTTCAGCTTGCTTCGCGGTTTGAACAGGTGCTGGCCACCGACATCAGCGCCGCGCAACTGGCCGCTGCCCCCGCCATGCCCAACGTCACCGCTCGCGTCGCCCCCGCTGAAGACTGTGGTCTGCCGGACCACTCACTGGACTTGGTGACGGTTGCCCAGGCCATGCACTGGTTTGACTTGGACACTTTCTACGCCGAGGTGCGCCGGGTACTGCGTCCCCGCGGCGTCATCGCCGTCTGGGGCTACAACCGGCTGTCTCTGCCGCAGCCGGAAGTCCAGCGCCGGCTTGATGATTTCTACGAGGGTTCGATCGGCCCCTACTGGCCGGCAGAACGCATCCATGTCGAGAATAGCTACCGCGATCTGTCTTTCCCTTTCACGCGTATCGAGCCCCTGCCTTTGCCTTGTGCCAGCAGTGGACGCGCGACCAGCTGTTCGGCTATCTGCGCAGCTGGTCGGCTGTCGCCCGCTTCAGATCCGCGAACGGTTTCGATCCGGTCGATTCTTTCGCCGCCGACATCGCGGCCCATTGGCCGGAGGAAGTCCAGCTGACTGTGACATGGCCATTATTCCTGCTTGTCGGTCGCATCGACTGATTTCTCCTTACCCCTTGAAATGTCACGGCGGCCACCATATATTAGATAACACTAATTTACGGAGACATCCATGAGCGACCCTAAACATATCGTCTGCCCGCATTGCGATGCGGTGAACCGCGTTCCATCTGACAAGCTGGCGGCACAACCGACCTGTGGCAAATGCAAGCAGCCTCTGTTCACCGCGCATCCCGTGGAACTCACCGAAGCCAACTTCATGCGTCATATCGGCAACAGCGATGTGCCTGTGCTGGTGGACTTCTGGGCACCCTGGTGCGGCCCGTGCAAGATGATGGCACCCGCTTTCGCACAAGCGGCGCAGATGCTCGAACCGGGGATGCGTGTGGTGAAACTGGATACCGAGCAGGCACAGAACCTCGCCGCCCAATTCAACATCCGCAGCATCCCGACGCTGGCCCTGTTCAAGGGTGGGCGTGAGGTGGCACGCCAGGCAGGCGCGATGGATGCGAACAATATCGTGGCGTGGGCGCGCTCCAAGGCATGAGAGTGATCGCGCTTCTGGCCTTGCTGGCGCTTGCTGCTTGTGCCGATCCAGCGCGCAACCTGTACGAGGGCATCAGACAGCACAACGATGCGCAACGCACGCCCGTCGAACGCGCGACCAACCCTGCCCCGAGTTACGACGCCTACAAGAAAGAAACCGGTAGCGACTAGCGTTTGACCGGCGGAGTGGTATCCGGCTTGCTGCGCCCCTGCAATGCGTGCAAGTTACCGAGCGAGGCGAGATGCAGATAGACCATACCCAGAGCACCGCTGAGGAATAGCGCCGGCAGTTTGTCATCCGTAATTGGACAAACTTCTATTCGCCGATCTTGAAGAAGTGGTTGATCAGGAAGGAATGTCCGCTGGGGGCGGCGAAGTATGCACCTTGCGGCACGAACAATCCCAATCCCTCGAGATGTCTGGCTAGCAGCTCGGTACGCACAAATTCGTTCTGGAAGTACTGCAGGAACTGCATCTTTTGTTCATGCGCGGCTGCAACTTGCCCTCCGCATCGATCAGCACTTTGCCCTGCTCGCTGTTGAGCGCCTGCGTTTCATTGTAGAACGCAAAACATGTCATACAACCCACTAGAAAAAACGCAGGGCGGTCCACCATCGTGATGGTGGACCGCCCCCCATGGGACATCGTTATTGAACGATACAGCCCTGCTGATCGATACCCGAGCTGCCGTCACCCTCCTTGAATTCGATCTTCTCAAGGTTGCTGTCACCCGACATGAAGCTCGGTGTCGCGGCAAGCCGGGTCAGGATCTGATCGTTGGTGAAACCAGTCTCACCCTTGCCCAGATCGACCTTCTGGTCACCTTTGGCCAGGATGACCTGACCATCGTGGACCGTGACATACAGGCCGGGATCATCCGTGGCTGCAGCATCCTCGAACAGTTTGTCCACATCGACCGGCACAGTATCCGGACGTGGTGCTTCGTTCTGCTGGACGGCAGGTGGAATGGTCATGACACGTACCGGCTTGCCTGTCTCGCGCGCGATGATAGCTGCCTGGTTGAGCGCCACGGTGAACGAACCACCGGGTGCGACCAGCACCACTTCACCGGACCAGACATAGACGCCCGCACCTTCCATCGGATTGTTCTGCGGTGCGCCGAAATTCGACGCGCCTTCCGCACATGGGCCGTTACACCATGCATCGAATCCGGTTCCGCGAATTCCGATGGTGGCACCCGATACCCTGAACTTGTAATTGTCGCGATTGGCACGCCCGATCAAGCCGGTCACGACACGCACGCCCCCTTTGATCAGGCGCAACGCAGCATTCTCTTGCACACCACCCGTCTTGCTGTACTTGAAGTCTTCCACCTTGAAGATGCTGTTCTCCTGCAGGGTGATCCGGCCGCCGTCGCGGAAGGCGACCACTGCGTGCGACTGGATGTTGCTCTGCAAGGTATCGCCCTCATAGACGGGTGAACCCAAGGTGAGTTTGCGGATCTGTCCGTCCGCATCCTTGGCGACCATCTCGCCCACGATGCGCATCACCCTGCCGACCGGTTTGGGTTTGGGAGGCGGCGGTGTGACGACGGAATCGTTCTCGTCGGAACAGCCCTTGGTCACACAGAGACGAGAGGTGAAGTCGGTTCCGCGGATACCGATGGTGGCGCCCGAGGCACGCAACTTGTATGCATCCTTGTCGCCCCGTTTGCCGATCAGACCGGTCACCGTTCTGAATCCACCCTTGATCAGACGAAACACGGCGTTGTCGGCCTTGGGTTCTTCCTGCTTGAATTGATAAGTTTCGATCTTCAGGTTGGAGTTCGGTCGCAAGGTCATCTTGGTGCCGTCGTTCATGACGACCTGTGCATAGCTCCTGTTTCCGGTCACCAACACCTCGCCAGCCTGAACCTGCGACTTGGGTGACAACACGCGCACTGAGCCATCCGCACGCTGGGCAACCAGTGTGCCACTCATATATCTGATCATCCCGGCGCTTTCAGCGGCTTCGCAGAACGGCGCAAAGAGAAGAAGCGTCAGTGCCAACCAGGATAGTTTTTTCATCATGTCACCTCAACTTCAGAAGGTTGCCACCAGCGATGCATGGAGACGCCAGTCTCCTTTCACTTGCTGCGGATCGCTTCCCGCGTTCATGATGCGTCCGGCATCCATGCGCAGAGAATACTGCCCCGAGTAGTTCGACCTCAAGCCAAAGCCGGCCCCAGCGATGCCGTGGTACTTGCTGTTCTGGTTGAGCAATCCTCCATCAAAGAAAAACACTGCGCGCGTGCTCGATTCTTTCCAGTCAAAGGACGGCGTGTAACCCTCCAGATTGCAGCGCATGCCGGTCTTGCCCGATTCACTTCCCTCGGAAAAACCGCGCACGCCATCGACTCCCCCCAGGCGCAACTGTTCGCCCTGGATCAACTCACTATTACTGTACTGACCGTTGCAGGCGCCACGGCCTTGCCAGTCGCTCTTGAAGGTCATGAAATAGTTGCCGCCGAAGCGGAACACGTTATAGGCAGCATCTGGCTTGCTCATGTTCACATGGTCATAGATCGCAAAGTCCTCTGACTTGCCTTTCGACATCACTGGGAGATTGGCCGTGAATGAGAAATTCATGCCCAAGTCACCGCCCCACAGTTTGCCCTGCACTGCATAAGCCACACTCGCCGGTGTGACCACGATGTCATCGTACAACACAGTTGGCGAGGTGCCGGTCAGCTCTACCTTGCTGAACTTGCGCCAGTCCAGACCGAAAGAGAGTCTGGGGTCAAAGGTGCCGATGCGCTCAAGCGGGATGTTGTAACGTGAACTCAGGATCACGCCGCCCCCCTGGAAGTTGGAGAGCCCGCCGACCACGGAATTGATATTGGAATAGCCACCGAAGACCTCCACGCTGTGACCATACGTATAGAGCGGCACCTTGTAGCTTCCGCCCAGAACCTTGACGCGATCCATATATTCGGGCGAGATCTGGGTCTGGATCTGGCCTACGTGATCGCGATCGAACAGGTTTGCATGACGATACGAAAGGCCCAACCGCGATTTTCCTGTCTCTGGCGAGCCTGAATTGTCCAGCGTCAGCGCCCATTGACTCGGTTTCATATCGGTCACCAGCACGCTGGCATCCACTTCGTTATCCTGTTCGCCGGCCTTGAGTACCACATTCAACTGGCGCGCCGGATTCTCGTTCGCCAGGCGCAACTCCCGTGCGACATCCCTGGCGCGCGGCACACCGCCGGGTCGCACCGACGGGATGGCGTTCAACGCATTCTGTTCGCTGAAGAACTGGTTGTTCTTGACTGCGACCTTGCCATAACGCCCTTCGATGACCTGGAAGTGCACCTCGCCTGCCTCAAGCTCCTGTTCGGGCAGCAGCACATGGACGGCGGAATAGCCTCGATCGGCGTACAGCGCCTCGACCGCCTCCAGCGCGTACTGCACATCGGAGAAGTCTTTTTCTTTGCCAACATACGGGGCCACGACACCGTCGAAATCAGCTGCCTGGAGTAGCGAAGCGCCATCGATGACATATTTATCGATGGTGAATCGCAATATCGTCGCTTCTTCAATCATCGCATCCTCTGCTACAGATGTCCGATCCGTCTCTGCCATGGATGTCGCACAAATCCCAAGCAGAATGGGAAACAGCCAGACACGCACATTTCTATTTCGTCTCATGATCCCCACTCACTATCTGCATATTGGAAGTTGTTCTGCCAGTTTGTTCGTTTCCTGCTGAGCCAAAGATTCCTCTTGGGCCAATTGCTCGGCCTTCTTCTTCTCCTCTTCCTCATCAGTCGTTGGAGTCGTACCAGAACCTGCATCGACCGTGTTCTGCGTGATCTCCTGCACCACCGTCGGCGCCAGTATGGAGAAGCTGCCAGGTACGAAATCCATAGTGTAATTGGATGACATCACGAACAGAGATCCTTGAAGGATGGCGTAATTGCCAATGACTTCACCCGCATCACGAACGGGCTCGCCCTCCAGAATGGTGCTGACCGGATCGTAATAGCCGGTGACGATGTAACGGAGCAACGGGTCTGGCGTGCCCAATATTTTGTTTTCCGAAACTGCAAGTACAGTCAGGACTGCGGGGGTGATGTCTGCCGCCAGCACTTCGCTTGTCGTAGTCAAAGTGTAGTTGCTGGCCAAACCGGTGCCGTTCGCTAGTGAATAAGTTGCCTGAACCGTAATTGCTGTGCCCACATTCTTGTCCGCGAACGTGCCCGTTGCGTTCACACTCAACGTCTCACTGCCCACCAGTCCAATCAGTGATCCTGCGCTGATGGTCGCAGAAGTCGTTCCGTTGTATGCCCGATCCACCGCGGAACTGCCTGAAATCGACACTGCTTTCGGGGTGACAGTCAGGATGCCGTTGATGTAGGTGATGTCGTAGTTGCTGGCACTGCCCACGCTGAACATGGCATTGCTAGGTACGATGGCATAGCTGCCAGCGTTGGCAGTAGCGGTTGCACCTGCGCTGGTCAGGGTGACGCTACTGATGACGTCGCCCCCCATCAGTCCAACCGGGGCAAATTCTGTCCCCGCAAAATTCAGGGTGCTGCCATAGACTTTGCTGGCATCACTGGCGGTCACGTCAAGCAGAGTAAGACCGGCCGGATTGATGGTCACCGATCCGCTGGCGAATGTGATGTCATAGCCCATCTGGTTGGAGTAGTGCCCGCTCGGGGTGACGCTGTAGGTGCCAACGTTCGGACTTGCGGTGTCCGCCACTGCTGTGCCCAGCAGGTTGGCATTCAGAGTCTGGCTGTAGGTGACCAGCGAGCTCACATCGGTCAAGGCGTTGTAGGTACGGCTGCCGGCAACGGAAACTGTCAGCGGCGTCAAATAACTCATCAGCAACGGCGCAGTCTGCCCTTCGTAGATGCGCCAAGTCATGCCGGTGGTCCCACCCGTATTCGCCATCAATCCCGCCACCCCCAGCGCAGCCTCGGTGATGATGAACGAGTGTGTTTCCGAAGTCAGCAGCCCATTGACGTTGGTCGGAGCACCCGCACCACCGCTAGCATACACCCCGATACCCGAAGCCTCGGTATCCCAGAAACTGTTGCTGACCGATCCGTTATCAAAGCCGACCAGACCGCCGACACCTGTCCCGGCAATGGTACCGGTAATGGCATAGCTACCGGAGATGGAGCCTGAATTGATACCCACCAGACCGCCGACCGAACTCACTCCACTGACGACTCCAATGTCGACATAGCTGCTGCTTATCCTGGCACTCGGCACCCACACTCCCTGGCTAGTCAACCAGATCAAGGAAGTGCCATTGTTGTCCCCCACCAATCCGCCCACTGCGAACGCGGTTCCTCCACTCACAACCGTGCCGTTGGCGACATAGCTGTTGCTGATATTGCCACCGAAGTTATAACCAACCAGTCCGCCAACACCCGAGATGGAACCCACCGATCCCGTCCCGGTCACGACACTGCTCACCGTGCCGCCGTCGACATAACTGTTGACGATAGAGTCGTCGCTTACCGGCCCACTGGTCCAGGATATTCCAAGATAGGTGTCCGTCCCGACACCGACCATGCCGGCCAGCCCTCCGACATGCGACCAGCCGGTAACCTGCGTATTACTCACATAGCTGTTGCTGATCACACCCATTTGCAGCGCTGTACAGCAGCCGCTACCTTCGCCACTGTCCCAGCCAACCAGTCCGCCAACGTTGGATACACCAGTGACGTTCAAGGAATCGACATAACTGAAATCGATCAGCCCCCCGTAGTTCTTGCCCACCAGACCACCCACCTCATTGCCCAGTGAACTCACCGTACCACCACTGACATAACTATTGCTGATCACGCCAAAATTCGAGGTCAGGGTTGAAGAAGTTATATAGGTGGAATTAACACCCCCTGCATTGCCACCCACCAGCCCTCCGACCTGTGAGGCGACACCGCCGTTCACCGTCGGATTCAGCACGTAACTGCCGCTGATCCCACCACCGCGGTTATAACCAACTAAGCCACCGATACCGAGCGACAGTGCATTACCCGTCCCGGTAACCGTGCCATTGGTGACATAGCTGTTGCTGACCTGAGCGATCAGTTGACCATTACTCCCCCAATTAGTGATCGAACCGGAGTTATTGCCGACCAGTCCGCCCACCTCGCTACTGCCTGTCACATTGGTATTGGATACGTAACTGCTGTCGATATGCCCATTCTTGTTGACACCCACCAAGCCGCCAACACTCATGCCATTGGGGCTGGAAATCGTGCCACCGTCGACATAACTGCTGCCGATTGCCCCCCCAGTACCGAGGAAGACCCCGAGAGAAGTCAACCCGGAATTCTGCCCGACCAATCCGCCGACAAAATTTCCGCTCGCATTGATCGTACTGGCACCACTCACCGAAGCGCCGGTGATGTTCGCCCGGTTGAATCCGACCAGCCCGCCGACATAATCAAAACCGGACACATTTGCGTTCGCAAGTTGGATGTTACCGATCAGATTGTTCGCATATGAGACACCGAACAACCCCACGTCTGAATTCGGCAGGTTGAGGCTCAGGTTGGAAACAATGAAATTGTTGCCGTTGAAGCTGCCATTCAGCGCGGGCACGTAGAATCCGGGCAAAGGCGTCAAATCGACATTTCCGGTCAGACTGAAGTTGAAGACCGTCGGATCGTCGGCAAACGCGAGCATGTCCTTCATGCCCTGCACGGTATTGATGCCATAGCTGCCATCGCCCTGCAATACCAGCGAGGCGTAGTTGCCGATCGACAGCGGCGTCAGGGTGCCGCCATTGAACCAGTCGTTGTACTGCGTCGCATACAGGCCGGCAAAGGTCACGTTATTGCCGGCATTGGTGGTGACCGCATCGATATTGAAGTGGGAATTGGTCACCGCGCCATTGTTCAGGCCGACTAGTCCTCCGACATCATGTACCGAGGTGCTGACCACACCGCTTTCCACATAGCTGTTTACGATGCTGCCAAAATTGTTACCCACCAGCCCGCCCACGCCGCTCGCCCCCTGAATGAAGACGTTCGATACCCCCAGGTCACTGATGACACCGGTGGTCGCACCGAATAACCCCACCCCGGCATTTGGCACGTTGACGGACACATTCGATATCGTTAACCCGGGCGTGCCGACGAAGTTACCTGCCAAGTAAGGTACCCACAGGTTGGGGGCTGCTGAAAGATCCAAGCTTGCCGTCAGTTCGAAGTTGTAGGCGGGGTTGTCGGCAAAGGCCAGCATGTTCTGCATGTCCAGAACACTGCCGATCTGGTAATTGAACGTCGTGCCGTTCTGGGTCAGGTAATTTGTAATGACCAGTGGTGTCAGTGCGCCACCGGCAAACCATGTCGCATACTGACCAGCGTACAGGCCGCCCTGCGTGACCATGTTACTGCCATTGATGCTCACTCCGTTGATGTTGTATTGCGAGTTGGTATAGGTGCCGTTATTCAGTGCGATCAGGCCGCCCACCTGCACCGTGCCGGTGATGCTGCCGCCGTCAACGTAGTTGTTTGAGATGCTGCTGCCATAGTTGACCCCAATCAGGCCGCCAACATTCCGCGTGCCGGAAATATTGCCGCCACTGACATGATTGTTACTGATAGAACCGGAAACTGCCCAGTTTACGCCAATCAGGCCACCGACATTATTGCCGCCGGATACGCTACCACCACTGACATAACTATTGGTGATGCTGGCATAGTTATATCCGGCAATCCCGCCGACACTGGTCTGCCCGATCACCGAGGCCGCAAGCGTGCCAGCAGGGTTGACAATCGAGGCATTGTTGATCGAGGCTGAGGCACCCCATTGATTGTATCCGGCAATCCCGCCGACATACTGAACGCCGGTAACCGTGCCGATGGCATAGGTCGCACCCTGCGTAGTACCGGATATCGTTGTGTAGAAATTTTGACCTGCCAGCCCGCCAATATTGGTTAACCCATCCACATTTCCAGTGGCATAGTTGTCCGTCAGCGTCGAGAAATAGCTGTATCCGGCCAATCCGCCGATGTTGGTGTCACCATTTACACTTCCTGTGGCAAAGTTGCCCGTCAGCGTGGCGTAATAGTTGTAGCCCACCAGCCCGCCGACCTGAGCGGTACCGGACACAATTCCAGATGCGCTACTGAGCTCAGTCAGGGTGTACGACCAGTTCATCCCGATCAAACCACCCGCACTACCGGCAGCGCCACCCGTGACATTACCTGATGCATGGCAGTTGTAGACCCATGTGCTGTTGCTGTTATATCCAATCAAACCACCAACATCACCAAAGCCGATCACAGCTCCGGTTGCAGAACTGTTAGTGATATTTCCGTTGGATGTGCTGCCAACCAGGCCACCAACACGCACACCCGATGCGGCAGTCACGGTAGCCGACGAGATGCTGTTGTCCACATTGCCGCCGGTAAAGTTGTTACCAACCAAGCCGCCTACGTAACTAGTCCCATTAACAGCCCCACTCACCGAGCTGTTCTGGATCGTAGCCGTACTGTATCCGGCGATAGCGCCGGTATATAAACTGCCGCCCGTGATATTGGCATTGGTCAGGTTGACGTTGCTGATGATGGTCGTGCCGACCCCGAAGGTATAGCCGAACAATCCCACGTAGTCTTGCGCCGGACGGTTGATGTACAGACCATTAATGTTGCTGCCCATGCCGTCGAATTTGCCGTTGAAGCCGGCAGTGGAAATCCCGACCGGCGCAAAACCGAAAAATCCCCCCTGTCCGTCCGGATTCCAGGTTACCGTCGCCGTGGCATCAATGTTAGTACCCAGCGCGTAATTGCCTGAAAGATTTGTACTCATCGCCTGCAAGCCAAGCGTGCCGCCTGTTGCGAGCCCGACATCGTTTACCAGCATCCAGGCTGTGAATGGGGTAGCTCCAAATACAGCAGAGTAGGGATTGGTCAATGCATCCGACTTGGTCGCCGCATCTGCATAGGAAACCGGGTTGTAATACAGATCAACCCGTCCTCCAGCCAGACTGAATGTATTCGTTCCAGCAAAGGTGACCGTGCCTGCACTATTTGCATCTGCATCGGCACGCAGTACCACGTTCAAGGCCGTAGGGGCGACATTAGTCGAACTGATGCCCGCATTCGCAGCAAAGTTGATATTGTTCTCGGCCAACAGTGTCAGCGTGGTCGGTGTAGCACCAGTTTGCACAATGGAGGCATTGACGTTGATATCGCCCGCTTCTGCGAAGCCGGCGTTCACCGTGGTGATGGTGACGGAAGTGCCGGCATCCAACGCACCAACTATCGTGCCGGTATGAATGAATGAACCCGATGCAGTTGGTGTCCAGACCCCGCCCGTGAAGATGCCACCTGTCGTACTTCCCGATGTGCCTATGGTGACATTCAGCGGATCGATCAGCCACTCCCCTGCCTTGCCGTTCAGTGCGTTGGAGACGATGTGCGCGGTAGCGCCGATTTCAAGGTGTGCCGCACTGGTATCGATGAATCCACCATCTCCTGCTGTCGGTGCCGAGGCATCCAGTGTGCCGCTGACTTGTACAGTGCCGGTCTGCATGTCGGACAGCACTTTGATCTCGCCCCCACCGCTGCCCTTTGCACTGGCGCCACCA
>JAHJQE010000022.1 GCA_018819205.1 Gammaproteobacteria bacterium
CGTTCAGCATCAGCGGTTCGGTACGAGATCCCCCAGTTCGTCCAGCAGCGGGCCTAGGAACTGCTCGTACTTGCGCCAGCGTTCGACGGAGGTGTTGTAGATCGGCTGACGTACCTGGGTCACGCTGGCAGTACGCACCTGGCGCTTGGTCTTGTGGAAATCCAGGCAGGCCGCATCCCATCCCAGACCGCAGTATTCCAGCAGCTTGCGTGCTTCGCCTTCCTGGTTGGCCACGATGTCCTCGTACTGCACGTCGTAGAAAGCACCCTGCGGCAACACCTTGCGCCAGTGCGCCATCAGGCGCGCATAGTCGGCGTAGTAGCGGCCGAGTTCGGCGAGGTCGTAGGTGTGTTCCTGCTTGCGATTGAACAGACGGGTGAAACACGAGACGCAGGTGTCCACCGGATTGCGGTTGACATGGATGATCTTCGCGTTCGGCAGCATCAGGTGGATGAGCGGCACCGCGAAGAAGTTGGCCGGCATCTTGTCGGTGATGTGTTTCGCTTGCGGTGCACGTTGCTTCAGGGCTGCGATATATTCGTTGCCCCAGGCGGTGAGCGTGGCTGCATCGAGGTAGCGCAGGTTGTCCGGGAACATGGTGGTGGCCGGGTCCGTCTTGCGATGGGCGATACGCAGCAGGTCTGGCAATTCGCCGGCACCGAACACGTCCGGGTGGCTGGCGATGATCTGCTCGGTCAGTGTGGTGCCGGAGCGCGGCATGCCGAGCACGAAGATGGGCAGGTCGGAAGGGCCGCCTGCGCCGCGCCGAGCATCGATGAAATCCTTGTTGAACACTTCTTTGAGTTCCGCGAACTGTTTGGCGGCGGCATCCGGGTCATAACTCAGTTTGCCGCGTTTGATGCGGCAGCCCTCGAGGAAGTGCGGGAAGGCCTTGTCATAATCCTTGGTGTCGTCGTAACACTTGCCCAGCGCGAAATGCAGCGACATCTTGCGGTTGTCAGAATGCTGGTCGGCATTCTTCTCTTCCTCCAGCAAGGCGGCGAAATGGACATCACCCTGTGTGACCTTTTTCGCCTGGATCATGTGGACATGGGCGGCAGTGCTGTCCGGTTTCAACTCCAGCGCGCGCAGGAATAGCGACTCGGCGCGTTCCAGCTCGCCATTCTCCACACACAGATGGCCCAGCCCCAGTATGCCTTCCTGACTGTCCGGCTTTACCTGCAGGGCGCGTTCATATGACTTCTCCGCGAGCGCGGGGCGTTCGGTCTCGGCATAGATGCTACCCATCAGCGCATGGGCCTTGGGGCTGCCTTCGTCTACCTGCAGTGCACGCTGCGCTGCCAGTTCGGCATCCTGCAGCAGTTCCATGGCTTGCAGGGTCTTGGAGAGTCCCAACTGGGCTTCCAGATAGACCGGTTTCAGTTCCAGCGCGCGCCGGAACTTGGCCAGTGCAGCATCGTGTTCTTCTTGCGCAAGATGGACGCCGCCCATGTTGCAGATCGATTCGGCATAGTTAGGGTGCAATCTGAGCGTTTTTTCCAGCGACTCGATGGCTTCAGGGATACGATCTTCTTCCAGCAGCAAAGCTCCGAGATTATTGAGTGGCTCCAGATAGTTAGGATTAGCCGCAGCGGCCTTGCGGTAATAGTCCAGCGCCTTTTCGTTGTCGCCACGCTCGCGCCAGATGCTGCCCAGATTGTTTAGCGAGGGGGCGAAACCCGGGGCGAGGGCGAGGGCGCGCTGCTGGCAAGTTTCTGCCTTGTCGAATTCCTTCAGATCGAAATACGCAATGCCAAGGTTGCTGTGTGCCATGGCCAGGTTCGGATCGAGTTCCACTGCGCGCAAGCCATGTTCGACAGCTTTGTTGAGCTGTTTCAGCTGGCGGCTGATCTCGCTCAGGTTGGCGTGGAAAAGAGCGACGTTTGGCTGGATGGAGATGGCTTTTTCAATCAAGTCGGCAGCGACAGGCTGATTGCCGACCTGATGGGCGATCACACCCAGCAAGTGCAGGGCGAGCGGATGGTTGGGCTGCTGCTGCAGAATCAGGCGTAGCAGTTGTTCCGCCTCCTGCAAGCTGCCGATGGATTGCCTTTGGGCTGCCAGCTCCATGGCCTGGAGAATGGTGAGTTGCTGGGGAGGTGTTGCACCTCCATGATTCAATTCAGTATTCATATTGCTTTCCGTCTTGTTCCGGGCTCATCCTGCCATGATTGGCCTGTTTATGCCAAAACTTCGCACAGTTTATTGAAACAAACCTTTTACCTTCGTCTGGTATATAGATATTCATCGGCATGAATTTTCGCCCGGAATGGGGTAGCATCACGCGAACAAAATTCAGTCAGACGCGTCACGGTCGTTGGCGGTCTAGCAGGTCAGGGGGTGTCTCTATGCATTCATCTTTGAACCACATATTCCGCACGATCTGGTCCGAAGTACTGGGGGCGTGGATTGCCGTATCCGAGCTGACCAAGACACGGGGCAAGCGCAGCGGCAGCAGCCAGACACAGGTGTTTCGGCTGGATGCGGGTCACAGAG
>JAHJQE010000023.1 GCA_018819205.1 Gammaproteobacteria bacterium
AGCCCCTGCCCGGTCTCCTTGGCAAAGATACCGATGACAGCCGCAACAGGGATCATTAATTGGTGGGCGACACCGCCGAAACGACCATTGCAGCTGATATCCTCGTTGCCGAGCTGAAGGTTCTTCACCGCATCCCCGCCGACATTCAGGACGATCTGTCCATCCTTAACGTAGCCAGCCGGCACTTGCGTGTATTCGTCCACCTGCACCGCCAGATATGGGGTATATCCGGCATCCGCACACCATTCGTAGATGGCGCGGATCAGATAGGGCTTGGTGGACGGCTCGTCTATCACGGCGATTACTTGCGCATGGCCTTTTCGGCTGGCGTCAATGCTTCGATGAAACCTTGGCGCGAGAACAAACGCTCGGCGTACTTCATCATCGGCGTGGCATCCTTGTCGAGGTGGATGCCATAGTGCTCCAGACGCCACAACAACGGCGCGATCGCCACATCCAGCATGGAGAACTCGTCACCCAGCATGAACTTCTGCTTGGCGAAGATCGGCGCGATCTGGGTCAGATTGGCTTCTACTGCCGCACGTGCTTTTTCCTGCACCTTGGCGTTGCTACTTTCCAGACCTTCGATGTGACAGAACAATTCCTGCTCGAAGCGATGCAGGAACAGGCGAGCTCGCGCGCGCATCACAGGATCGGGCGGCATCAACTGCGGATGCGGGAAACGCTCGTCGATATATTCGTTGATGATATTGGCCTCGTACAAAATGAGGTCGCGTTCGACCAACACAGGCACCTTGTTGTACGGATTCATCACAGCCAAATCTTCCGGCATGTTGAATACATCCACATCGATCACCTCGAAA
This sequence comes from Gammaproteobacteria bacterium, assembly GCA_018819205.1. Lineage (GTDB taxonomy): Bacteria > Pseudomonadota > Gammaproteobacteria > Burkholderiales > Gallionellaceae > Sideroxyarcus. The sequence continues at coordinate 825 of JAHJQE010000023.1, forward strand.
TCCATGCCTTTTTCAAACAGCACGAAACGGCAACGATGGCTATAAGGGTCGGTTGTACCCGAGTAAAGTGTCATCATAAAAAACCACCTAAAAACAATATGTAGCGTTAAAAAACCAAAAGGCGGGGCGACTTGCCCCGCCATTTCGGCGCAGACTGCACGGGGGCGGAAACTAACACAAACCGCCCACCGAATTCAATCTCCTCAGTGAATGTCCTTCCAGATTTCCTTCTTCAGGGCATACATCAACACCAAGAGAACGGACAGGAAGATCAGTACGATCCAACCGATCTGGTGACGAATCAGGATGGCCGGCTCACTCATGAACACCAGATAGCCAGTCAAATCAGCGATTGCCTGATCGTATTCCTCTGCGGACATCGAGCCAGCTTCCTTGAGCTTCAGCTTGGCTACATGGCCTTCGTGCATCTCCGCTTCCTGCTCCCCTTGCAGATCTGCCAATACGAACGGCATGCCCACGTTAGGGAATACGCTGTTGTTCCAGCCACTTGGGCGACCGGAGTCCGCATAGAAGCTTCGCATGTAGGTGTACAACCAGTCAGCACTGCGGGAACGTGCGATCACACTCAGGTCAGGCGGCGCTACTCCATAAGCCATCTTGGCAGAGTTGGCATCCATCGCAGCCTGCATGGTCGAGCCAACCTTGACGTCTTCCGGCAGCTCCAGCTCCGTCTTGATTTGATCATCGGACATCCCGATATCATTCAAACGGTTGTAGCGCATAGCGGATGCCGAGTGACACGCCAAACAACGCGAAGTGAATAATTTGGCGCCACGTTGCAAAGATGCCTGATCCTGCAGAGTCAGCGGCGCCTTGTCCAGATGCACACCTCCACCGCTGGCGGTGGCAAGCACCGGCATGCAGGCCAGCATCGCCCATACGATTATTTTCTTGATTGCTTTCATTTCAACGAACCCCTCTCAATTATTTGGAAGTCACACGATCAGGCTCGGGCTTGCATGCGTCGATCTTCGTGTACCAAGGCATCAGGAAGAAGAACGCGAAGTACACCACCGCCAGAATGCGCGAAATCAGAGTGTAGGTTTCAGTTGCCGGCATCAGGCCGAGATAGCCCAAACCGACGAAGCTCACCACGAAAGCAGCCAGGAAGGTCTTGTAGATCGGGCCGCGATAGCGGATCGACTTGACCGGGCCGCGATCCAGCCACGGCAACGCGAAGAAGATCACGGTCGCCACGCCCATCGCCACCACGCCAGGGAACTGAGAGCCGAACATCGGCGGCACAGCACGCAGGATTGCGTAGTATGGCGTGAAGTACCACACCGGCGCGATATGCTCGGGCGTCTTCATCGGGTTGGCTGGCACGAAGTTGTTGTATTCCAGGAAGTAGCCGCCCATGTCCGGCGCGAAGAACACCACCGCGCTGAACACCATCAGGAAGGCCACTGCAGCCACGCCGTCCTTGACCACCATGTAAGGGAAGAACGGCACACCGTCCAGCGGGATGCCGTTGGAATCCTTGTGCTTCTTGATCTCGACACCGTCAGGATTGTTGGAGCCGACTTCATGCAACGCCACCAAGTGCGCCACGATGATCAGCACCAGCACCAGCGGGATCGCCACCACGTGCAGCGCGAAGAAGCGGTTCAGTGTGATATCGGACACCACGAAGTCGCCACGGATCATGATCGCCAGATCAGGACCGATGAAGGGCACGGAAGAGAACAGGTTCACGATCACCTGGGCCCCCCAGAACGACATCTGTCCCCATGGCAGCAGATAGCCCATAAAGGCTTCGCCCATCAATGCCAGATAGATGATCATACCGATGATCCACAGCAGCTCGCGCGGCTTGCGGTAGGAGCCGTACATCAAGCCACGGAACATGTGCAGATAGATGACCACGAAAAACATCGAGGCACCGGTGGAGTGGATATAACGCAGCAACCAGCCCCACTGCACATCGCGCATGATGTATTCGACCGACGCGAACGCGAACAACGCATCCGGCTTGTAGTTCATAGTCAGGAAGATGCCGCTGAGGATCTGGATGACCAGCACCAGCAGCGCCAAACCACCGAAGAAATACCAGAAGTTGAAGTTCTTCGGTGCATAGTACTCGGACAGGTGTGCCTTCCAGGTCGAAACCAGCGGGAAGCGCTCATCGATCCAGCCTATCAGTTTTGTGATCAGGTTCATCATGCTGCAGCCCCCCTATCAGCGGGCTGACCGCCCTTTAGCTTGCTTTTGTCGTCATCCCCGATCAACAGGCGAGTCTCACTCAGATACATGTGTGGAGGAATAATGAGGTTGGTCGGTGCCGGCACGCCCTTGAAGACGCGGGCAGCCAAGTCGAAACGTGAACCGTGGCAAGGGCAGAACCAGCCACCGGCCCATTGCGCCCCCAGATCGGCTGGCGCCACTTCCGGACGGAAGGTCGGCGAACAGCCCAGATGGGTACATACCCCCAAAACCACCAGAATTTCCGGCTTGATGGAACGAGTCGCGTTGTTGCAGTACTCGGGCTGTTGCGGAATAGAAGACGACGGATCCGCCAAGTCTTCATCGTGCTTGGGCAACAGATCCAGCATCTCTTTCGTGCGACGCACGATCCAAACAGGCTTGCCTTGCCATTCGACACTGATCATCGTGCCAGGCTCTATTCCACTGATATCTACTTCAACTGGTGCACCGGCTGCCTTGGCACGCTCGCTTGGCTGCAAGCTCAATACGAACGGTGCGCCCGCTCCAGCGGCGGCGACGCCACCCACCGCAGTAGTAGCAGCGATCAGCATTCGTCGCTTGCTGTGATCTACGTTATCTGTCATGACCCTCTTCCCTTCCGTAATACGTTGTCAAAAATCCACCGGGGAAGCTTTCCGGCTTCCCTGGCGTCTCGTCGGTACTGGAGGATGGCATTGCGTTGTCCGTCCTTTTCTTATCAGACAAGCTCTGAATCGGCTCCCCAACTCGATCCACTGCCGGCGGCAAATACTACACAAATTACATTTTCACCGCAGATACTGCTCAGAATGCCTAGTTGTTCTGGGCGCCCTGCTTGACCCACTTGCGTAGAGTCAGAATATATTGGCGATCCAAAGTACCGCTGGCATTCAAGCCCATCGGCATTTTGAGACCTTTGTTGGTACCAGTCAGCAACTTGGTGAAGGTACTGGCTTGGCTATCACCGGGGACTACCACCTTGCCGAATTTGGTGCCCTTCATCAGGCCCTCATAGGAAGTCAGATCCAAGCCGCTCTTAGCATAACCCTTGGAGGTAGGAGACGGATGGTGGCAGCTCACGCAATAGTCCTGAAGAATGGGCATCACATCCTTGCTGAAACTGACTTCACCAGATTGCAGTACATTGAGCGCGTTATGCGCCGGCGCAAGCGCTTGATCCTCTGCAAATGCATTCAAGGAAAGTGCGGCTAGCAAAACACCGCCCATCATTATTCTCATTCTCATACTTTCTCCCCGTAGTCCCACTCTGTGCACCGTAGCATGCATGCAACAGCAGGACTGACCTTGCAGCGGAATGGCGCTGCCCCAAACTACCTGTAAAACGGAAGTTGCTCCTTACATCCGCCAGCAGAAAATTCAGCAGGTTGTATAACCCGAAATGGTTATATGCCGAATACTACGCAACGCCTTTTCAGAATGCAACGCACTCGCAGTTATATACCCATCATCTAAACAGGGACTTCCTCATCAAAAAACCTGTGCTCCAGACCGAATCTTTCGGCCAAATGCACTCCCAAGGCCTGCACACCATACCGTTCTGTTGCATGATGCCCCGCGGCTATATAGGTCACGCCACTTTCGCGAGCCATATGAACATTGCTTTCTGATATCTCGCCGGTTAGGAACACATTCACGCCCAATGCTATCGCCTGCTCGAAATATCCTTGCGCCGCGCCGCTACACCAAGCGATACGCGAGATGTGGCCAACCTTCCCCTCTACTATCAGCGGTTCGAACTGCAGGGCTTCCGCTACCACCTTGGCGAATTCCTTCAGACCGAGCGGCTTGGCCAATGTGCCATGCCATGCGACGTCCTGCTCCCCGAATCGCCCACTCTCGACCAGTCCCAATCGCGCGGCGAGTTGCGCATTATTCCCCCACAGCGGATGCGCATCCAAAGGCAGGTGATATGCCAGGAGACTGATGTCCTGTTCCAGTAAAAAAGCGATGCGCCGCTTTTTGATTCCCGTGATGACTGCATCCTCATTACGCCAAAAATATCCATGATGGACCAGGATCGCATCTGCGCCCCACGCCGCGGCAGCTTGCAGTACCGCCTGCGAAGCCGTGACACCGGTGGCAATGCGCTGCACCTCCGACCGCCCCTCGACCTGAATGCCATTTGGACAATAATCGCGAAAACGGCTGATTGCCAGCTCGCTTCCGATATAATCACTCAACTTTATTAATTGCATCACAACTGCCCCTATTAACGGCCTGATTGGATCATAACATGCGTAAATTCTGGCTTTTGTTCGCGCAAGCCACCACCATCGGGCTGGCGGTTTTGTTCGTCATTCATACTCTAAAACCCAGCCTGTTACCTACTGCTGCGCGCGGCGGCGTCGTCACTCTGTATCAAAACGAGCCGGAAGATAACACCCCGAACTTGTCCGGCCCCGGCTTCAGCCTTGCTGCGCAAAAAGTGATGCCGTCAGTGGTAAATATCTTCACCACCAGTGAAGTGAAACAACCTTCTCATCCGTTCATGGATGATCCGAGATTCCGTTTTTTTTTCGGGGATGAGTTCGATGACAATCAACCACAACAGAATTCCAGCCTGGGTTCTGGCGTCATTGTCAGTCAGGACGGCTACATCCTGACCAACCACCACGTGGTCGAATCAGCCGACCAGATTGAAGTGGCCTTCGCCGATGGTCGCAATGCGAAAGGTCATATTGTTGGCACCGATCCCGAAACCGACCTCGCCGTGATCAAAGTTGACGTCAACTACCCTCTCCCCGCGATCACCTTTTCCAGTGGGGACACTATTCACGTCGGCGATATCGTATTGGCTGTAGGCAATCCATTCGGAGTTGGACAAACCGTGACCATGGGGATCGTCAGCGCCCTCAAACGCAACCATCTGGGTCTGAGCACCTTCGAGAATTTCATCCAGACCGATGCCGCCATCAATCCAGGCAATTCCGGCGGTGCGCTGGTAGATGCCAACGGCAATCTGCTTGGCATCAACAGCGCGATCTATTCGCCTAGCGGTGGTTCACTGGGCATAGGTTTTGCCATCCCAGTCAGCACCGCCAAGAAGGTCATGGAGCAGATCATCCAGACCGGTTCAGTCACGCGTGGCTGGATTGGCGTCGCTGTTCAGGACATGACGCCCGAACTGGCTGAATCGTTCAAGCTCAAGGCCGCTCATGGCGTGCTCATCTCCGAAATCATGCGCGGCGGTCCCGCAGATAAAGCAGGCATCAAACCCGGCGACATCTTGCTAAGCATCGGCGACAGTGATCTGGTCGACTCGACCGTGATGCTCGAAACCATCTCTGCCCTTACTCCAGGCAAGAACGTCGCACTGAAACTGCTACGCAACCAGAATGAGGTCGTAGTGCAGGTCAGGGTAGGCAAACGACCCAAACCGAAAGTCATGGAATAAGTTGTGAAAGAACAGCGCTCAGCACAGGATTGTGCTGACTGCGGCAATATAGCTCTAACCAGCACTGGCGATTATTCAGCCATCATGCCGTACGCTATCGACTGAAGGATTCGCGCGCGCACCGATCCAGCCCGCCACAACCATGCCCGCCTCATACAGTAGCCAAAGTGGGATCGCCAGCATGAATTGCGAGACGACATCCGGCGGTGTAACTACAGCAGCTACAACAAAAGCACCGACGATCACATACGAGCGCAGTTCGCGCAGTTTCTTCACCGACACCACACCCATACGTACCAGCACCACGACCGCGATGGGTACCTCAAAGGTCACGCCGAACGCGAGGAACATGCCCATCACGAAGCTCAGATATTTATCGATGTCGGTCATCACCGCCACACCAGCCGGCGCTGCTGCTGTGATGAAACCGAACACCACAGGGAACACGGCGAAATAGGCAAACGCCATGCCGCATCCGAACAGCAGCGTACTGGCCACGATCAGCGGCAACACCAACTTCTTCTCGTGCGCATACAGTCCGGGGGCGACGAAGCGCCAGAGCTGGAACAGCACGAAGGGCAAAGCGATCACGAACGCAGCCATCATCGCCACCTTAAGCGGCACGAAGAACGGCGTGGTGACATCGGTGGCGATCATCTGCCCGCCCTGCGGCAGCTTGGCCAGCATGGGCTGTGCCAGCAGTGCGTAGAGATCGGACGCCCACGGGAACAAACAGATGAACACCAGCAGCCATGCCAGAAAACTGTTCAACAGTCGCGAGCGCAGCTCGACCAGATGCGCGATCAGGGTCTCGCTCTTGCTCATTTAGTCGGTTCGCCGGAAGGGGCGGCAGGCGGGGACGCAGAGTCTGCGTCAGCGGGTTTCTTGTATTGCGATTGCAGGATGCTTTGTTCCAGAGACAAGCCGTTTGCCTGCATGGCTTTTTCGGCTTCAGCGACATGCTGCTCGATCTCGTGCTGCATCTTGCGCGCCTGATCCAGCGCCATATCGTGGGCGATGTCGTCCTTGACCTTGTTCACATAGCGCTGCGTACGTCCCCACAGATGTCCGGCTGTACGCGCCAGTTTGGGTAGTCGTTCCGGGCCGATGACGATCAGCGCCACCAGCGCGATCACCACCAGTTCGGAGAACGCGATGTCGAACATCGCGTCACTTCTCCTTCACTTCGCCTTCGATGGTTCGGGAATCTTGCGGCTTGGCCGTGTCGTCGCCTTCTTTCATGCCTTCCTTGAAGCCTTTGACTGCCCCGCCCAGATCATTGCCGATGTTGCGCAGTTTCTTGGTGCCAAAGATCAGCACCACGACCAGCAACACGATCAACCAATGCCAGATACTGAATGAACCCATGATGCGCTCCTGATAGATTAGCTACGTTTGACCATAGGCGGGATGTTGCCGCCACCGATGACATGCACATGCAGGTGAAACACTTCCTGGCCGCCGCCCTTGCCACTGTTGATGACAGTACGAAAGCCATTTTCCAGACCTTGCTCCTTCGCCAGCCTGGAAGCCAGCAACATCATCTTGCCCAATAACGCTGCATGCGACTCATCCGCCTCCAGCAGGGACACCACATGCTGCTTGGGCACCAGCATGAAATGCACCGGCGCGACGGGGTTGATGTCATGGAACGCCAGCACATCATCGTCCTCGTACACCTTGCGGCAAGGGATCTCGCCGCGCACGATCTTGCAGAACAGGCAGTTGCCGCTCATTTGCGGCTCGCTTTCTCGGTGATGCCCGATATGCCTTCGCGGCGCGCCAATTCCTTGAGCACATCCTCTGTGCTTAAATCCTTGTGAGCCAACAACACCATGGTGTGGAACCACAGATCGGCCACTTCATAGACTAGATGCTGCCTGTCGCCATCCTTGGCAGCCAGCAGCACTTCGCCAGCCTCTTCGATCACTTTTTTCAGGATCGCATCGTCGCCCTTGTTGTATAACTTGGCGACGTAAGAACTGTCAGCCGCCGTGCCTTTGCGCGATTCCAAGGTCTCGGTCAGTCGTTGCAGGATGTCGTTCATTTGTTGTATATCTCGTCCGGGTTCTTCAGCACCGCATCGGTGGACTTCCACTCGCCGTTCTCCAGTTTGCTGTAGAAGCAGCTCGCGCGCCCGGTATGGCAGGCGATGCCGCCACGCTGCTCGACTTGCATCAGTATCACATCGCCATCGCAGTCGAGGCGTAACTCTTTCACCATCTGTACATGGCCCGACTCTTCGCCCTTGTGCCACAGCTTCTTGCGCGAGCGTGACCAGTAGATAGCCTCGCCGGTATCGACCGTGCGCTTAAGCGCCTCGCGATCCATCCATGCCACCATCAGCACACGCCCACTGGCCGCATCTTGTGCGATGGCAGGAACGAGGCCGTCGTCCGACCAGTTCACCTTGTTCAGCCAGGATTCGCTCATAACCGCACCTCCGACACGTTACTGGCGTAGCCAGCCGTTTGCGGGATAACCAGCCACTTGCCAGCTTGCTGGCTTAGTGGAATGGCTAGTAGTTCCATCAGGAGGTGCGGTGCGGTTATTGGCTCCGGCATCACGCGCTGCGCGCATGAGCCTCCACCGAAACTTCGTTGTCCCGCACTCGTCGCTTTCGCGCACCGTGTCATAACCGCACCTCGATCCCCTGCTGCGCCATATGTTGCTTGGCCTGTTGCACCGTGTATTCGCCAAAGTGGAAGATGCTGGCGGCCAGCACCGCATCGGCGCCGCCCAGCGTCACGCCATCGGCCAGATGCTGCAGATTGCCCACGCCGCCGCTGGCAATTACCGGTATCTCCAGCGCATCGGTCACCGCGCGCGTCAGCGCCAGGTCGAAACCCTTCTTCTGCCCGTCCTGATCCATGCTGGTCAGCAGGATCTCGCCCGCACCCAGTGTCTGCATCCTCTTTGCCCATTCCACCGCATCCAGTCCGGTGGCCTTGCGGCCGCCATGCGTGAAGACTTCCCATTTGTTCGGCGCCACCTGCTTGGCATCGATGGCGACCACTATGCATTGCGAACCATAACGCGCAGCAGCGTCCGCCACCAGTTGCGGATTGACCACCGCCGAAGTGTTGATGCTCACCTTGTCGGCACCGGCATTGAGCAGGTTGCGCACGTCCTGCACCTCGCGCACACCGCCGCCCACGGTCAGTGGTATGAACACCTGCTCGGCGACCTTCTCGATGATATGGAAGATGATGCTGCGGTCATCGGAGCTGGCAGTGATGTCGAGGAAGGTGAGTTCATCCGCACCCTGCTCGTCATAGCGCTTGGCGATCTCCACCGGATCGCCCGCATCGCGCAGTTCGACGAAGCTGACGCCTTTGACCACGCGACCGGCGGTCACATCCATGCAGGGGATGATGCGTTTGGCGAGCATCAGATCTTGGGCGCCAGTTCGTCCGCCAGCGCTTGCGCGGCCTTGAAGTCCAGCGTGCCTTCGTAGATGGCGCGGCCGGTGATGGCACCGGTGATACCTTCGCCACGCACGGCACACAGCTTGCGCACATCGTCCAGATTGGTGATGCCGCCGCTGGCGATCACCGGCACGCTCAAGGGGCGCGCCAGTTCCACCGTGGCCTCGATGTTGACACCGTTCATCATGCCGTCGCGGCCGATGTCGGTATAGATGATCGCTTCCACGCCATAGTCCTCGAAGCGCTTGGCCAGATCAGCCACGTCGTGGCCGGTCAGTTTAGACCAGCCGTCCACCGCGACCTTGCCGCCCTTGGCATCCAGACCGACCATGATGTGCCCCGGGAATGCATCGCATGCTTCGTGCAGGAAGCCCGGCACCTTGACGGCCGCCGTACCGATGATGACGTAACTCAAGCCCAGATCGAGATAACGCTCGATGGTCTCCAGATCGCGAATACCGCCGCCCAGTTGCACCGGTATCTCGCTGCCCACCGCTTCGACGATGCTGCGCACCGCCGCTTCGTTCTTGGGTTTGCCGGCGAATGCACCGTTCAGGTCGACCAGATGCAGGCGACGCGCGCCCTGTTCCAGCCAGTGTCTGGCCATTGCGGTCGGGTCATCGGAGAACACGGTCGCGCCCTCCATCTCGCCTTGGCGCAGGCGTACACATTGACCGTCCTTCAGGTCGATCGCGGGAATGATCAGCGTTGAGATATCCATGGTATTTATATCGTGGTTAAACGGGATTCCAGTTGACGAAATTTTCCAGCAGTTTCAATCCGGCAGCCGCACTCTTCTCGGGGTGGAACTGCACGGCGAACAAGTTACCACGCGACACGGCACAGACAAAGGGCTGCGGATAGTCACTTGTACCCTGCACGATGTCTTTGTCGCGCGGTTGCACGTAGTAGCTGTGTACATAGTAGAAGCGCGCATCCTGCGCGATGCCGTCCCACAAAGGATGGGCGCCGTGATGCACGCCGTTCCAGCCCATGTGCGGCACCTTGAGCTTGTTGCCCTGCGCATCCTTGAGTTCGTGCACGAAGCGTACCACCCCGCCCTGCAGCACGCCCAGTCCCGGGATGTCGCCTTCGGCGCTGTGCTCGAACAGCATCTGCAGGCCGATGCAGATGCCGAGGAATGGCTTGTTCCGCGCGGCATCCAGCACGGCCTGGCGCAGGCCGCGCCCGTCCAGCTCGCGCATACAGTCCGGCATCGCGCCCTGACCGGGGAAGATCACGCGCTTGGCTGCGGCGATCACGTGCGCATCGTCAGTGACTTGCACCGACGCGGCCGGAGCGACCTTGCGCACGGCCTGATACACCGAACGCAGGTTGCCCATACCGTAATCAACGATGGCGATATCGACCATAATGCTTACAAGGTGCCTTTGGTGGAGGGCATCACACCGGCCATGCGCGGGTCCTGCTCCAGCGCCACGCGCAATGCGCGACCGAAGGCCTTGAAGATGGTCTCGGCCTGATGGTGCGCGTTCTCGCCCGCCAGATTATCGATGTGCAACGTCACCAGCGCGTGGTTGACGAAGCCCTGGAAGAATTCGCGGATCAGATCGACCTCGAACTCGCCGACGTTGGAACGCACGAACTCGGCATTGAACACCAGCCCGGGACGACCGGAGATATCCAGCACCACGCGCGACAATGCTTCATCCAGCGGCACATAGGCATGGCCGTAGCGACGCAGGCCTTTCTTGTCGCCGATGGCCTGCGTGAACGCCTGCCCCAGCGTGATACCGATGTCTTCCACTGTGTGGTGCGCATCGATGTGCAGATCACCTTTGGCTTTGATGTCGAGATCGATCAAACCATGGCGTGCGATCTGGTCCAGCATGTGTTCGAGGAACGGCAGGCCGGTATCCAGCTTGACCTTGCCGGTTCCGTCGAGGTTCAACTCGACCGCGATCTGGGTCTCGAGGGTGTTGCGGGTGACTTGTGCGCTACGCATGATTTGCCCTATGCGAGTTGGTTAATGGAATCCTGTAGTGCGGCGTAAAACTTCTTATTCTCTTCGGGCGAACCTACTGTGACGCGCAGACAATCGGCCAATGCCGGATGCCCGCCGTTCAGATTCTTGATCAATACCCCGCGCTGTTTCAGGCCTTCGAACACCTGCGTGGCTTTTGCCACACGGAACAGGATGAAGTTCGCCTCGCTGGGATACGCCTCTATGCCTGCCATCGCATGCAAGGCCGCCATCATCTTCGTGCGTTCCGACCTGATGCTCTCCGCCTGGGCCAGCAACACATCATGGTGCGCCAACAAGGTGCTCGCCACCAACTGCGGCAGGACGCCCACATTATACGGCAAGCGCAGCTTGTCCAATTGTTCCAGCCACGCTTTGTCACCTGCGATGAAACCCACACGCAAACCGGCCATGCCGAGTTTGGAGTAAGTGCGCATCACCAGCAGGTTGTCATACTTACCCAACTGCGGGATGAAGCTGTCGCTGGCGAAGGCATAGTAAGCCTCGTCTACTACCACCAGACCGGGGGTGGCCTCGATGATGTGACGCACGGCATCGGCGTCGAACAGATTGCCCGTGGGATTGTTGGGATAGGCGAGGAACACCAGTGCGGGACGTTCACGTTCTATCGCCGCCAAGGTCGCATCCAGATCGAGCGAGAAATCCCCGGCCAGCGGCACGCCCACATAACGCATGCCGACGAAGGTGGCGATCATCTTGTACATGACGAACGACGGCTCGACACTCAGCAAGACCGCGCCCGGTTGCGCCACGGCCATCGCCAGCAGCTGGATGATCTCATCCGAACCATTGCCCAGCAGCACATCCATGCCCGCTGGCAGCTGCGTTACCTTACGAATATCTTCCTTGAGTTGGTGTGCACCCGCATCCGGATAGCGATTGATCGCGGCCTCCGCCACGCAGCGCGCGATCTCGTCGCGCAGAGATTGTGGCAACAGATGGGGATTCTCCATGGCATCCAGCTTGATCATATCGACCGAAGGCGGGACATGATAGGCGTGTAACGCCTGTATCTCTTTGCGGATCAGTTGGTTCGGGGTCACGACAGGACGAGCGGCAGACATGGCGATACGGCTTTAAATAACGGCTCTCATTCTACCTTACTCTGATAATTTGGCGCGAACGCCGCAGAAAATCGCTACACAAAGCAAGTCGCCTGATTGAACAGACATAAAGGAAAGACAGATCTGCCATAAGTGGCCATGCACTCAGCAGCAGTTAATATTCGTTGTATTTCTTCGCGCTCCCGCGCGCCTTGTGTACCGGATATTTCTCGGCATTCTTTGATATCTTCTCCTGCACAATCTGCTTCACATCCCACTTGTAGTGCTCGGCCAGCAGCAAGGCAAAGGCGAACACATCCGCCAACTCCTCTTTCACACGCATTTCCTCCGCCTCGCCATGTTCCTTCCACAGGAAGCATTCCAGCAACTCACCTGCCTCGATGGAAAGTGCTGCCGCCAAGTCTTTCGGGTTATGGAACTGAGCCCAGTCCCGCTCGTCGCGAAATTTGATTAAGGCGTCGGTGATTTCGGTGATATCACTATGCATCTCTGAGACTCCTGCCACTAGATTGAATTAGCTGAAGCATCTCACGACCTCGCGAAAATTGCACTGCCGCTATTTGCTGTGTCGAAAATGCAAACGCCCCATCCAAATGCGAACAGGGCGTTTCGTCTGGCATAAATACAAGAAGTTCTTACCAGCCCGATTCCCGCTCCGGTGTGGCACTGATCTTATGGATGCTCAAGTCGGCACCATTGAACTCCTCCTCTTGGTCGAGGCGGATGCCGACCAGTTTCTTGATCACGCCATAGACCACAAAGCCGCCGGCCAGCGCGATGCCGATGCCCATCAGCGTGCCGATCAGTTGCGACATGAAGCTGACACCGCCCAGACCGCCCAGCGCCTTCATTCCGAAGATGCCGGCGGCGATGCCGCCCCAGGCGCCGCACAGGCCGTGCAGCGGCCACACGCCGAGCACATCGTCGATCTTCCAGCGGTTCTGCGTGAGGGTGAACATCACCACGAACAGCGCGCCGGCCACACCGCCGACGATGAGCGCACCCATGGGATGCATCAGGTCGGAGCCGGCGCACACAGCGACCAGTCCGGCCAGCGGGCCGTTATGCACGAAGCCGGGGTCGTTCTTGCCCACCCACAACGCGGTGAGCGTGCCGCCGACCATCGCCATCAACGAGTTCACGGCAACCAGACCACTGATACCGGTGATGGTCTGCGCGCTCATCACGTTGAAGCCGAACCAGCCGACTGTGAGTATCCACGCCCCCAGCGCCAGGAAGGGGATGCTGGAAGGCGGATGGGCAGAGATACGGCCTTCCTTGGTGTAGCGTCCATGGCGCGCACCGAGCAACAACACGGCGGCGAGCCCGATCCACCCGCCCACGGCATGTACCACGACCGATCCGGCGAAATCATGAAAGCTGGCGCCGAAACTGGCGTTCAGCCAGTCCTGCATCCCATATGCGCCGTTCCAGGCAATGCCTTCGAAGAACGGATAGACGAAGCCGACCAGCATGAAGGTGGCCGCCAGCTGCGGGTTGAACTTGGCACGCTCTGCGATGCCGCCCGAGACGATGGCCGGGATGGCGGCTGCAAAGGTCATCAGGAAGAAGAACTTGACCAGGTCGTAGCCGTTCTTCTGCGCAAGCTGCTCTGCACCCGCAAAGAAATGGATGCCGTAAGCGATGCCGTAGCCGATGAAAAAATATGCAATGGTGGAAATGGCGAGGTCACTCAGGATCTTGACCAGCGCATTGACCTGATTTTTCTTCCTTACAGTACCGAGTTCCAGAAAAGCGAAGCCCGCATGCATCGCGAGCACCATGATGGCGCCCAGCAGGATGAAAAGTGCATCACTACTGACCTTGAGTTCTTCCATGTCATTCTCCGAAAAAGTGCGAAACGCAAATACGCTTGCAAGCACTGTGCCAACTCATATAGCCATTGATTTATAATAGGTTTATGAAAAGTGATGTGCAAAGCACATCTCAAAACACACCATTTCAGTGCGTAACGCACCAATATGACGCCTTAATCTGGTGCAGACCAGCTTCCATTTAGCACCTTTTCCAGCCAGAATAAACCGACGATGGTTTTACTGTCGGTGATCTTGCCGCAACGAATCCACTCCATGGCTTCCTCCAGCGACAACTCGAATACTTCCAGGAATTCGCCGTCATCAAGCTTGCTACCCTGATGCGTCAGACCACGAGCGATGAAGTATTCCATGCGCTCATCCGAATAACCGATGCAGGGCGCAGCCGTGGATAGATGTGTCCACTCACTGGCGACATAGCCGGTCTCTTCCAGTAGTTCGCGCTGTGCGGTAACCAAGATATCTTCACCCTCATCGATCTTGCCCGCGGGCAACTCAATGAAATCGCAATGCCAGGGATAACGGTGCTGGCGCTCCATCAGCAGTTTGCCGTTATCAAGGATTGCCAGCATGGCGACCGCGCCGGGATGGGTCAGATATTCGCGCGTGCTGGTACTTCCGTCCGGCAGTTGCACATCGTCCTTCAATACCTTCAGGAATCCGCCTTCGTACATCACTCGGCTGTCGAGTTTCTTTTCAGTCAGGTCCATACCTGTTCTCTCTTTCGATACGGGAACATGCCCCTCAAATGAAAACTCCCGCCGTAGCGGGAGCGTTCGTCGTTTCTATTGCCAATCAGGGCAGCAGCAGTGACTGCTGCACCGAAGCGGCACAGATCGCCATCAGCGTGTTGGGCATGATGCCGAGCATCAGCACCGCCAAGCCATTGATGGAGATAAGCAGCGTGCTGTCCGGCTGCATGTACACTTTCTCGTGGCTTTCCGGGGCATCGAAGTACATCAGTTTGACGATGCGCAGGTAATAGAAGGCACCGATCAGCGAGAAGATCACCGCAGCGATGACCAGCGACAGGTGCCCTGCTTGCAGCGCTGCGTTCAACACCGTGAACTTGGCATAGAAACCGA
>JAHJQE010000002.1 GCA_018819205.1 Gammaproteobacteria bacterium
AGAAACCGGCCGTGAAGAAAGCAGTTGCCGCCAAGAAGCCTGTAGTCAAGAAAGTGGCAGCGAAGAAACCGGCCGTGAAGAAAGCAGTTGTCGCCAAGAAGCCTGCAGTCAAGAAAGTGGCAGCGAAGAAACCGGCCGTGAAGAAAGCAGTTGTCGCCAAGAAGCCTGCAGCCAAGAAAGTGGCAGCGAAGAAACCGGTTGCTGCGAAGAAGCCGGCAGTGTCGACCAAGCCAGTAGCTACTCCTGTCGCTACAGCTCCGGCACCTTCCGCGCCGCCGCCTATTCGTCCGGCTGCGACCTGGCCCTTCCCGACACCAGGCATCAGCAAGCCAAACTAAGGCTAGCGGGAGGCTGTGAAAGCAGCCCCGACTCGTGGTACAGGTAGGGGCTGATTCACCATTATTCTGCGAGCGGATGCTTGCTGGTGTAATACGCCTTGCGTTGAGGCTTGTGGTTGCTGTTGGAAACGAGCATCGGCCAACTATGTGTGCTACGTTGAAGCTGTGAGTTGGCGCTCGAAATGGTGTGAAGGGGCTTCGCAATATGTGCATAACTATGTCTGCGCATGCGCGAGTCTTTTTTGCTGCTGAATGGCTATCTAGGGTGCATTCGCACTCTTGGTCAGTAGCCTCGTACTGGGGGATGCGGCCGTCCCTGCGCATCAATTAGATGCCGTAGATGCCGCACGCATTCATGATCCCCGTAGTCACCCAGTAAATCGTGTAGGCTACTTTAGCCTTCGTGATGCGTACCTCATTAAACCGATGATTTGAGGTTACATAACACTGTTCGGAGATACGAACGCAATAGTAGTTCTACATTGGTTACACAATGCCGCTGTCGGGCAGTGTTTCGTGTGCACCGACTAAGTGTGTGTCGACCTGTAGAATCCAGCCTTGTGAGGTATCAAGTGAAAGAAGCGGAAAGAGGTCTGGAGATCAGGCTGCGCTCCTGTGCTTTCCAGCAGCAATGATGCCGGTCATTGAATCTTTCTTCCCCGATTGCAGCCTTAGGTTTTATTTGATGCTATATAGCTCACCGATCCCATATCTGGAAGATGCCAGTCCATACTTTGCGGGTGTGCGCTCATGGCCATGGGCTGCATGGCTGGATAGCGGCAATATCGGACGGTTTGATCTAATTGTCGCTAATCCGGTTGTCACATTGGTGACACAAGGTGAACAGACTACCGTATGCAGATCAACAGCCTGTGAGTACTCCAGTGAAGATCCTTTCGAATTGATCCGCGCCGAACTGGGTTGCACGATCGAGCAACATCCGGATATTCCCTTTGCGGGTGGTGCATTGGGATACTGGGGGTATGACCTGGCACGCCGCTATCAGCAACTGCCTGCTAATGCTCAAGACTCAGAAAACATGCCGCAGATGGCTGTGGGGATCTATGACTGGGCCATCATTATTGATCATCAGGAGAGAGAGGCGCGCCTCGTGTCGCGTCGGAAATATCCGCAGACTGAAGCGATTCTGGATGAGGTCATGCTCAGGATCGCTGAAGCCAAGCCGTCAATGCAGAGGCAAACAGAATTTGTAGTACAAGGAGCGGTCGCTTCCAATTTTTCGGCTGAAGAATATAAGCATGCCTACGAGAAAGTGCAGGGATATTTGCTGGAGGGGGATTGCTATCAGGTCAATCTGGCGCAGCGATTCTCGGTCAAAGCATCAGGTGATGCGTTCTCGGCTTATCAGGAATTGCGCAGGTTAAGTCCGGCACCGTACGCGGCATTTTTGGATTGGCCGCATGTGCAGATACTGTGTGCTTCTCCCGAGCGCTTCCTACAGGTGCAAAAAGGAAATGTGGAAACAAAGCCGATCAAAGGGACCAGGGCGCGGGCAAGCGACCTTGAAGATGATAGGCGCTTGGCACACGACCTGCTGCACAATCCGAAAGATCGTGCAGAAAATCTGATGATCGTAGATTTGTTGCGCAATGATTTGGGCAAGAGCTGCGAGGCAGGTTCGGTGCGAACCCCAATGCTGTTTGAGCTGGAAAGTTACACAAATGTACATCATCTGGTCAGTACAGTTGTGGGGCAGTTACGGGAGGGTTGCGATGCCCTGCATGTATTGCGCAACTGTTTTCCCGGGGGCTCGATAACGGGGGCACCCAAGCGGCGGGCGATGGAGATAATCGAACAACTGGAACCGGATCGCAGAGGGGTTTATTGCGGCAGCATCGGCTATATCGGTTTTGATGGGCAGATGGATACCAACATAGCCATCAGAACGATGGTGTATTCGTTTGGCGAGATACGATGTTGGGCAGGAGGCGGAATTGTGGCTGATTCGCAGTGCGAGGCTGAATATCAAGAGACTTTCGATAAAGCCAGTGTGATGCTGGAAATTCTGAAGCGTTTCACAGCATAATTAACACGCTCAAGCGATATTCTTCAAGCGCGCGATGCGGACCACTTCCGGAATCTTGCGCAGGTTGCGCATGATGTTGGCCAGATGCAGGCGATTGTTGACTTGCAGAGTGAAGTAGGTCGCGGTGTATTCACCCTCATTGCTGAAATTGACGTTCTCGATGTTTGAATCGGCATCGGCGATGGCCGCGGCTACCTTGGCCAGCACACCGCGTCGGTTGGCAACGATGAGCTTGATGCTGACCTCGAAGGAGCGGCTGATGTTCTTGTCCCACATCACATCCAGCCATTGCTCGCTACCACGTCCCTTGCGCAGAGTCGGGCAGTCGTGGGTATGAACGATCAAGCCCTGCCCACTTTTGATGATACCTATGATGGGGTCACCAGGAATCGGACGACAACATTTGGCGAATTGCACTGCCATGCCTTCCGTGCCCTGAATGGTAACTACGGCGTTGCCCAATGCATCGCTGGATATGGTGTCACCTATGCTGGCGAGTTGCTTGGCGACCACCATGTTCAGACGGCGTCCAAGTCCAATGTCGGCAAAAATCTCCTGCTGTGATTTGACACCTGTTTCGCGCAGCAATTTCTCCCAGTGTGCTTCGTCCATGTCGTGCAGTTTTAGGCCCAGAGCATTGAAAGCCTGAGACAGGAGGCGCTCGCCCAGACGCGCTGACTCGTTCAGGTGCATGGTCTTCAGGGCGTGGCGGATCTCGCTGCGAGCCTTGCTGGTGACGACATAACCAAGCCATGCGGGGTTGGGGTGAGCCTGCGGTGCGGTGATGATCTCCACGCGATCACCGTTTCGCAGCTCTGTGCGCAGCGGAACAAGCTCTGAATTGACTTTGCAGGCGACGCAACGATTGCCAATATCCGTGTGGACCGAGTAAGCGAAATCGACCGTGGTAGCCCCCCGGGGCAGGGCGAAAATCTTGCCTTTGGGTGAGAACACATAGACCTCATCCGGAAACAAGTCGATCTTGAGATGTTCCAGGAATTCAACTGAATCGCCGCTCTGCGCCAGACTCTCCAGCAGATTTTGCAGCCACTGGTGAGTCTTTTGCTGTAGCTCGTTGATCTGGGTGTCGGAAGCCTTGTACAGCCAGTGTGAAGCGACACCGCTTTCAGCCAGCTTGTTCATTTCGTGGGTACGAATCTGCACCTCGATTGGCGTGCCGAAAGGACCGAACAGTGTCGTGTGCAACGACTGATAGCCATTCGCTTTGGGAATGGCGATGTAGTCCTTGAACTTTCCGGGGAATGGCTTGTACAGGCTGTGCAGAACACCCAGTGCAAAGTAACAGGAAGGAATGTCATCGACCAGGATGCGGAAGCCATAAATGTCCAGCACTTGGGCGAATGCCAACGACTTGCTCTGCATCTTCTGGTAGATGCCGTAAAGATGCTTCTCTCTACCCTTAACCTCGGCCTTTATATGATTGGCATCTAGGCGCTGGCCTATGGATTCAAGGATTTTGCTGACCACCTCACGACGGTTGCCGCGAGCCACTTTGAGGGCTTTTGATAGCACCGCATATCGATTGGGATGCAGGTATTTGAAGCTGAGGTCTTCAAGTTCCTGATAGACGGTGTTCAATCCCAGCCGGTTTGCAATGGGCGCATAAATGTCCATTGTCTCGCGCGCGATGCGTGCACTCTTGTGGGCCGGGACGGAGTCCAGCGTGCGCATATTGTGCAAACGGTCGGCAAGTTTGATCAGTATCACACGTACGTCGCGTGCCATCGCCATCAGCATCTTGCGGAAGTTCTCAGCTTGGGCATCTTCCAGCGTATCGAACTTCAATTTGTCGATCTTGCTGAGGCCTTCGACCAGCCCTGCCACAGCGGGCCCGAACCGGTCCGAAACTTCCTCGACCGTGACCGAGGTGTCTTCCACGACGTCGTGCAGCAAAGCGGCATTGATGGCGTGCACATCCAGATGCAGCGGCGTAAGGATGCGTGCTACGGCGATGGGGTGTGTGACGTAAGGCGCACCTGACTGGCGCATTTGCCCGGCATGGGCTGAGTGGCTGAAATCCAGCGCGGATTGTATCTGTGCTACGTCTTCCGCCTTGAGATAGGCGGAGACTTCCTGCAGGAGCGCTTCAGCATCGGCTTGGGACATGTATTTGCTCCGCTGAGGACCTGCAGAAAAGGCGGAATCAAGCCATACCGCGGTTCAGGATCTCGATGCCGACCTTGCCTTCGCTGATTTCGCGCAAAGCGACGACTGTCGGCTTATCCTTGCTGGTTTCGACCAGATGGTTGGCACCGTTTGCCAGCTGGCGGGCACGATAGGCGGCAGCCAGCGTAAGCTCGAAACGGTTGGGTATGTTGGTCATGCAGTCTTCGACGGTGATGCGAGCCATGATTTAATTCTCCGGTGTCTGTAGTTGGTTGATCAGTTGCTGGTGCCTGGCGAGCTGTCTTGAGCCGCGCAGACGGGCGGACAGCACGACGGATTCGAGCTCGTGCAGTGCCCTGTTCAGGTCTTCGTTGATAATAACATAATCGAATTCCGCGACATGCGAGACATCGTCACGCACTGCAGCAAGGCGCTTGGAGATCACGCTGGCGTCGTCCTTGCCGCGCCCGTTCAAACGCTGTGCCAAAGCCTCCAGTGACGGAGGTAGGATGAAAATGGTGAGACAATCCGGGAAGATCTTGCGTACTTGGGCTGCGCCCTGCCAGTCGATCTCGAGCAGGATATCGCGTCCCTTGGCCGTCTCTTCGGCGATCCACTTTTGCGAAGTGCCATAAAAATTCCCATAGACTTCGGCGCTTTCAAGAAACTCGCCACGTTGAGCCATCTCAAGAAAGGTCTCACGGCTGATGAAATGATAATGCTTACCGTCTATCTCGCCATCACGAGGGGCGCGCGTAGTAAAGGAAACGGAAAGTCCAATCTGCGGATTATGTTCGAGCAGGGCGTGTACCAGACTGGTTTTGCCCGCGCCGGAAGGGGCGCTGATGACGATAAGACTTCCTGGCATGCTGTTCTCCTATTCGATGTTCTGTACTTGCTCGCGCATCTGCTCGATCAAAAGTTTGATATCCATCGCGCAGCGCGAGACTTCTGTATCGACAGATTTTGAGCCTAATGTGTTGGCCTCTCTGTGCAGTTCTTGCATCATGAAATCCAGGCGTTTTCCAACGATCCCGCCCTTGTCGAGTACGCGCCTGACTTCCGCAAGGTGGGTGTGCAGGCGAGAAAGCTCTTCATCCACATCGATCTTGCTGGCATATAAGGAGATTTCCTGACGTACCCGTTCGTCATCTTCGCTGCCCAGCGCTTCAAGCAGGCGTGCACGCAGCTTGGATTCATAGGCGGCGATGGCGCCGGGGATGCGCGGGGCGACCGTTAGCCGCAACTGTTCAATACCATCCACTCTTTCGAGCAGGAAACGAGCGAGCTTCTCGCCTTCGCGCCGCCTGGCAGCGGCGAAATCCTGCAAAGCTTGCTGCAGCGTAGTTGCTACAGCTGTTTTCAGAGCCTCGCTGGAAACTGATGGACTTTCAGTCACACCGTTCCAGCGCAGTACCTCGGAAACCGTCAACTCACTGGACGCGGGCAGTACCTCACGTACTTGGGCGCTCCAGGCAGCGAGCTGTTTTACTGCATCGAGGTTGATGCCGCTTCCAGGTTGTGCGGAGGTACGGGCGAGAAGATTGATGCGACACTCGACCTTGCCGCGGCTGATCTTGCAGGAGATCAGCTCACGCAACATCGGCTCCATGGCGCGTAACTCATCCGGCATGCGCAACTGCAGATCCAGATAGCGATGATTGACTGAGCGCAGCTCGAGCGAGAGCGAGCCGGAGTCAAGTTCGGCGGTGGCGACGGCATAGCCGGTCATGCTGAAAATCATCAAAACTCCAAGCGGGAGGAAAAAAGACGGACTGAACCCGACGCATTATATTACGATTGCGTTAAGTCGCCTGCCCGCACATCGCTGCGTGCAGGCAAACAGCGGGAAAAAAATGAAGTTCGCTATCCATCAAGCCAACCATATCGGTGGGCGCAAATACAATCAGGACCGTGTGGGCTATGCCTATACCAATGATGCATTGCTGCTCGTACTGGCAGATGGCATGGGGGGTCATCTGCATGGTGAAATCGCAGCACAGATCGCGGTCTACACGTTCATGCGAGCTTTCAGTCGGCTGGATTCGGGACGTGTGAAGGAGCCGGAAGTGTTCCTCCGTGCGACCATGCGAGCCGGACACGATGCCATCATTGACTATGCGCGCGAACAGAATCTGGGTGGCAACCCGGGCACCACTTGCGTGGCAGCACTCGTGCAGGACGGCAAGGTGTGGTTTGCGCATGCAGGCGACTCGCGCTTCTACTTGTTGCGCCAGGGTGCGGTGCAGAATGTCACGCACGACCATTCGGTAGTACAGCAATGGGCGGATTGGGGCATCATCAGTCCAGAGGAGATGCGCACCCACCCAGACCGCAACAAGATCACCAACTGTCTTGGTGGGGTCGAGGATATGTTCTATGCCGAAGTCGCCCCCAGTGTTGAAGTGCAGGACGGAGATATGTTGCTGCTATGCAGCGACGGCTTCTGGAGTCCGCTGGAAGAAAGCGAATTGAGCAAGCTGCACGCAACGAGCTATTTGAGAACCACGCTGGGTGAATTGATCGACGTGGCGGTGTATCGCGAAGGTGCGCGCGCCGACAATACCACGGCAGTCGTAGCCAGACTGGGAGCGGCAGAACTGGACCATCCGACGGAATCTCCGGTATGCGTGATCCTTGAAGAAGGGGCGGCCGCATAGATCGCCATATGAGGCGGTATAATCTGCCTCCGAAATTTTCACGGATTCATGCCATGCGCCCGAGCCAAAGACAGCCGAATCAACTCCGCAATATCACCATCACACGCCACTACACGAAGCACGCAGAAGGTTCGGTACTCATCGAGTGTGGTGACACCAAAGTAATCTGCACTGCCAGCGTAGAGGAACGTGTGCCACAGCACAAGAAGGGTAGTGGCGAAGGTTGGGTGACGGCCGAATACGGCATGCTGCCACGCTCCACGGGTAGCCGCATGGGGCGCGAAGCAGCCAAAGGCAAGCAATCTGGACGCACGCAAGAGATCCAGCGCCTGATCGGGCGCAGTCTGCGTGCCGTAGTCGACCTCACCAAGCTCGGCGAGCGCACCATCACGCTGGACTGCGACGTGATACAGGCAGATGGTGGTACACGTACCGCTAGCATCACCGGTGCCTATGTCGCCTTGCATGATGCGGTGAGCAGTTTGATGCAGCAGGGGCTGGTTAAAGAGAGCCCACTCAAGGATTCTGTCGCGGCCATCTCGGTCGGCATCTATCAGGGCACGCCCGTGCTCGATCTCGATTACCTGGAAGACTCCGATTGCGACACCGATATGAACGTGGTGATGCTTGGCAGCGGTCACTTCGTCGAAGTGCAGGGTACGGCTGAGGGCCATCCTTTCTCGCGCGAAGAGATGGATGTGTTGCTTGAACTGGCCAAACAGGGCATCGAACAACTGGGTGAGATGCAACGCACGGCTTTGGCAAAATGAACAAACTGGTCATCGCCTCGAACAATGCCGGCAAGCTGCGCGAATTCCAGCGCATGCTGTCGCCGCTTGGCATCAAGGTGCTGACGCAATCGCAGCTGGGCATCTCCGAGGCGGAAGAGCCGTACTGCACATTCGTTGAGAATGCACTGGCCAAGGCGCGCCATGTCAGTCGCGAGAGTGGGCTGCCAGCATTGGCAGACGATTCCGGCATCTGCGTGGAAGCGCTGGGCGGCGCGCCCGGAGTGATATCGGCGCGCTATGCCGGAGACAGCCCGAAGTCCGATGCGCGCAATAACCAGAAACTGCTGCAGGATATGCAAGGCATGGCGGACCGTCGCGCGCACTATTATTGCGTGCTGGTGCTGGTGCGCCATGCGGATGATCCGCAGCCTTTGATCGCCGAAGGCGAATGGCAAGGCGAGATATTCCACGAGGAGCGCGGCGAGGGCGGTTTCGGCTATGACCCGATGTTCTGGCTGCCGCAGTTCGGCAAGACCGCCGCTGAGCTCACACACGATGAAAAAGCGCAGATCAGCCATCGTGCCAAGGCGTTGCAGGTGCTTATGCAACGTTTCCCGCGCGCATGAGCGCACAGATACTGCAACCGTTCGGCATCAAATCGCAGCCGGTAAGTTTCCAGGCACTACCGCCGCTCTCGCTATATATCCACATCCCCTGGTGCGTGCGCAAATGCCCATATTGCGACTTCAACTCGCATGAGGCGCACGGTGCGATACCGGATCGGGAATATGTAGACGCATTGCTGCGCGACCTGGATTCTGCATTGCCCTTGATCTGGGGACGCAAGGTCTATTCCGTCTTCATCGGTGGCGGCACGCCCAGTTTGTTGTCGGGCGATGCGCTTGCGTATCTGTTGACGCAGGTGCGTATGCGCTTGCCGCTGGCACATGAGGCAGAGATCACCTTGGAGGCGAATCCAGGCACGGTCGAGGCGGACAAGTTTGTGGCATTCCGCGACGCCGGGGTAAACAGGTTGTCGTTGGGTATTCAGAGCTTTAACTACATTCATCTGCAAGCATTGGGTCGTATACATTCAGGTGACGAGGCAAGGCGCGCAATCGAAATCGCCCAGACGCATTTCGACAATATCAATCTGGATCTGATGTATGCCTTGCCCGGCCAATCGCAGCAGGCGGCATTGCTTGATCTGCGAACGGCCCTGTCTTTCGCTCCGCAACATCTGTCCTGCTATCACCTGACGCTGGAGCCGAATACGCTGTTTGCCCATCACCCACCACAACTTCCTGACGATGATGCGAGTAGCGAGATGCAGCTGGGGATCGAAACACTAATGGCTGAGCATGGCTACCAGCACTACGAGACTTCGGCGTTCGCAAAACCCGGCAAGCATTCCCGTCATAATCTGAATTACTGGCAATTCGGCGATTACCTCGGAATCGGTGCGGGTGCGCACAGCAAGCTGAGTTTCCACGACAAAGTCATCCGTCAGGCGCGGCATAAGCAGCCCAAGGCCTATATGGATGGCGTGGCGCAGGGAAGGCAGGTGCAGAGTGAACAGGTGCTGGGCAAGGACGACCTCACTTTTGAATTCATGATGAATGCCTTGCGACTGAACGGCGGGTTCGAAGAAACCTTGTTTCAGGAACGCACCAGCTTGCCCTTGCTATTGATCCGGCATGAGCTGGAGCAGGCAGAGCAAAAAGGATTGCTGGGGCGTGAGGCGGGGCGCATCGCGCCGACCGAGATGGGGCAGCGCTTTCTGAACGATCTTCTACAGGTCTTTCTTGCGGCGGAAAACTAGGTCCCAGACGCCGTGACCGAGGCGCAAGCCGCGCTGCTCGAATTTGGTGAGCGGGCGGTATTCTGGGCGAGGCGCATAGTCGGCGGCTGTATTCTCCAGCAGTCGCTCTGAGCTCAAGACGTGCAGAATCTGTTCTGCATATTCCTGCCAATCCGTCGCGGCATGGATATATCCACCGGGTTTGAGTTTGAGTGCCAGCTTCTCGATGAACGGCGACTGGATCAGGCGACGCTTATGATGGCGAGCCTTATGCCACGGATCGGGAAAGAAGATGTGCACGCCGTCCAGCGAAGCGTCAGGGATCATGTCGCGTAGCACTTCGACCGCGTCGTGCTGGATGATTCGGATATTGCCTATCGATTGCGCATCTACCAGCTTGAGCAGGTTGCCGACACCGGGGGTGTGCACTTCCAGTGTAAGATAATCGATCTCGGGATGCGCAGCGGCAATGGTTGCCGTGCTGTCGCCCATGCCGAAACCGATCTCAAGTACCTTTGCTGCGCTGCGCCCAAAAGCCTGATCCAGATCGAGTGGTCGTGCCACATAGGGGATGCCGTGCCGCGGCAATAGCGTATCGACTGCACGGCGTTGGGCCGTGGAAAGGTGGCCCTGACGCAGGACGAAGCTTCTGATATGCCGCTGGCGCGGGTCTTCGGGCGCAGTCATCAGCTGCGGGCCGAAGCGATGGTGCCTGCAGTCGGCGAGCTGGGAGTGGCGCTATAGAGTTTCTTGGGCATGCGTCCGGCCAGATAAGCTTCTCGTCCGGCCTCTACGCCTTTCTTCATGGCCGAAGCCATCAGTACGGGGTCCTTGGCGGCGGCAATGGCTGTGTTCATCAGCACGCCGTCGCAGCCCAGTTCCATGGCGATGGCGGCGTCGGAAGCTGTACCCACGCCGGCATCTACGATGACCGGCACTTGCACGCGCTCCATAATCAGCTGCAGGTTCCAAGGGTTCAGGATGCCCATACCCGAGCCGATCAGTGACGCCAGCGGCATGATCGCCGCGCAGCCGATGTCCTCCAGCTGCTTGGCAACGATAGGATCGTCCGAGGTATACACCATGACCTGGAAACCTTCAGCGACCAGAGTCTTTGCGGCTGCGATTGTTTCGATCACGTTGGGGTAAAGGGACTGGGGATCTCCCAGCACTTCCAGCTTGACCAGCGAGTGACCATCCAGCAGTTCGCGGGCCAAGCGCAAAGTACGAACTGCATCGTCGGCGGTGTAGCAGCCTGCCGTATTGGGCAGGTAGGTGAATTTGGAGGAAGGCACGGCATCAAGCAGGTTAGGCTCGTTCGCGTTCTGTCCTAAGTTGGTACGGCGGATTGCAACTGTGACGATCTCAGCGCCGCTGGCATCTAGGGCGGCACGAGTTTCGATGAAGTCCTTGTATTTGCCGGTGCCGACCAGAAGTCGGGAAGAATAGCTTTTGCCTGCAATGGTTAAAGTGTCATTCATATATATATGTGTAGATGCGTTCATTAATTATGCTTAGCCGCCACCAACGGCTACAACGATTTCAAGGATGTCGCCATCCTCTAGCTGCTGAGAGGCGAACTGACTACGTGGCACTATCTCGCCGTTCCGTTCAAGCGCGATGCGCTTGCCGGTCAGTCCCATCTCCTCAAGCAATGAAATGATGTAGATGGTTTGTGCTAATTGGCGAGCCGTGCCATTGATGCTGACTGTGATCACTTGATTGAATGATGCCTATGTTAGAATCCGCGCCGCATTCTACACCATGCGGGTGTAGCTCAATGGTAGAGCAGAAGCTTCCCAAGCTTACGACGAGGGTTCGATTCCCTTCACCCGCTCCAGTCAAATTCCACGGCGCAATGTATTGCATATTGCAAACACCCTCACGATGAGCAAGGTCGCTTTTTGACCTATATCAAATCGCGCTCCGTCAAATTTCCATAGTATCCGCCTCGTTTTAGAGGCACATCAACCCGACAGTTTTAGTGGGGTATGCTTGGCTCTGAACTAATTTTGGCTTTACTTGTCGCGCACGCACTGCGACAATTTGCCGCGCTGTAGGTTTGCAACAAAGTGTGCGTCCGGTACGCAGGAATATTTGGGTACTTGGCGCATTGGTTTTTTTAACTTCGCTCTGGGGAGGAGACTACTGTGGAAGCTAAACAAGCGACACCAGTAAAGTACGATATGGAGGTTGTGCGTTGGTTCACCATCGCTGCCGCCATTTATGCATGTGTAGGTACGCTCATCGGTGTGTACGTCGCATCGGAGCTGGCTTGGCCGTTCCTGAACTTTGACTTGGAATGGATCACCTTCGGTCGCTTGCGTCCGTTGCATACCAACGCCGTGATTTTCGCGTTCGGTGGTTGTGCACTGATGGCAACAGGCTTTTACAT
Source organism: Gammaproteobacteria bacterium (assembly GCA_018819205.1). Taxonomy (GTDB): domain Bacteria; phylum Pseudomonadota; class Gammaproteobacteria; order Burkholderiales; family Gallionellaceae; genus Sideroxyarcus. Next base: position 12,100 of record JAHJQE010000002.1, read on the forward strand.
CGTGCAACGCACCGGCGCTACCAAGTTGTGGAGCAACGGTCTGGCATGGGCAACCTTCATCGGCTGGAACCTGATCATCGTTTCCGCAGTGATCACTCTGCCGCTAGGCTGGACTTCCGGTAAGGAATACGCCGAGCTGGAGTGGCCGATCGATATCGCGATCGCAGTTGTCTGGCTGATGTACGGTTTCAACTACATCATGACCATCGGCATCCGCAAGACTTCGCACATCTACGTGTCTAACTGGTTCACCATGGGCATGATCGTGATGATCACATATCTGCATGTGGTCAACAGCATGGCGATCCCTGTCAGCATGACTAACTCCTTCTCCATCTACTCTGGTGTTCAAGACGCCATGATTCAATGGTGGTGGGGTCACAATGCGGTGGGTTTCTACCTGACCGGTGGCTTCCTGGCGATCATGTACTACTTCGTTCCGAAGCAGGCTGGCCGTCCGGTGTTCTCCTATCGCCTCTCCGTGTTGCACTTCTGGGCGCTGACATTCGGCTACGTTTGGCTGGGTGCGCACCACCTGCAATACACAGCCTTGCCTGACTGGACTGGCTCCTTGGGCGCTGCTGTCTCTCTGGCGATGATCATCCCGTCTTGGGGTGGTGCGATGAACGGTATGATGACTCTGTCTGGTGCATGGGATCGTCTGCGCACCGACTACATCCTGCGCTTCCTGGTTGTGGCTCTGGCGTTCTACGCGATGTCCACCTTCGAAGGTCCAGTGATGTCCATCAAGACCGTTAACGCTCTGTCTCACTACACAGACTGGACCGTTGGTCACGTGCACTCCGGCGCTCTGGGCTGGATGGCAATGGTTGCCTACGGCGCGATGTACCACATGATCAAGAAGCTGTGGGGCGTAGAGAAGATGTACTCCGAAGGCCTGGTGAACGTTCACTTCTGGCTGGCTACCATCGGTACAGTTATCTATGTCGTGGCGATGTGGGTCTCCGGCATCATGCAGGGTCTGATGTGGCGCGACTACGATGAGTACGGCACTTTGACCTATACCTTCGTTGAATCTGTATCCGCTATGCATCCGTACTATGCGATGCGCGCTATCGGCGGTCTGATCTTCAACATCGGTACCTGGATCGCTCTGTACAACATCGTGATGACTGTGCGCACTGCAAGTTCTGCACGCAGTGCCAGCGCTGTTCCGGCTAATGCATAAGGGGAGTGAATAATATGTCTGATCACGACAAAATCTATTCGACACAACTTCAGGATAAGACAGAGCGCAGTACGCTCCTGATGTTCGTGCTGACCGCAATCGCCGTGGCTATCGGCGGTATCGTGGAAATCGTGCCGCTGTTCTATCTGCCGAACACGGCGATGTGCCAGAACGATCCGACCTGTAACAACACACAGCACAAGGATCTGAACGGCAACGTCATTCCGATGGACAAGATCATCTGGAATCCGGCTACTTCAGCGCACAAGACACTGGCTGACTGGCAGCCAGGTGATGGGGTACGTCCCTATACCGCTGTGGAGACGGCCGGACGCAATGTGTTCATCCGCGAAGGCTGCTTCCTGTGCCACTCGCAGATGATCCGTCCGTTCCGTGATGAGAAGGACCGTTATGGCCACTACTCCATCGCTGAGGAATCCATGTACGACCACACTTATCAGTGGGGCTCCAAGCGTACCGGTCCTGATCTGGCACGTCTGGCAGGCAAGTACTCTGATGAGTGGCATCGTCGCCATCTGATGTACCCGCGCGACGTGGTTCCCGAGTCCGTGATGCCCAACTACTTCTGGCTGGCTGACAAGAAGGTGGACGTTGCCGAGACTGTGGAAACCCTGAAGGTCATGACCATCATGCCGTTCAACCCAGTTCCCAAGACCATCTATACCGACGAGTACATCGCCGGTGCGGCCGCCGAACTGGAAGGCAAGACCGACATGGACGCGTTGATCGCCTACCTGCAAAGTCTGGGCAATCACGTCAAGTTCGAAGAAGGTGTGAACTACCGTGATTAAACTGTTGGAACACCTGGGTATGGATGTGCAGGCCATGACGACCAATGACTGGCTGGGGGTGTTCTTTGCCCTGGTCGCTGCGATCGGCATGGTGGTGACCTACGTCATGGTGTTCCGACCGTCCAACAAGCAAAATTTCGAAGCCCAGAGTCGCATGGCTCTGGACGACGAGGACCCTACAAAATTGGGAGAAAAAAGATGAGTGACAAACACGATGCAAGCAGCGTGCCAACAACAGGGCACGTCTGGGATGATGACTTGGGCGACTATATCAATCAGCCGCCCAAGTGGTGGATGCTGGGCCTGACAGTCAGCGCGATCTGGTGTGTGGTTTACTGGCTGTACTACCCCGCATTCCCGATCTCCAACGCTGGCTACTTCACCAAAGGTCTAGGTGGCTGGACAGCCATTGGCGAGATGGAAGCCGACAAGAGCGTGGTGGATGAGGTGCGTGGCAAGTACGAAGCCAAGCTGAAGGACATGACGCCGGCTGCTATCCTGGCAGACAGCGAGCTGACCGAGTACGTGACTCGTTCCGGCAAGGTGCTGTTCGGCGACAACTGTGCAGCATGTCACGGTCAGAACGGCGTCGGTACCCACGACAAGTTCGGCCTGTTCGCACCTATCCTGAATGATGACGACTGGCTGTATGGCGGTACTATTGATGCCATCCACGAAACTATTCAGGGTGGACGTCAGGGCATGATGATGGCGCACGCTGACATGCTGTCCGAGGCTGAGATCGACACGCTGGCCAATGCAGTTGCTGCAGGCAAGCCGACCTCAACGCCGCTGTTCGCTGAGAAGGGTTGTACAGCTTGTCACGGTGAAGACGGCAAGGGTATGCAGGCCATGGGTTCTGCCAATCTGACCGACAGCGTATGGCGTTTCGACAGCTCCGTAGAGGGTATCAAGTACACCATCAAGAACGGTGTCAATGCAGGTACACCTGATACGCGCGTGGCAGTGATGCCGGCATTCCAGGGCAGCAAGCTGTCCGACGCTGAGATCAAGAAGCTGGCAGTGTACGTCTACAAGTTTGGCGGTGGCCAAGCGCAGTAATCTTGTAAGGCCTGCATGGGCGAGCCTGTGCAGGCCATAACGTAAGGAGAGCAACTATGAATCAGGATATGGTTTTTTGGGGTGTCATCATCGCACTCGTAGGATCGATCGCAGTTGTGGCTTGGTTGTTCTACATGGCATTTCGTAATGCCACTAAAGATCAGGACAAGAACTAAAATAGTGCCATTCTGAAAGGAGGAGAGCTTGCTCTCCTCCTTTTTCTTTTGTATGAAATATCACTGAACTGCACAGTCCAAAGAAGTAGAATTGCGCGCGAACATGAGTCTTGGATTTATTGAGACACAATATTGCGTATCTAGGAGGCGGTATGAATCAGGAAGTCGACAAAAAAGAGCCAGGTGAAGTCACCACGCTGTATAACGAGTTTGAAACCTGGACCGTCAATACGGGTGGGCAAACTATCCATGCCAAGCGCATGCCGGGCTTTTTCAGAACGTTTAAAGATAGAGCGCAACTAGCACTGTGGCTGCCATTCTTCTTGGTTCCCTATCTGCGCTGGAATGGCAAACAAGCGATCTTGTTCGATGTTGATCATAACCAGTTCCATTTCTTTAGCCTGACAGTACTTCCGCAAGACATCTGGATGCTGTCGCTGGTTCTGTTGGTGGCCGCAATGACGCTGTTCGCCGTCACTTCTGTCGCATCTCGTGTGTGGTGTGGCTACTTCTGCTTTCAAACTGCATGGACCGACTGGTTTACCTGGATTGAGGACAAAATCGAGGGTAATCCTACAGCGCGCAGAAAGCTGGATAACGCGCCATGGAGCTTTGACAAGTTAAAGAAAAAAGTACTGAAACATGCAACGTGGATGCTGATTGCGCTGCTTACCGGGATCAGTTTCTCTATTTGGTTCGTGGATGCATTTGATTATTGGAACAAACTGATCCATTTCCAATTGCCTACTGTTGGCTGGGTGGTTATCACCATGTTCTTCTTTGGAACTTACATCCTGGCTGGATTCCTGAGAGAGCAGACCTGCTTCTGGTTATGTCCATATGCTCGCATCCAGGGGGTAATGTCGGATAACCAGACTATATTGCCAACCTATGATTACACGCGCGGAGAGCCGCGCGGCAAGATCAGGCGTGGTGGAGAAGCCGTTGCGCCACAAGGTGATTGCATCGACTGCTTCCAGTGCGTGCAAGTCTGCCCGACCGGGGTGGATATTCGCAACGGACAACAATTGGGTTGCATCACCTGTGGACTATGCATCGACGCATGCGATGTCGTGATGGATAAGATCAACAAACCGCGGGGTTTGATACGGTATGCCTCGCTGGATGAACTGTCCGGCATGCCCGCCAAGAAGATTTATCAGCACCCTCGCACGCTGGTATACCTAAGCATCATTCTGATCGCGCTGGCAGGCATCGTTTGGGGTTTAACGCACATGGGGTCCCTGACGTTGAAGGTCGTGCATGAGCGACAGCCCCTGTTTGTACAGATGAGTGACGGCTCCATCCAGAACAAGTTCGACTTCAAGGTATTGAACAAGACCGACAAGGATTTTCGGGTGAAGGTGACCGCGGGCGGAGGCGTCAAGGACCAGGTCATAGTAGGCGTCGAGCATGACCCAATGACTCACCATGGCCGTGGCACTTCGTTCACAGTGTTCGTCAAAGCGCCCTCAGCAAACATCACCAAGGATGTGGTGCCGATCCAGTTCAGGGTCGAGAACGTGGATGATCCGAATGTATTTGCTGAATACACCAGCAAATTCTATGGCCCTAATAAATAACGGAACAAATAATGATTTCACAAGATCACAAATCTGGGCTGCGCAACCCCTGGTTGCTTGGAATGTTGGTGCTAATCGTGCTGGTACTCGCCGTCAACGCGACGTTCATCTGGTTCGCGACACACAACCAGTCTTCTCTGATTGATCGTGAGTACAAAACCAAGGACCGCAAGACCAATACGCAGATGCTGAGCGAATTAGGCAGGCAGCAAGCTTTGGGATGGCAGACCACAATCAACAAACCAAAGGCATTGGTCCAGGGGCAGCCTACGATGTATGAAATCTCCGTGAAGGATAGGGATGGAAAGCCTGTAAGCGGTGAGATGGAGGTGGAAGCTTACCGCGCATCTGATGCAAGCAAGGACTTCATCACTTCATTCAAGGAAGTTGCGACTGGAAATTATCAAGGCTACATAAGCTTCCCGCTCAAGGGATACTGGGAGCTGCATATCCACCTTAAGCGAGGCAAGGACGAGTTCGCTGTAGATACTGACCGCTTCATGGTGACCGAGTCAGCCCTTTGATATTGTTCACTTTTGATGAGCCACGGCAATAACGTTTCGGCTGGCTGCTTCCATTGTGGTTTGCCGATTCCGGCCGATGCAGAATTCGTAACTGCGCTAGAAGGCAAGAACAGAGACTTTTGCTGCTTTGGCTGTCAATCCGTATGCAGCGCCATCTATGAAGCCGGCTTGCAGGGGTATTACCAGCGCACACCAGAAGGCGTTCTGCTTGGCCCTCCGCCGGAGCCGCCCAAAGACATTGATATCTATGACTTCGATGAAGTCCAGCAGGAATTCACCTCCTGTTCTGGCGACGAGCGCGCGATTCATCTGCTGGTCGAAGGGATCCATTGCGCAGCATGTGTATGGTTGATTGAACGAGGTCTGAAAAAAGTGCCGGGGGTAATCTCGGCGGAGGTCAACCTGGCGGGCAAAAGGCTGCACCTGAAGTGGGATAACAGTAAAACCAAGTTATCAGACCTGATCAAGGCGCTGGTTCGCATCGGCTACTCGGCAGTTCCCTACGATCCGGAAAGTGCGGAAGGCGCGATAAAAAAAACCAACCGCGCGATGCTGTTCAGGTTGTTCTTCGCCGGATTCGCAGCTATGAATATGATGTGGATCGCTATTGCGCTCTACAGCGGGGCAAACCAGGATGAATTCCGCGGTTTTTTCCACTGGATGGGTTTGCTTCTGGCGACGCCAACATTGTTCTATTCAGGCTATCCCTTCTTCAAAGGGGCTGCAGGGGGGCTAAGGGCAGGCCACCTGACTATGGATTTGCCTATCGCGCTGGGATTATCTGTCACTTTCGCCTATTCCCTTTATGTGACGCTGACTAACAATCAGCATGGCGAGGTCTACTTCGACACGGTCACCAATCTTACATTCGTCATTCTGATCGGACGTTACCTTGAGGGGATGTTCAGACACCAGGCATTGTCTGCGACCAAACGACTGATGGAACTTCAACCTCGAGTAGCAATGGTGATCAAAGACGGCGTGGAGAAAATGACGCCCATCCGAGCTGTGATGCTTGGCGACCAAGTGATGGTGAAGCCAGGCTACACTGTCCCGGTAGATGGCGTGGTACTGGAGGGGCGAAGCGCGGTGGATGAGTCGATGTTGAGCGGCGAATCGGTACCGGTACACAAGCAAGAGGGGGATACAGTCTCGGCAGGTACCGTCAACACTTCGGGTGCGTTGTTGGTGGAAGTTACATCTCAACTGCAGGACACGACCCTGTCCAAGATCATTCAACTGGTCGAGGAGGCACAATCCTCAAAAGCGCCGATCCAGCGCCTGGCCGACACGATAGTACCCTGGTTCGTACTGGTGACTCTGTTATGCGCCTGTCTGACCTTCTTCCTCTGGAACTCGCACGATTTTGAAGTCGCACTGATGGCTGCAACATCGGTGCTGATCATCACCTGTCCTTGCGCGCTAGGTATGGCTACGCCGATGTCGATAGCGGTCGCATCCGGACTTGGCGCCAAGCATGGCATCCTGGTAAAGAATGGACTGGTACTGGAAACGCTATCCAGGGTGTCGCATTTCGTCTTTGACAAGACCGGCACGTTGACCGAAGGCAAGATGAGCGTGGCAAGATCAGAGCTTGCAGCGGGTGTGAACGCACAGGATATGGTATCCAGAGCCGCGGCAGCGGAACGTTACAGTGAACATAGTGCGGCACGAGCCATCGTTCATTTTGCCGAGCTTCAGCAGCTTTCGTACCGCACGATAGAGGTGAGCGGGTTTCACGCAACCGCAGGTTTGGGCATTTCCGCTACAGTGGACGGACAGGAAATCAGGTTGGGCAGTGCAAGCTGGCTGACTCAGTCCGGTGTGAAACTGGATGCTATATTGCAGAAGCAGGCCCATGATTGGGAGTCACAAGCGATGAGCTGCGTATATATGGCCTGCGCTGGGAGACATGTGGCGATATTCGGTTTGGCTGACCAGTTGCGCAGTGATGCGCAGCAACTGGTCGATGCTTTGCGAGAAGCCGGCATAGGCATGACCTTGCTGAGTGGCGACCGCCGCCCGGTAGCCGAAGCGATCGCGATGCAATTAGGGGGCATGGAAGTGATTGCCGAGGTGATGCCGCAAGACAAGGACCAGGTCATCCAAGGATTGCAGCAAAGGGGCGAGGTCGTGGCCATGGTCGGCGATGGAGTTAACGACGCGCCAGCCCTGATTCGATCGGATGTGGGCATTGCTCTGGGCTCGGGGACGGATGTCTCAGTCGATAGTGCGGATATCGTGCTGATGCACAACGAATTGAGCAAGGTGTTGCAGGCTACCCAACTCTCGCGACGCACCTTGCGCACTATCAAGCAGAATATCGGGCTCTCGTTCGTTTATAACCTTATTATGGTGCCCTTGGCTATGATGGCCAAGGTCAGTCCGCTGGTGGCGGCGATCACCATGCCGATCAGTTCACTGATCGTGATCGGTAATGCGGCACGTATACGTACTATGTTCAGGAAGTGAGATAGATATGGAAGTGATCTATAGTTTGATACCGGGCATGATGTTCTTCGGTGTCCTTTTCGTGATCGTATTGATCATAGCTGTGAAGAAGGGGCAGTACGAGGATATGGAAGGCGGCGGGCAGCGCATACTGATGGATGACGATGAAGACATGATGCCGCATCCGAACGCCAAGAGTTCGGATGCGGGGGGAAAAACTACTGAGTGATGTGTTCGCCTTGCTCGACCAGCGGTTTGACCAGCTTGTCGAACTCGGTAGGTGAGACATATTGCAACAATGGTTTTTCGCCGCCCCCCAGCGTGATATCCAGCCCGTGCTGAGGATAGAGCCAGTGCGTTGCGCCGCTCTTGATTTCCTTGATGACCTGCGAGGGTTTGCCAAAGCGTTTAAGGAACAGCGCCTCATCAACGCGTACCCCTGGCATGTAGGTCAGGCTGCTGATAGGTGCCTTGCGCAGTATTTCAATGTCATCTGGGGTAAGCGTGATCTTTTTTCCGCTCCCTGTACCTGCCATGCGCAAACCGCGCTCATACATGGTCTTTAGGTCTTCCGCCGGGATATCTGCGGTCAACACTACGCGAGAACGCAGGCCTGCCAGATTGATCTGCTCAAAGAACAGCTCGGCAGACAATACGCCTGCCGGAGATTTGAACAGACTAGGTTCGCCCTCTTCCCTGAAGCGGACTTCAGCCTCCCCCGATGTAGACTGACCTAATGTAAGTCCGAATACCTTGACTGCGTTAGGGGCGGGATGCTCAATGTGCCATGGCAGATCTTCTTTGTTCGGACGGTCACTAGGAATCAGGAAGGAGCCAAGAATGATGGCGACGGAAAAAATGCCGACGCCCCAGTAGATTTTGTTCTCAGTGGTCATTTCGTAATAATAGTTGGTTCAGGCGGTAGTGGCGGCATTTGCAGTGGCAGCCATTTTGGGCATCTTGCTGCTTTTTGCTTGATGGACGGCATCGTTACCCAGCACGATCAGAACCAATAGCGAGACCATGAAGGGTAGCAAGCCTACTCCACCCAGCAAGGCGATCGTTGCGATTTTTGACCAGCCCATGGCAGAGGAAATCCAAAACCCGCCAGCCATCACGCCGCAGGTTATGCTCAGTAGCCACATGAAATGCGAGTTGCGTTTGTGCGCGAGTCCCCAGTGAGCTTTGACGAATGTGGTGTCATCGCCGGCTTCAACCATGCGCGCCTTGATGAGGATGTAGCCTGTGATAGCGAATGATGTGATAGGAACGATCAGCACCATCAGCGGGAAGGTGCTGAATACGCCGAACGTGGAGGCGAAAACCAGAATGTGGTTGAACACCAGATTGATCAGGAAAATCTCGTGCGGCCACTTGGCACGAACTATTTCGTCGGGAGTGGCATTGTATTTTTCGCTCATGGTATATCTCTAGATTTAAGTGAAGATGCAGGGTACTGATTCTGATAAATTAAAGTAACAAATTTATCATTTGCCGACCATCTCGCGCAGCCTGGATAGGGCAACGATATCCACAGCCCGCGCTTTGACTTGTATTAGGCCCTCATCCTGGAAATGGGAGAAAGCACGACTGACAGTCTCTAGTTTCAGGCCAAGATAGCTACCGATCTCAAGCCGGGACATGCGTAGTCGCAGCTGAGTGGCGGACATGCCGTGCGTAGCATTGCGCTGTGACAAGTTCAGCAGGAAAGCCGCCAATCGTTCTTCGGCACGCATAGAACCTAGCAGCAGCATGATGCCTTGATCGCGAACGATCTCGCGGCTCATTATCTTGTACAAGTGTCGCTGCAGGCTAGGGATCTCACGGCTCAGCTCTGCCAGTTTGGCATAGGGGAGCTCGCAGACTTCGCTATCCTCCATGGCCAGCGCTTCGCAGGTATGTACATCGGTACTGATCGCTTCCAGACCGATGATCTCGCCAGCCATCAGGAAGCCAGTGACCTGCTCACGCCCGTCTTCATGCAGAACGCGGGTCTTGAAGGAACCGCTGCGGATGGCGTGCAACGATTTGAACCGGTCACCCGAGCGATAAAGGTAGTCGCCAGTCGCATAACTGCGCTTCTGGTTGCTTAGCTCCTCCAGCCGCTTCATTTCATCTGGCGTCAGATCAACTGGAAGGCACAATTCACGCAGGTTGCAGTTGGAACATGCAACACGCAGACGTGTAATTTCGGTTGGGTTGATGTCGTTCAAAGCCACATTCGTTGAAGGGTTGATACGGGGCTATTTTGACATATATCAAGTCAAACGGGCAGCAAACTGGCATAGTTACGCCCTTGCGAGAGGAGGAGAGGATGAACGAAGCAGTAAATCAACTGGTTGTGGATCTGGAATTGATACGTCGGCTGGACAAAAACGGGCCACGCTACACTTCTTACCCCACAGCAGACCGGTTCGTCGAGGCGTTCAACGCCGAAAGTTACAGCAACTGGTTGGCGAAGCGCGAGATCGGCGGGGTAGGACGCCCGCTGTCACTTTATATCCATATCCCGTTCTGCAACACACTGTGTTTCTATTGTGCCTGTAACAAGGTCATCACCAAGGACCGCAGCAAATCGGCAGAATACGTGCGCTACCTGATAAAGGAAATGGCGATGCAGGCTGAACTGCTGGGCCCCGGGCAGGTCGTTGAGCAGTTGCACTTCGGCGGAGGTACGCCGACCTTCATGAGCGATGATGAGATCCGTGAAGTGATGGCGGCAATAGGAAAATACTTCAAGCTTGTCAAAGATGGCGAGTATTCCATCGAAATCGACCCGCGCAAGGTCAGCGACGAGACCATAGCGTTGCTTGGGAAGACCGGCTTCAATCGCATCAGTATCGGTGTGCAGGATTTTGACGATGACGTGCAAAAGACTGTCAATCGTATCCAGAGTGAGGAAGAGACACTACGCGTCATCAAGGCTGCACGTGCCAACGGTTTCAAGTCGGTCAGTATCGACCTGATATATGGACTTCCAAAACAGACGCTGGAGGGTTTCGGGCGTACGCTGGATCGCGTGATCGCCGCCAACCCTGATCGATTATCGATCTACAACTATGCGCACATGCCGACCATCTTCAAACCGCAGCGCCGCATCCACGAGGAGGATCTGCCGGCACCGCAGGTAAAGCTGGACATCCTGAGTATGGCCGTTAACAAGCTGACCAGTGCCGGTTATGTGTATATCGGCATGGACCACTTTGCGAAGCCGGAAGATGAGCTCGCAGTCGCACAGCGTGAAGGCCGTCTGCACCGCAACTTCCAGGGATACTCGACCCACTCGGATTGCGACTTGGTCGCGCTCGGTGTCAGCGCCATCGGCAAGATAGGCCCGACCTACAGCCAGAACTATCGCGAGCTGGAGCCGTATTACGATGCGCTGGATCGCAACGAGTTGCCTATCATGCGTGGTCTGGAGCTGAATTCAGATGACCTGGTGCGGCGCGCCATCATCCAGGCCTTGATGTGTCACTTCGAGATATCGAAGGAATCGTTCAATATCTCGTATCTGATAGATTTCGATACATATTTCGCGGCAGAGATGAAAGAGCTGGAGGAATACGCGCGCGAAGGATTGCTCGAGCTATCTCCGCAGTGGATCACCGTCACACCCAAGGGACGCATGCTGATTCGCAACATCTGTATGGTGTTCGACAAGTATCTGCGCACACGCCAGGAACACGCACGCTACTCTAAGGTAATATAAGTCCGGAATGCTGCCTGTGCCACGCATCGAGCGAGCGCAGGCAGTTCTATGGAGGAGACCCCGCCATCTGGGGAGAACATGACAATAAAAGTAGATGATTTTCGACTGAAGCTTGGCAAGCACGAGCTGGTACCTATCATGATCGGCGGTATGGGCGTCGACATCTCTACAGCGGATCTGGCGCTGGAAGCTGCCCGTCTGGGCGGCGTCGGCCATATCTCTGATGCGATGTTGCCGACCGTTTCGGATCGTCGCTATGACACCGGCTTCGTCAAGGAAAAGCTGCAGCAGTACAAGTACAACATAGACAATTCGGATAAGGCGGACATCAAGTTCGATCTGGGGCACATCGCCGAATCCACACGCCTGCACGTGAGCAAGACCATGGAGCGCAAGCGTGGTGACGGCATGGTGTTCATCAATATCATGGAGAAGCTGACCATGAACTCGCCGCGCGATACGCTGCGCGTGCGATTACACGAAGCTTTGTCCGCCGGTATTGATGGCATCACCTTGGCCGCCGGTTTGCATCTCGGCTCATTCACCTTGATGGAAGATCACCCTCGCTTCCGTGATGCCAAGCTGGGCATCATCGTTTCCTCGGTACGTGCGCTGCAATTGTTCCTGCGCAAGAATCTGAAGACCAAGCGCCTGCCGGACTACGTGGTCGTAGAAGGGCCGCTGGCTGGAGGACACCTGGGCTTCGGCATGGACTGGGCACAGTATGACTTGCGCACCATCGTCAACGAGATACATGCCTTCCTGAAGGCGGAGAACCTGGAGATCCCGGTGATCCCGGCAGGTGGCATCTTCACCGGCAGCGATGCGGCCGCTTTCCTGCATGAAGGTGCGGGTGCCGTGCAAGTGGCAACGCGCTTCACTGTGGCCAAAGAATGTGGTTTGCCGCCGGATGTGCAGCAGGAGTATTTCAAGGCCAGTGAAGACGATATCGAGGTTAATGGAACCTCGCCCACCGGCTACCCCATGCGCATGTTGAAGAACAGTCCTTCTACCGGTTCAGGCATTCGGCCCGGTTGCGAGTCATATGGTTATTTGCTGGATGCCAACGGGCGCTGCGACTACATCGACGCATACAACCGTGAAGTGGCTGCTCACCCCGGCGAGAAGAAGATCGCAGTGTTCGACAAGACCTGTCTGTGCACGCATATGCGCAACTTCAAGTGCTGGACCTGCGGACAGACCACCAGCCGGTTGAAAGACACCACGAACAAGTTGGCGGATGGCAGCTACCAGTTGCTGACAGCCGAGCACGTGTTCAAGGATTATCAGTTCAGTACCGGCGACAAGATCGCGCTACCCGAATCAATCTCAAGTTGATCCGGCACAGACTGCACATTGCGGGTCGCGCGCCAGTTTCATGACGCGCGGCTGCATGGTCAGTGCATCCAGCGTAAGCAGCCGGCCATGCAGCGTACTTTCGATCCCTGCCAGCAATTTCAGAGCCTCGGCAGCTTGCATGCTGCCCACGATACCGACCAGTGGTGCGAACACGCCCATCACCGCACAGCGAGTCTCTTCCGCTTCGCTGTCTTCGGGATACAGGCAGTTGTAGCACGGGCTATTCTGAACGCGAAAATCAAACACCCCCACCTGTCCATCGAAGCGTGTGGCGGCACCTGACACCAGTGGTTTGCCTGCTACGGCACAAACGCGATTCAATGCGTAGCGCGTGGGGAAATTGTCGCTGCAATCCAGCACGATATCCGCCTCGGACACCAGCGAGTTCAGCCTTGTTTCATCTGCCCGTTCCTGCACAGTCTGAATCCGCACTTCGGGATTGATCGCGTGCAAGGTCTGCTGTGCAGATTGAACTTTCGCCACACCGATACTTGTCGTGCGATGCGCGAGCTGGCGCTGCAGATTGGTGAGGTCGACTTTGTCGTCGTCGCACAAGGTAAGTGAGCCGACGCCGGAAGCGGCGAGGAACATGGCCGCAGGCGATCCGAGGCCGCCGGCACCGAGAATCAGGACACGGGCATCGAGAAACGACTGCTGGCCTTCTATGCCGATCTCGGGCAGCAGGATGTGGCGGCTGTAGCGCAGCAGCTGGTTATCGTCCATCCCGTGCTATTTCGCTTCGCTGGATTCGGGGGAAATGTCGACGTGATCGCCGTGCGGGTGCTGTTCGTAGGCTTTAACGAAGACTTCCTGGGAATTGTTCTTGGTGCGTGGTTCAGGTGTCTTCAGATTATGGTATTGCACGTCTTCGCAATAGTGGATGAGCGTATGCTTGAAACGATCAAGCAAGCTGAAATCGAAAACGAAGCCTTCTTTCCGGAGGGCTTTTTGCAGGCCTTCCAGCGAATAATGCACAACACTGTAGCGGATGCGCAGATGTCGGGAAGTTGGGGCACGCTCCACTTCGAAATTGTTCAGCCCGCTGAGCAGCGTATAGGCCTGCTCGACCTGGTCGGCAGGCTCATCCGCAAAAACCAGAAGGCGCTCCTTGTGCAGTTCAAACGGATTCATTGTTATTTCCCCCGCAGAATGCTCATTCCCTTCAACAGGTTCAGCGCCTGATTCAGCTGATAGTCGTTCTTGGCGCCGAATTCTGCCACTTCGATCTTCTCGTTACTCTCGCCATTGCTCTTGGGCGCGGCTTTGCGTTCCGGTTTCATGTTGCCTGATTGCTCCTGCTGGCCGTTGCTCAAGTGTTTATCAAGGTCGGCTTCGCGCAAACGCAGCGTACTATCAAATACGGCCGTAGCAGGATCTTCCACCATGATATCCGGCTCTATGCCCTTGGCCTGAATGGAACGGCCGCTGGGGGTGTAGTAGCGTGCGGTGGTCAGCTTGATCGCAGTGTTGCTGCCTAGCGGCAGGATGGTCTGCACCGAACCTTTGCCGAAGGACTGCGTACCCATGATGACTGCACGTTTATGATCTTGCAGTGCACCGGCAACGATTTCCGAGGCGGAGGCAGAGCCTCCGTTCACCAGTACGACCATCGGTACGTTGGTGAATTCTCCGGGCAGATCCTTCAGATAGTCTTTCGCGTTGCCGCGCAGATAATATTCCGGGCTGGCCAGCAGGCGCATGCGTGCATCTGCTGTGCGCCCTTCTGTGTAAACCACCAAGGCATCCTTGGGCAGGAAGGCGGCGGAGACGCCGACAGCGGCTGTCAGCAAGCCGCCCGGATCGTTACGCAGATCAAGCACCAGACCTTGCAAAGGGGCCTTGTTCTGTTTGCTCAGGTTCTCGAGGGCAGCCGCCAGGTTCTCGCCCGTGTGTTCCTGGAACTGCGTAATGCGCACGAAACCATAGCCCGGTTCGGGCAACTTGTACTTCACACTCTGCACCTTGATCACCGCGCGCACGATATCGACCTGGAAGGGTTTGGGCGCGCTCTTGCGCACCACGGTCAGGCGGATGGTACTGCCGGGTTTGCCGCGCATGCGCTTGACGGCATCGTTCAGGGAGAGGCCCTTTACCAAGGTATCGTCCAGCTTGATGATCAGGTCGCCGCTCTGGATGCCAGCCTTGAATGCAGGCGTGTCTTCGATCGGCGAGATGACCTTGACCAGTCCGTCTTCCATGCCAACCTCAATGCCGAGGCCGCCGAACTCTCCCTGGGTGCCGACTTGCAGTTCCTTGAAGGCTTCCGCATCCAGATAGGCCGAGTGCGGATCAAGTCCGGACAGCATGCCGTTGATAGCTTCGGTGATCAGTTTTTTATCGCTTACAGGCTCAACATAGTCGCTCTTGATGCGTCCAAACACGTCAGAGAAGGCGCGCAGCTCCTCTACAGGCAGCGGTAGCGGCATTTCCTTGTCGGCGAGTGCAGAGAAATGCAGGCTGACAAAGATGCCTGCCACCAAGCCGATACTGATCAGACCCAATTCCTTGAAGCGACGACTCATCTTGATTTTCCTCGTGGATGCTTGATCCACTTGTCGGGGTTGAAAGGACTGCCTTTATAGCGCAGTTCAAAGTATAAACCGGAATCCACGTTACCGCCGCTGTTGCCCACGCTGGCCACGATGTCGCCGGTGCTTATGGATTCCCCTACCTGTTTGTATAGCGTCTCGTTGTTGCCATACAAGCTCATATAGCCCTGGCCGTGATCGATGATCAGCAGGTTACCGAAACCGCGCAGCCAGTCGGCATACACGACGCGACCGGGGGCGATGGCCAGTACGGGGTGGCGGGCGGGAGCACGGACGAACCAGCCTGTCCACGGCAGGTTGCTCTCGGCGCGGCGGTCGCCAAAGCGGTTGCTCACTTTCCCGCTGACCGGCAGCGCCAGCCTGCCCTTGAGCGCATTGAACGCGGCACCGTCACCGTCGGTAGAGAGCTGGCCCAGTTCGCCTACAAGTTTGGTCAGGCGCGCTTCGTTGCGTCGCAAGCGCTCGATCTCATGCTGCTGCTTTTTCAGTTGTTTTGCGATCTTGCGCAAAGTCTGGCGACGTTTGTCCTGTTCGCGCTCCAGTTGGTTCAATTCTTTTTTTTCCGAGCGCTGTAGTGCTGCGATCTCCTGCCGTTTGGCCTGGGTATCGCGGGTGGCTGTCTGGAGTGCGGCGAGCCCGCCGCGCAAATTTTGCAAGGTCTCGGCCCGTTCGCGCGCGATGTAGTCGTAGTAGCGCAGTTCGCGTGCCAGCTGGTTCGGCTCTTTGCTGTTGAGCAAAAGTTTGAGGTAATCCTGGTCGATGCCGCCGATATATTGCCGGTAGAGCAGGCGGCCCAATAAAGTCTGCTGCTTGTTGTAGTCGTTGCTCAATGCAGTGCTGCGCTGCTGCAAGCGATCGAGTTCGCGGTCGGCATTGCGACGCTGTCGTGCCAGTTGTGACAGATTACGATTACTGTCGCTGATCGCGCGCTCTGAATCGCGCAGGGCATCTGCGACTTCAGAGCGAGATTCGCTGGCCTGCTCGAAATCGTGCTGAATGGCGGCAAGCCGCTGGCGCAGTTTCTCCAGATCGGTCTCTTGTGATGCAAGCGTGCTTGCGGGCAGCAGTAGCGCTGCCAACAAGCACGAATGCAGTCTGCGTATCACTTGAACCGGATCAGGGAGCGGCCGGTCATTTCCGGCGGTTGTGGCAGGCCCATCATCGCCAGCAGTGTCGGTGCGACATCCTGTAGTGCGCCATCGCCCACTGGCGCAAGTTCGGCTTGGCGACCGATGTAGAGGAAGGGCACATGATTCAAGGTGTGCGCGGTGTGCGCCTGATTGGTGCCGCGGTCCATCATCTGCTCCGCGTTGCCGTGGTCGGCAGTGATCAATACCTCGCCACCGCATTCCAGCATCGCGTTCACCACGCGGCCGATGCAAATGTCCAATGCTTCCACAGCTTTCACGGCGGCTTCCATCACGCCACTGTGGCCGACCATGTCGCCGTTGGCGTAGTTGCACAGGATGGCCTGATACTGCTTACTGCGGATGGCCTGTTCCAGTTTGTCAGTCACCTCGAAAGCACTCATCTCCGGTTTCAGGTCGTAGGTGGCGACCTTGGGTGAGGGCACCAGGATGCGGTCTTCGCCGGGGTAAGGCTGTTCGCGTCCGCCGCTCATAAAGTAGGTGACGTGGGCATACTTTTCGGTTTCGGCGATGCGCAGTTGCTTCAGGCCCAGATCGGACAGGTATTCGCCGATACCGTTGCGGATGGTGTCCGCGCTATAGGCGCTGGGCAGATGGAAATCCGCGCCGTAGCTGCTCAGCGTGGTGAAGTTGGCCAGCTTGGGGAAGCGGGTGCGCACGAAGCCGTCGAATGCCTCGTCTGTCAGTGCACGGGTGATCTCGCGGGCGCGGTCGGCAC